>NZ_JBHSDI010000009.1:0-31483 GCF_042651045.1 Marinobacter lacisalsi
ACCTCAGCCTGGGCATGAAAACGCCCCAAGAGGTACATGAAAAAGCCAGCCCCCATAAGGCGCTGGCTTCAACAAAAACCGTCAACGTATTTTAGGACGGGTCACCCGCCTACTGGTGCAAAAGCCGTTAACGAGGCTGTAGAAAAACCCGATTCGGGGCCTTTCCCAGCACCTGACTGCTAAATTTTTTGACCCGCCCGTCAACGGAACGGTTCTCCAGATTCCGGTGCATGGGAGGCAGTTTCGGCTTCAGGGCGCTCCGTAGGCCCGTACTGCCGGCTTCCAGACGGCCCATTCTCAGCCCTTTTGCCCCAAATATCATGCCGCCAACTGCCCGTAGTTCGCCAACTTCCCGATATTATGCACCAGGCAGTATAACTGCCACTGACCCTGTACTTTCTTCTTGCCCCGCAGGCTGAACCGGTTCAACCGTTTGGTGGTGCCGATGTTGCCGAACACCGGCTCCACCACCGACATCCGGTGGCTGTAAATCTCTTTGCCCTGTTGACTGTCCACCCGGTGTTTCATCCAGTCGGTGTAGTTGGGCAGGCGTTTGTTCTCGATGGTGAACGATACCTGTCGACCAGAGCCATTGCGGTGATCTGCTGAGGTCGGGTTCTGCATGCAGCGGTGCTTCTTGGGACAGTGCCGGCATTGAAGTAGCCGTCCTTCGAAGTGCATCCGGGTCTTGCCGTTCTCGGCTTCCCGCTGGCCCCGGTAGGTGAGGGACTCGCCCGTTGGACAGATGCACGTCAGGTTGACCGGATCGAACTGGAACTCACTGGCCGGAATGGTGTCCTTCCAGCCGGTATCGGGTTGGTTTTGATGACGCTTGCCGTACTTGTCTTTCTGGTGTGCGAACTTCGGGTCCCGGCTGCGGAACTTGTTGTCCGGTACGTAGCCGTTGATCTGTCGGTCGTGCAGATACTTCATGTTGGCTTCGTTGGCGAAGCCGGTGTCGGCGGTAACGATCGTGCCTTGCTGGTAGATGCTCTCGGCGATGCCCAGCTTCCTGTAGCGGGCTTCGACGGTTTCCAGCACCGGTTGCAGGGTGTGGTGTTCCTGGCCTTCGCCGAAAGCCTGGGCGTCGATCACGATCTGGTGCTTCCTGTCCACGGTAGCCACGCCGTTATAGCCCTGGATCGTGCCCTTGCTGGTGGTCATCTTGGCGCTTTCGTTATCGGTGATATTGCTCTTCACTTCCTTGTTCCGCTTCCCCCGGCCCATCCTTGGGCGGTTCGTCTTTAGGAAACGGTCCACTTTCTTCAGCGATTCATCCAGCGAGAGGATGGTCTTTGCCCGACGGATATCACGGTCCAGTTCGGCTTCGGTCTCCGCCTCGTCACGCTCGTAGTGTTCCAGTAAATGGTGACGGATCAATCGTCGCAGCTTGTCCCGCTTCTCGCCCAGTTCCTTGAAGGTGCCGGACCACTCCTTGGCGGCGTTGGAGGACATCTTGCAGCCGTCGATGGCGAAGAGTTCGTTACCCAACAGGCCTTGCTCGTGGCACACCAGCAGTACCTGCTCGAACAGTTCCTCAATCTCGTCGGCATGGCTGCTGACGAACTTTGCCAGCGTGGTGAAGTGCGGAACGGTATCGCAGGACAGGGCCTTGAAGATGATGTTGGTCTCGCAGCACCACTGCATCTCGCGGCTAGAGGTGATNGCAGGATGGCCGGATCGTAGGCCAACCGGCCGGTGTCGTCGTTGCGGTACTTGGGGTGGAAGACTGACAGGTCCAGCTTGTGCTCGATCAGGTAGTGCACCGCGTGTTCAAAAGTGCCTGGTTGAAGCTGTTCCTGATAGTTGATCACGACCATCGCATCCTGGTCGTAGTTGTAGTGCCTGAAACGGGGCATGGGACGGGTCCTTGTCGGCCTGCGATGACTCAATGCTACCAAACCCGAAGCGGGATTTTCGGACTTTTTCTACAGCCTCAACAGCCTCAAAAACGGGCTGACTGTTCCTATCTCACGACTCTCCCATTTGTCTGTGCAGGCAGCTCTGATACCTGCGACTTAACGAAGTGCCTACGCTTGTTCCCGATTCCGCACAACAGGTAATACCGCTATTGCCGATCATAGCCAGGCTTCCCTGAGCGCATGACCGGGACCTGCCATCCTTATCGGCTGCCCGACAATAACGATGTGCCCGCGAGGCGCTGACTTCTGGCCCGGACTACGTCGGTGAGGAAATCCATCAGCGCGTGAATCCGTACCACACCCCGAAGATCCGGGTGCATCAGGAACCACAGGCCATATTCCAGTTCCGGTATGGGGTCGGTGAGCTGGATGATGTCCGGGTCTCCGTCCGCCAGATAACATGGCAACACCGCCAGCCCCATGCGGGACCGAATAGCGCTGAGGATGCTGACCAGCGTATCAACCCGGTAGACACAGGAAGGCTTCAGCTGATGGTTGTCCATCCATTGGTCCAGCGCCGAGTCCTGGAGTCGTGGCCCGGCGCCGATCCAGGGCTGGCCGATGAGGGAGTCTACCGGCGCACCCGGGGGCAGGCCGAAGCTGCGATGGGCGTATACGGCCTGGCCAATGGTGGTGAGCGGTCGGCCGATCAGGTTTTCCGGGGGGCGATTCGAGGGGCGAATGGCGACATCCGCTTCCCGGCGCGTCAGGTTGAACAACTGATTGGAGACGGCAACGTCCAGCACAATCCCCGGGTATTTCTCGCGGAACTCTGTGAACAGTGGTGCCAAGAGTCCCATCAGAAGGGAGTCTGTCGTGGTAACCCAGATTTCACCGGTGGGCTCAAGATCCCGGCCGGCAACCTTGCGCTCTGCGGCCAGCGCTGCCTCGTCCATGATACGGGCCGTATCGGCAAGCTCCTCCCCGGCAACGGTGGGCCGGTAGCCGGTGCGGCTCCTCTCGAACAGGGTAACGCCCAGTCTTTTCTCGATATCACCCAGTCGCCGGAACACAGTGGCATGGCTGACCCCCAGGCCACGCGCCGCGCCAGACAGAGAGCCGGCAGTGGCGATGGCCAGGATTGCTTCGAAGTCGTTCCAGGCAAGGTTGCTGCGTGTCTTGTCGGCGGCTGTGTCAGGGTTACCACTTTTTCTTGATGTTCGTTTTTGCAAAGTTTGTGTGCACCATTAGGGAATAGTTTGCAGTAATGAAGAATATTAGCATGTATCTGAACCGATGAGACAACCGCGCCGTCCGGATTCCGGGGCGGTGCCAAAGGGGCAGAGACATGATCGTATCAGGGTATTCGAAGCACATTTATGGCAACACCAGGTCCGAACACAGGCGCAGTGACCAGGCAGAGAAAATCGCTGGCAGCCATGCACCTGGTGACTCTATTCCGGCCAGATACCGGGACCAGTGCGGAGGCATTGATCTTGAGCAGGTGCAGCGGGACCAGAAGGAAGCAAGGCGACAGCTTGTCCGGGCCATGCTGCAAAGCCTCCGGAACGTGGTGGGCTGGCGGTAAGTGGCCACCGGGCGTGGAAACGGCAAGGGCTTTCGCCCCTGCTGTTGTTTAATGCCCCTGTGGACGTTGACCCACGAGATCGGCCATGCCCTCGGCCTGGACCATCCCCGGCCGGCAGGGCAGGTGATGGGGTTGCCGGCGACCTGCGCGGCATTCAACGGCTTTATGGGCGTATCGACGACCGTGGACAGGTCAATGGCGCCGATTACCCGGCTGTCCAGTGCACCGACGGTACTGACCTCCCAGTGAGCTTGGGTTGCATCTCCGACATGACGGCTTACTCCTGATTCAGACAGAGATTACGAACCGGCACAGGCCACTACCGACATAACTCCAGACACTGACGGAAAACCTGAACACAGGCGCTGGCAGGCAGCTGGTCGTCTGCCATGCACTGATCACGGTCAGTGTTGCATTGCTCTATGCAGTTCCCCCTGTCGTCGCCGTCATCGCCGCCGCCGAGTCGGGCCACCTCCAGGGTTACGTGTTTTCGGGTACACCGGCCGCCGGGAACCGGACTACCATCGCAGACGGCGGCAGTCACCTCGAAACTGCCTGGACTGCCAGGGATTCCTGTAATGCGTCCCGTGCGACGGTCAACAGACAGCCCCTGTGGAAGGTCAGAGGTTTGGTGCCAGTCGTAGATCGGTACACCCCCTCTGGCCTCGAGCATGGCTTCATAACTCTCGCCAATCCGCCCCTGGGGCAGGGAGTTTGTGGTAATCCGGAATTCGGCTGTCGCCGTGGTCTCCCGCAACTCATATCCAACGGCCTCAAGTAGCAGAAGATCCAGTTTGGTAATCAGCCAACGACGGGGCGGGACGCGGCCGTGGTATTCGTTTCCGAAGGCGCCGTGAAGGCTTGCGGGATCAATAGCCTGGAAAAAATGGTCATCATCATTGGTTTCCACTGGCCTGCCGTAGTAGCGCCTGACAGCCGGGGTAGACATGCTATCGCCGGGTTTGAAACCCCGATAGTTGCGGTTGAAGGCCAGCGCATGGCCGAGTTCGTGCCGGAAGACGGAGTAGAGGTCATTGATGTTCCGGTTGTCGATCTGGAACCAGCGAGGCCCTGACACCACCCTGGCCCAGCCCCCGCGATCGTAGTTGCCGTCGATTTCCAGATCGATGACCCCGGACCGCCAGAGCAACGGCTTGAGCTTCTGGCCGTCGCGCCGTTGGACCTGATTGGGGTCGTCTGACATCGGGGCCCCACCAGACCGGATGCTGTCCGGTGGATTGCAGTTGAAGTTAGTGGCATTGCATGGATTACAGATATGCCCGTCCGCCTCACAACGGATGCCATAGGCATAGAGCAGAAACCCCGTATAGGCGTCGTCGTTCTGATACGACTTGCGGCGTTCACCGCAATGTTCGTGGAACCCGCGCTTGTGGGGCCAGGCAAGGGTTGTCTGGGCACCAGCCGGCACCCCGTCCAGGTTCATGTCATCCAGGAAATAGGCCCAGTCGTCCACGGCCTGTTGGACGGCGACACGCCGCGACCGGTCAAACCAGTCAAACCCGTCTTCGTCCCGGGAAAAGTCGATGTCGATCCGGAATTCCGACTGACGGGCAAACCTGTCCTGGTCGATGACATGGACAGGGATGTTCAGGGTCTCATTCTGATTGTTGGGGCCAAATGCCAGTGAAAGGGTCACGTTTTCGTCCCTGTCGTCACGATCAGGCCAAATGGAAACGAAAAAGGATTGCGCGTCCCTGTTGCTGAAGTTAAGGATCTTCTCCGGGCCTCCGGTCCCCACATCGCTGTTATGACACTGAGCCTGCACCACATTGTCGCAGTTGAAGTAGAATTGCTGGTTAACAATGGATGCGCTGTTCACGGTCAATGTCACGCTGGCCGGCAGGTTCACGTCCTGGGTAGGATCAACCGTGACCCTGATCGCCGGGTTGGCAATGAACCCTTCCCAGTCAACCAGATCAATCTCGCCGTTGTTCACTACGCGTCCATGCATATCGCGAACCTCCAACAGATCCTGTGCGTGGCCGGGGGATACCATGGCGAGAACACTCCCCAGCAACACGAATGTTGCCCATCCCGATCTCTTGCCAGACATGGCTGCGCCTCCGCTTCGAGAATGTTTCCGTTCGGCAACAGCGTCAGGTCTTGCAGGGTCAGGCGTGGTATCTCGCGGGCGGGATTGTGACAGCCATGAAGGCTGGAGGCATTCGGAAAATCCGCGCTCCGAGAGATTGAGCATTTCGCGAAGACACAGAGCTACCGAAGCATGGCCCTGATCAAAGTATAAGAGGGCAATTCTCAGGTCTCAATAAGATGCATGGTACATATATTCATTTCAGAAACGGTCTTAGTCATGGGAGCTCTGAGGGCAAACGGATGCGGTGTCTTCAGGGAGTCTGTCTCCCAGGTCTAAGCGATCTCTATCTGAAGATGCCGTCATATCCCGGAATCAGGTGACCGAGCAGCCTCGACGGCGTGAGGTGGTTCGGCTGAGACGGGCACTGGTCTCGCTGATTATGGGGCAAAGAGGTTGTAACGGACCCCAAAAAGGACGACTTGCGTCGCATTTCAAGACACCTCTCCCTGACGAACGAACCAGATTCAGGATCTTTCCGGGAGCAACGTTTACCCTCATACATTGATTGCAGTTTGGTTGTGGGGGAACTGAGCCTCCACAGAACGTTGAACCCCACGATGCAAAGCTACCGGGGTCAATATTGAGCAAGTAAAAGCCAGGGAGTGGTTACGTGAACCGGCAGTCCAGCCCCCAGAATTCGAGCAAAAGACCTCGCCGTGCCCCCATACGGTGGCTGCTTTTCATTGCTTTTATCCACACGGTTCCCGCCCCGATCTATCTGGTTTTGGCAATTGGTGTGGCGCCGCCGCTGGCGATAATCCTGTTCGGCCTTCATGGCACTTTCCGTATCACCGAAGCCAGTCCTGCCATCGCACTTATGCTGCTGTTACCGGGGCTTCTATACGCTGCTCTGTGCCTGGTTGTTGCGCAGGGCCTGGCGGTATTGCTTGACCGCATGCGGGGCCGCCGGGCGCGGACTTTATTGCTACTGGCACTGACTCTGTTGCCACTGTGGGCAGCACTGCAGCCAATCTATTTTCTGGCGGGCGAAGGCCAGTCAGAACGGGGCAGTGTACTTGATGCCTGGCTGGGGGTGGGCCTTTCGGGTGCCGGAGCCGCAGCCTATGGCCTGGTGCTGCTTGCCGTGTTGCTGTTCTTTTTTGCGTGCTACTGGCGAGGGCGGCTGCCAGCACTGTGGTTTTCCCTGTTTGGCTACTGGCGGAGAGTCGGAGTCGGTTTGGCGATGGCAGCGCTTGCCGGCCTGTTTCTGGTCAACCCGGACACTCTGATTTGCCGGCCTTTCGCAATAGCGGGGCACGCCGGGGCACAGGTATGCCTGGCAGAGTCGATCGAGGCCAAAACGAGTCCATACCTGGGCAAATACCCTGCTGAACATTGGTATGAACTGGCGGCTCTTGACGGAAACGAGACCGCCTTGTGGAAGACGGTGAACATGAACCGGGATGAAGCAAAAAAAAGGTTCTGGTTGATGCGGCTGGCAAAAGAGGGGAACGGAGAAGCCCAGTACCTGTTGTACAGAGAGATGCAGAGCGACGGGACATCTGAGCAGGAGTCACGTATCTGGCTCGAAAAGGCTGCCGGAAATGGACAGCCAGACGCGCAATGGCGTCTTGCAGCTGTGTTACGTCATGAATTTGCAACCGAGGCCCCGTCGGGGGGCCTGGAGGGTTACCGGTCTTGGCTCAGGAAAGCGGCTGATCAGGGCAATCACCAGGCTCTGGTAACCATCGCGCAGCACTTATCACGAGGTAGTGCTGGGTTCGATGTGGATCTGGAACGTGCCAAAACCTACTACAAGAGGGCTCTGTCCACTGACCCGATGGATCAGACGGTGAACTATCAGGACAGAATTGATGAGATTACCCGCTGGCAGGAAGGTCTGAGGTACGAGGACGTGGACACGCTGGTTTTTCTGGGCCGGCAATTCGCGACCGCCTGGCAAGCCAGACCCGTTGTGAGGCAGAAGGGCCTGGAGTTGTTGGGGCGCGCCGGGGCCCTGGGGCACGAGCAGGCCTACCACGAAGCCAGCGACCTGTTGATTTATGGCCGCGACGGGATGCCCCGGGACGTGCAGAGGGGGCAGGCAATACTCCGGGAGGCGGCTAATGACGGCGACATCCGCGCGTTGGAAAAATTGTATTCTGGCTATTTTCAGGGTCACTACGGCTTCGACAGGGACTATCGAAAGGCCCGTGAGATGATCGACAAGCTCATTGAAGCTTACCGACATGACCGGGGATTCCCGAATCGTTATTCGATCGCCCGGCTTGAGCGGGATCTTGATTATATCCAGAGGATGGCTGATTCGGTGGGGGGCAGGATTCATGACGAAACCGCTTTACGCGACAGTGTTAAAACCCGGGATGTAGAGTCCACCTACCAGCTTGCCATGCAGCTCAACAAGCTGGGTGGTTATGATGATGTTGAGGAAGCCGTGTCCTTGTTCCACGATGCGGCAGATGCCGGCCATACCGAAGCACAATGGGAGCTTCATCTGATCTACCTGAGGGGAGAGACCGTTGTCGAGTACTCAGAGCAGGGTACGTCACGACGCACGCTTGTAAATAAGATGCCCGACAAGGCCATGACCTATCTGAAGCAGGCGGCGGCCGGAAAACATCGGTTGGCAATGGCCCACCTTGCCCTGTATTACCAGAAGGGACGACACGGCTTGCCTGTGGACTATGAAGCATCCGCTGATCTCTATCGCGAGCTGATCCAGGCGTCGGAGGACAACACCTATGGATGGGATGTGGATCTGGACCAGTACACCAACTATGAAATCTACAAGTCCCATCTGGCCAGGAGTGAGATGCTGCTGGAAATCACCCGGTAAGTGGCTGAATGGCGGGATCAACCTGCTTACGTAAAAATGGCGCCTGATCCAGCCTGAATGAGGTCAAACAAACAACCGCAGTCTTTCCGACATGAGCGCCGGCCAGGTCGCGGGATTGCGCTCTGGCCGGGCTTTTTCAGGATACCGGTGCCGCGTATCGGGTGTTTGTCAGAACCCGTACAGCTCCTTCAGGTGCGCCATGAAATGCGGCCGGTTTTCGGCGGCGTCAGCGCGGACTTTTTTGACGTGAGGTCTTTCTTCCATGCGCTTGCAGTATGCATCCAGGCCGGGCACCTCTGACAGGGGATCCCGGTCCATGAAGGCTTTGCCAACGTTGCGCACGATGGGAAGGTTCAGAATGGCCCCGATATCCGCCAGGGTAAACTGGTCACCGTAGGCGAACTGCTCAAAGGTCGACAGTTTTGGCAGCGCGGCGACCGCCTTGTTCAGGCTGGCTTCAACCTCCTTCAGCAAAGCGGGATCTGGTTGTGTACCACCGAGCAGATTCGGAATAAGGCGACGGGCCACCAGCTCGAAGTACAGCTCGATGAACTGGGACAGTTCCTGCACCTTGGCTATGCCAAAGGGCGTGGCGGGAAGCAGTGAAGGCTCCGGATGCGCCCGCTCGATATACTCAAGAATTGCCCGGGATTCGCTGATGAAACCTTCCGGTGTCTCAAGGGCCGGCACCTTGCCCAGGGGGCTTTTGTCGAGATACTCGGGTTTGTACTTTGGACCGACTCCGGTGTAAGACAGAACTTCCTCAAACTCAATACCTTTCTCCAGAAGGGCGAGCTTGGGTACGTTGTAGTAGTTGCTGGCGGAAAAGCCGTGGAGTTTGATCATTGCTGATTCCATTGTTGGTTTTTTTGAAAGAACCGGCGCCGCACTGTAGTCCTGCGTGGTCAGCACGATGCTTTTTGGGGCCTGCGCCACAATAAGGCCCAGTAGCCTTTACGGCAAGAGTAACCAACCGGATGTGACCTTCCTTGGCACTGCGCATGCGTCGCACAGGTTCTTTCAGGGTCAGTGCAAGCCAACCCGCTAAACCAGAATAGTGCCCCCGCTGTCATCGCCACCATTACCCTGGTTCGAGCTCATATGCTCGGCTTCCTCCTTGAGATCTGACCATTGCTCGAGCAGATTCTGGCAAGCCTGTCCGTTCCTCACTGCTGAACGGGTTGTATAGTGGGTGTCACCGGCAAGATCGGAATCGTCCTCTACCGTGGCGTTGGCCTGCTCCAGGAAAATCTCCAGGTACCTGACCCATGTCTGGCGGGCCATCTCTCCACCTTTTGTTACATCGAGATGCTCGAAGAGGTAGTCCATGAGCCAGGGGAAAGTATTGAACTCCGCAGTCTCCAGGCGCCACTGGTTCTCTTCATCCAGCCGTTTCAGGCGCCAGGAGCGCCGACCGGCATAGGGATGGTTCTCCAGAGTCTGAACCGTCATGAGGATCTCATTACTGCCTTCTTCCAGGGTGATGACCTCAACCTCAAAGCGCCGTACGGTCATGTAGTCCGCCACTTCGCTGATCGCCTTTTCCAACGGATACACGAGACTGGAACCTACGGGACCCATACTGGCACTCCAGGAGTAAGCGGCCATTCTGGCCATTGCGTCCCTGGCGAATTCAAACCCATCGATATCCGGCTCGGCCACAAAACGGAAACGGTCGCCGACAGCGAGGCTGCCAGAACCATGAACCCGTTCAGCGGACACCACCGCTGGATCGATCAGGTCCACGAATGACCTGAATGTGGAAAACAGATCCTCCTGGCTTTGGGTGGAGCTGAAGGTAACACCATGGTATTCGCATTTGGCAGCGCGGGCTGCTTCCCTGAGTTCGGCATCGATGCCTGGTATGCCGGTGGGGCCAATCCTGGCTATCTGGGTCTGGGAGGCACGACGATGATCCCGATACCGGGCGGGAACTGTGTTGACCAGGCCATTGTTGCTCACATGCTGGACCAGGGGCGTAACCTGAATGTCGAGGAAACTGGCCTGTTGTATCTCTGGAGCACCAGAGGAGACACTGCTGTAACCGTTGCCGTCCATACGGGTGTAATTGAACGGCTGGCCACTGGCGATCTTCTTGTCCAGAGCCTTGTTCAGCTGCGCGTCGGTTTGCTCCTGACGGTCATTGTCGTCACCTGCACCGGCCACTTCGGCGGCCCGCTGGTCAAAACGCTCGTTGGCCTGTTCCTGAGTCATGAAGCCTTTCTCGACCCCACGTTCCAGCGCAGACCGGTACTGATCCAGGTCGGTGCTGGAGCGCTTCTGCTTCTCCATTTCAAGGGCAGCAGCGGTTTTGCCGAACTGACTGGCGAGTCCGGCGGCCTGTTCCATCCCGGCCCGGGCGTTCTGCTGGGTTCCTTCCAGCCCTGCCATATCCCGGAAGGCACCAGACTCGGTGACACCGGACAATGCCTGGGACAGTCCCTGGGTTGCGGGAACTGACGGGGCGTTCTGTAGATTGATCATCGGGCTGGGGAAATTGCTGGGCGTCAGATCCCCGGGCGGCTCACGACGGGACTGAAGAACATTGTTCGGTAACGACGCCAGTTCCGGGTCTTCCTGGTCCAGTACCCAGTCCGTCGAGCCGTGGTGTTCCTCGCAGGAATTACAATGGTCCATCAGGGCCTGGGCGTAAACCCCGTCTGAGGGCAGGGTTACCCGCATGGGCTGGGCTGCGCGGGAGCCATCGTTATAGTAGTTGAAGGCCTCCTCGAGACTTTCATGGTCGTCCACGCCCACAAAGGCGCCGGCTGCGACCCGGAAAATCAGACTGTTGCCAAGCACCCCGATGGGCTGGTGCTCCACTACGGACGCCAGGCTGCGGCTGTCGGTGTCGGAAAGGGCGTAACCATCCAGAATGGTGTGCAGTTCATTGCGGTCCATGCTCAGCCAGATGGCACGGTGGTAACGGTGCATGTTGTTGTTCAGGTGAGTCAGGACGGCGTCATAGGCCTCCTGTATGTCGTCGCGCATGTTCCGACGCTCGTAAGCGCTGAGGCTGAAGTACAACAAACCGCCCAGATCATTCGGCTTACCGGAACCCGTCTGAACCAGGTTACGCATGCGACGATCGGAGCTGACCCTGCGGTTGGTATCATGGCGCGTTTCATAATGAATCCGGGCATGAGAACAATCCGCTATCGAGCCCGGTGGCAGTGATTGCTTGTCTTCGTCGTCGGGATCCAGTGGCCGTGCCTTGACCGTCATGTATTCGACACCCTGACGGGTCAGGTTTTCGGCTTCCGATGTGGGCAATGTGAAGTCCACACGTAGCAGGCCCTTGTGACGATAACTGGACGCCAGGGTGAAGTTCACGCCCTGCAGGGGCTCACCACTGGAATCGTCGCCGGCGAAAAGCTCCAGGAATTCGACCCAGTTTCTTGCCATGGTGGGGGCCACATTACGGCGGAAGTAATCATCAATCTGGGCCTCATCGGCCCGGTTAAGGTCACGCGCGGTTTCCTGGATGGTATCGCCCAGCAGGGGAACGAACTTGGCAAACGCATCAATGATATTGCTCTCACGGCGCGCACGGTACTGCCGTTCGGTGGCTGCCTCTTCCAGCTCCTCGGCCTCTTCGCCCTCCCGTGGCCGCTCGATGCCCAGGCGAATCCACAGCGAACCGGACAGGTAGTTCAGTTCGTGATCCTTGCGTGCACCGGCGGGTACATCCCCCCAGGCTTCATCCAGTGCGCTGGTGTCGTCGGGATTGGTGTCAGCCACCGCTGCCATTTCCTCGGCATAACGCAAGGCCCAGCGCATCCGCCAGGGGCGCAGATAACGCTGGAGAACCTCCCGCCAGCGCAGCACACGGTCTTCAGTAAAGGGCGTAATGGCAAAGGGCACGAACAGGCATTCCCGGACGCCGCCGAGCATCGTGTCCACTCGCAGGTGACGCACGATTTCGTAGTATATGACGGAGAGTGAGTGGCAATAATTGATATTGCGGACCACCTCCGAAACACCTTCCACTGTTTCGTCCTGTTCAGCTTCGGTGACAACAGTGCTCTCCAGGGCCCTCAGCGAATCTCCGTACTGACGTACCGCATCCCGCAATTTCTGTTCTTCGGTCGCGGCAATGCTGCGTCCGCCCCGTGTCCATGAGTTGCTGCTGGAGCGTCCGTGAGAGGCACCTCCACCAATCACAAACCCGCCACTGGCAAAACCGAGCCCGCCGGCGGCCCCGGTTGTCTTTGATTCCGAGCCGCCCCGGCTCCACTCCGACAGGTTGGACTCCACCGCAGTGCCGTAGTCCATTTCCCGTTCCAGTTCATGGGCAAACTCATCGTCAGAAATGGTCTGCTCCTGCCGGCGTGCGATCTCCCGCCGTTCCCAGTCCACTTTGACGATCCGGCGGGTCTGTCGTGGCGCCAGTGTCAATGTGCGTTTCACGTCCCCCAGGGAATAACCATTGGAGCGGGTCTGCACCCGCCACTCGAGAATGTGTCCACCAACAACGGATTGCGCCTGGTGCCGGGTTGGATCGCCTTCCCAGTCAATCAGGTTGCCAGTGCCGGCCGGCTGTCGGGTGGACGATTTCTGAAACGGATTCGGGAAGAAGGACGTAACGCTGGACCCGGGCCGGGGGTTGGGGAGGAACCGGTCCAGTGCCTTCAGGCCCTTTGTGCGAGGCTTACGGTAACCATGGTCGATGGCCTTGTGTTGCTCGGGAAGCAGTAGCAGGTAGTCCGGGCGCTTGGGAGAGTTACTTGCGATGTCCGGTTCTTCCACACGCAAAATGGTGTGGAAGCTGCGCTCGCTCATGATTCGATTGGGGTTTTCGAATGGGCGGCAAAATGGCCCTGGATCATCACTGAACCTGTCGGGGTGATCCAGCAGCGTCTGCTCGTCGACGTCCAGAGGGTAATCAGTCTTCCCGCCGCCACACCGGTCATCCGGCCCGCAGCCTTTTCCGGCCCGGGAGCCGGGCTTATGCTCGTCGGCGGTTGTCATGGGCATCAGCAAGGTAAGGCGGGAGGCTGGCTCCTGGGGATCTTCCTCCCGGCGGAATCCCACGGTAAGAGTCGGCCCCATGAGCAACCAGAACCAACCGAGAACCGTGGTGTCTTCGCTGGTAGGTAGCGGCCGGGAAAATTCGAAGCCACCGTCGAACTTGAGATCCCCGGCGGTCAGGTTGAACCGTGTGAGTTGTTCAAGCTTTTGCTCGTCGGCGGGGTCCAGCTGGCGTGTACCCGTTTGCGGAATGGTGCCTTCCTCCTGCCCCAGCAGGGCCATGACCGCCTCGGCCTTGGCAGCTGAATCCACCAGGTCCACGGTAAGGTCGAAGTCATCAAAGCGAGCTTCCGGACAGAGCGGCAAACGGAACCGGCCCCGGCGCTGCAAACGACGTTTTTTCTCGGGTTCGGCCCGTCCCCGGTTGTCTTCCAGCACCTCTGTATCGAGCTCAAACCGGGCCCTCAGGGTAAACGCCTTTTCGTCCGCTTCTAAAGTCAATGACTGTCGGGGCAGCAGCCTATGCCCCTGGGCATCTTCCGGGACAACAAACAGCCTGGTCTCCGGATCGACCGGGTCGATGGTCACACTGGTCTCGCGGTCGAGGGGCATACTGTGTTTCTCGGAGACCATCGCTTCCCCGCCCATGGTTTTGTACTCGAGTCGCAAATGAACAGGTGACAGAGCCCCCCGGGGCGGTTTGGGTACCAGGTCGATTGCCAGCGACCATTCCGGGGGACCTTCCAGGGCTGGTTCGGGGCCGTAGATCTCCATCGGATCTACCCCGGGTTCTGTCTGTTCCTCCACGTAATACTCATAGCGCGGGTGAGTCAGCTTGTCTTCGGGCACTCGAAATCGCTCGACGAACGCGTCCAGACTTGCAAAGCCACCCAGGCCAAATCTGGCTTTCAGGAAGCGGTTGATTTCATCCTGTGTGAAGTCGAATAACTCAGCCAGCTGTTCATCGGTAAGGCGGTTCAGGTCGAGGCGACGTTTAGACATAATCTCAGTCCTTCGAGTTGCGGCGATGATTCTCCGGGCACTACTGGCTCCGCACCACTTCGGGGGCAGAGTATCCCACCGCCGCTTTATAGTTTCCGCCAACCGTTGGCGCAAACCGTCGGATACAAGACGCCTCAAAAATTGGACAGGCGCCACATTAATGCTTTCTTGCAAGTGAAGTACCCGATTTAACTATTGAAAATCACAGGCAGGGTGGGGCAAAGTCAGGACGCCGATAGTGGAAATCGTCAGTCTGGCCATTGCCGAGATGACACCAGCCATACGGCAGGTTCGATCACTGACTGGTCGTTGCCGGTAGGGAGGAGAGCGCCAGGCCAAAACCCGTCCATGTACTGCGAACAGTGCGGTACCTGGCCTTCAGGAAAGGGGAGCCCGAGCAGGGCGGCTCAGGCTGATTCCGGCCCCCTTGTCCAGGGGCCGCGTTCTGTTGACGTTCAGCTCTTCAGGTTAATATGCTTCGAACCTGTAGAAGCGATCTGTCCACTTTTACCCTTGCCCACGTACTCAATCGTTCCGCCGGACTTTAAAAAAGCAGCGGTCTGCTCCTCAATGGTGGCAGCGGTTAATGTGGCTTTTGCGGGTTTCTTGCTCATTTTGTTCTCCAGAACAGTAGGGGCTTCATCGCCAGCGTCAAACATCCATCATATCTGAAACAGGAATTAATTGTTGGAGTAAGCGTTCAATCCGTAACCAACGGGGCAAAACGTGCACTTGCCCTGACCCGCGGCACTTCGGCAATGAAAACGGCAAGATCCGCCCCCTGATGTTGGAATCTGGACGATGGTCCAGAGTCGCCGGTTACTTATGAGTCCGGCGGTAGACCTCAGAGCCACCAAGAAGAAGCGCTGCCGCCGCCCCCAAAGCGCCGATAGCCAACCCGGTTCTGGCGCCGGAGGAAAGATGATCATCCTGAAACCGGCCCCGCACCCGCTTGATCTGACGGTTGGCCCTGCGCTTGATCCGCTGTGTTCTGGTGGTTGTATGCTCCTGGTAGTACCAGGCCCCGGCGACAAGCCCGCCGAGAAGGCTGAGCACCAGCGTTGAAATGCCCACGGTCTGGGCAGAGGGTTTGCGAATCTGACTGGTATCCATAGGGCGTCCTCCTGATAATAAAACGGATTACTTGACTGAATGAACAGGAATACCGCGTGACCTTCCTGTGGAAATGGATACCTATCAACGTAGGTGGGCTTACCCGTCTTGGCAAGGCTGACGCTTTCATATAACTGTTCAAGGAATCACCAGGGCTGCCGATAATCTATACAGGTTACAAGAGGCCCGGTCACCGTGATTTCATCCAGTCAGATATCTCTCTTTTCCAGCAGCTCCCGTCAGGTTTCGGTGCTGGATACCAGCCAGCTGAGGATCAGCCAGAGTGCTTCGGCGCCGCCGCAGAATGGTCAGCAGGTCAATGGAACGGAGTTGTCCCTGTTCCGGCAGGCGGCGTACCGCTACAGCAGCCAGGAGCAGTTGGCCTTCAGCAGCGCCAGTCAGGTCAGTGGTAATGGGCGGACGGCATCATTTACCAGCGCGGAACTGGCGGAAAAATCCTCTGAGCTTTTCCTGCTGGGGCAGCAGGCACTTAACGTCAGCCGGTCGGCATTCGGCGAGGGTGCCGGAGCCGAGGTGAAGGGCAACCTGGCAGTGACGGCGGGCCAGTACCTGTTCTACTCGGAGAGCGAGACCCGCAACCTGGCGTCCACTGGCAGTATTACACTGGAGGATGGCGAAACCATCGACTTCACCCTGTCACTCCGGCAGTCGCAATCCAGGACCTATGAGTACTCGGAACTGGTTCAGATTCAGGAACGGCCCCTGACTGACCCACTGGTGATCAACTTTGGAGCGTCCACTGCCCGCCTGAACGACACCCTTTTCGAGTTTGATCTGACTGGCAACGGCAAAACCGGTGAGTACGCGTCCCTGGGCAGCGGTAGCGGTTACCTGGTATTTGACCGCAATGGCAACGGTAACGTCGACAATGGCAGCGAACTGTTCGGGCCGCAGTCCGGTTCCGGTTTCAGCGAACTGGCCAGTTACGATGATGACGGTAACCGCTGGATTGATGCCACTGACGAGGTCTTCCAGTCCCTGTCGGTCTGGGTGCAGACGGCAGAAGACGGTCAACAACTGCGCTCCCTGGCGGAGGTCGGTGTCCAGGCGCTCTACGTGGACAGTATGGAAGACCGCTTCACCCTGACCAATCCACAGGGGGTGCCACTTGGGCAGATCAAGTCGTCGGGCATCTATCTCACAACAGATGGCGAGGTCCGCACGCTGGAAGAACTTGACCTGGCTGAGCAGAACACGGAACAGGCCCCGCCGGTTTCTTCGTCGCTGGGTGGCACCAGACGTGAAGGGCAGGCCGGGGGCGAAGCGGTTGACGCAAGGGTAGAGGCCATTCAGAAGGCCCTGGTCAAGCTCAATGAGATCCGGGAAAAGCAGCAGGCCTTTATAGAGCAGGCAAAGGACTCCGGGGAAAAAGACTCTCCCCTGAAAGACTATTTCAGCATTATCGACCGGCTACGTCTGGAGCTGCTCAACAGCCAGGATGAAAAGAAGCAGGCAGCAAGCAGGTACCTGGAGTTTGCCAGGGGCTGATTGCCGTACCGTCCGGGTTTCCGGTCGTCGACGATCTGCAGCGCTGTCCAGTCCCCTGATCTGAAGATCATGTAGTCAGCCTACGATAGTCGAGATCACCCGGAATAACCTGGGAGTTGGCTAATTCAACGCCAGTAGCTTGTCGGCGACGCCAACCAGACTGTCGGCGATAACATCCGGAGTCAGGAATACGTCCCCCGGCTTGTTTTCCAGGCGCGAACACCACCCTGACAAAGCGCCTGCCTGCTTGGCACCATGGCAATCCCAGGCATGCACGGCGACCAGCGCCATGCGCTCGATGGGTGTGTTGACGTGCTTTGCGGCAAAACGGTAGATCTCCGGGTGAGGCTTCCACACACCGGCATCCTGGGAAGTGATAACGTGGTCAACAAACCGGGCGAGTCCGGCGTTCTCGAGGAAACGGCGTGTATTGTCGGGACAACCCACCGTCAGACAGCCAACAGTCAACCCCGCTTCTGACAAAGTCTGCAGGGCCGGTCTGGCGTCGTCGAAGGTGGGTAGGGTAGCGAATCCGTCGACCACGTAGTCGATTTCCCGCTCACTGAGGGCGTGTTGTGTCTCGGTGCGAAGCGCCTGCCGGGCAAAAGGCTCAAAGGGGGCAGCATCGCCTGCAAGCGTCATTGCCATGGCATCGCGCTGAAACCGCATGAACCACGGACCCAGCACCGAAGCTGGTTGGCCGACCTGCTCAAGTCGCACCGCCAACGGGTTCAGGTCTATCAGGGTTTCCAATACATCGAACAGCACTACATCCGGTCGGCCAGCCATACAGCGTCCCCTTATGATGCTCTACCTCATCAGTCTGCGTGCAAGTTCGATTGTCAGTATAGTGCAGGCGGCAGGGGAGGATACCGAGCCAACCAATAACATCGTTCTAAGAAGCCGCACAGTACTGCCGAATTGCATAACCCACTCGCACGCGGGTGCCCGTTAAAGCACCCGTGATTGTCCCTGTTTCAGAGTGACCGTTCGTGGTGTGAAGGCATGGGGTTCCGGCCTTCTCCCCCGGGCATGCCTGTTCACGATTTGGTTTCGGACAGCCGGGAAAACCGCGGAACCTTGTATCCATAATTGCAAAGCGTTAACTTGACCAGGTAACAAAAAGAGCGAAAAACATGAATGCGCACTACCTGGCCGTCTGCACACTATGGCTGACTCGCTAATGAGCCGCGACGGAACGCGGGAGCACGATCTGATCGCCCTGCTTGGGCAACTGCCTGTAGCCTGCATGCTCGTGCGCGGGGCCGACGATACCGTGGTGGCCGTCAACCCGACATTCGAGGTTTTATTCGGCTGGCCTGCTTCCCGGTTTATCGGTCACCATTCCGCCGAGCTGCCTCTCTGGGTCAGCCCGGAGCAACGCGACGGTTTTCTCCGGCTGTTGTTCACCAGTGGCCGCATTCAGCAACATGAAGCCCGCTTCCAATGCCACGACGGCCAGACCAAACCCTGTCTGATCTATGTCGAGCAGGTTCGCATCGGTGACCAGTCCTACCGACTGGCGATGGCCCATGACATATCCGAACGCAGCAGCGCCCACCAGGAATTGAGGCAGAGCGAAGCCAAGTTTGCTGCCCTGTTCATCGACTCTCCCGAGCCCTATGTACTGTTCGACAAGGTCAGTGCGCAGATCACCGAGATCAACCACCGGTTTACCGAAGTGTTCGGCTACCAGCCAGAGGATGTAATCGGCAAGACCGCAGCCGAATTCGGGTTCTGGCGCTATCCGAACAAACGTCCGGCAATCATCAACAAACTGCTACGGGATCGCTGCCTGCGCAACGAGCCAATTGACCTTATTACCAAGGATGGGCGCACGCTGAATTGCGAGGTGTCCAGCAACTTCATCCTGATCGGTAATGAGCGCTGCACACTGTCCTGCTTCAAGGATGTCACCGAGCAGAGAAGTATCGAGGCGCGGGTCAAGCACCAGGCTTATCACGATGCGCTGACCGACCTCCCCAACCGCCTGTTGCTGCACGACAGACTGCAACAGCATCTGGCCCTGGGCGAGCGCCATGGCCTGAGTTGCGCCTTGCTCTTCTTCGACCTGGACCATTTCAAGCGCGTCAACGACTCGCTGGGGCACACCTGCGGCGACGCCGTGCTGCAGGAGGTAAGTCGCCGCCTGCAGGCGCGGGTGCGTAAAGCCGACACGGTCGCCCGCCTGGGGGGCGATGAATTTGTCATCCTGATTACCGGGCTCTCCGGCAAGCCGGAGCAGAGTGCCGAAACGGCACGAATCAACGCTGCCGAACTCCTTGAGGCGGTGTCCGCACCCATGAGCATTGAGGGTCACGGGCTGCAACTGAGCTGCAGCATCGGCATTGCCCTGTCATCCGAGCACGGCAATACACCGGAAGATCTGCTCAAGCATGCCGATACCGCGCTGTATGGGGTCAAGGCCAGCGGGCGCAACAGCATCGCTTTTTTTGAACCGCAGATGCAGGTGGTCGTCAGCCAGCGACTGCAACTGGAAGCCGAGCTGCGCCAGGCGCTGCTGGAGGGGGAATTCCGGTTGCACTACCAGCCACAGGTTGATGCCCGCACGCAGCGCATAACCGGTGCTGAGGCCCTGTTGCGCTGGCAGCACTCCGAAACGGGGCTGACCGGCCCGGGCACTTTCATGCATGTGCTCGAAGAGAGCGGTATGATCCTCGAAGCTGGCCACTGGGTTCTGCACGAGGCATGCAGTTTCGTGGCCCGTCTTCTCGACCGGGAGTTGATTGCCGCTGACCAGTTCAGCCTCAGCATCAATATAAGCCCCCGGCAGTTTCGCCAGGCCAATTTTGTCGCCCAGGTAGGGGCAGCCATTGCCCAACACCAGATACCCGTTCAGTGCCTGAAACTGGAAATCACTGAAAGCATCATGATCCACAACATATCCGACACCGTGGAGAAGATGAACGAGCTGCGTGACATGGGCATCCGTTTCGCGATTGACGATTTCGGCACTGGCTACTCTTCGCTGAGTTATCTCAAACGGTTGCCGGTAGACCTGCTCAAGATCGACCAGTCATTCATCAACGACTGCACCCGTGACAGCAATGACGCCGAGATTGTCCGCGCCATCATCGTCATGGCCCGCAGCCTGAATATGGAGCTGATCGCCGAGGGCGTGGAAACCGCTGAACAGCTGGCCTTCCTGCAGCAGCAGGAGTGCCATACCTATCAGGGCTTCTACTTCAGCCGGGCGGTTAGGGAGGAGGCCTTCTGTGCGCTGCTGGGTTCACCTGTGAACTGGGCTGGCTGAATAGATAAGAGACAGCCTGACCGCTCACACTGAAGCCAGAGCAGCAAGATGTCGCTCGGGCAGCGGCCCGGCAAACAGGTATTCCTGACCCGGGTCCTGTCAGGGGCCTTGCCTCGCTTGAACTCGAGCAAGCAGGCAGAAGATCACCCACCGCCAGAACGTGCCCCCCACTCAACGCTGCATCAGGAATTCCGCCACTGCCTGATAGGCAGGCAGCGACGTTGGATCGATGAAGCCGTTCTGGGCCTGCGGGAACGAGGCGAGCCGGACAAGGACCATGTCGGCCGTGGGATCGACATAGATGGTTTGCCCGTGAACACCGCGTGCGGCAAAGGCGCCATGGTCATTATGGAAGACCCACCACTGGCTGGTGTAGCTGCCGTTGGGGATGGTGGGGAAGCCCCCAAACCTGGACTGGTCGCCACCGGCGGCGATAGTGTCGACGACTTTGGCCGGGAACAGGCGCTCGCCGTTGATCTCTCCACGGTTCAGTATCAGAGTTCCCAGCCTTCCAAGGTCACGCAGCCCCGCTGACACGCCGCCGCCCGCAAAGGGTATACCCTTTCCATCGACGGTCTGGTAGGCATCCTGTTCGGTGCCCATACGGCTCCAGAGCCGCTCGGAGGTCAGGTCGGTCAAAGACTTACCGGTCACGCGACTGATGACCCAGCCAAGCATGTCGGAATTGATCGTCTTGTAGTGGAACTCGGCCCCATGCTCGCCGTCAGCCTTAACCTGCTGGAGGTACTCCCAGTACCCGTCTGGACCTTCGTAATCCTCCGGCTTCGGAAAAGGGCTGGCGGCGCGCGAGTAGACCCAGATATCCGCGCTGGGGTCCGCGTAATCCTCTGAGTACTGGACGCCCGTGGTCATATCCATAACCTCCCGCACGGTCGCGGTGGCGAAGGCACTGTCGCCGATCTCGGGGATCACGTCCCGGACCAGCAACGTGTCGTCAAGAACGCCTTCAGCCACAAGGATTTCACCCAGCAGACCAGTGATCGATTTCGTCATCGACATGATGGCATGCTTGCCGCCTTCGTCGATGCAGCCAAAGTAGCGTTCGTAGACGACCTCGCCCTGGTGCAGGATCAGCATCCCGTCGGTGTAGTTGGCATAAAGGCTCTCCTCCCAGGACATCTCCTCGTTCGCATCCATCGGCATGAAGGTCAACGCGTCGATGTCGCGGGCCAATTGGGCGAAACGCGCCGGCGACGGGTAGGGCAGTGGGACCGGCGCGCCGAGACCGCGACTGACTTCCTCAGTGGGCAGGAATTCGCGCAGGTGGCAGACTGACCAGCGCAACCTGGGAAAACTGAAATAATTGCTGTCGGGCTGGGTGATCAGCTTGTCAGCCGGGGGCGGGAAGCCCTGCATCCATCCCATCACGTTCGGGTCAGACTCTTGTGCCGAAAGCGTTGCTGATTGCGCGTTTACACTGGTAGATAGGCCAGTCGTTATCGACGCCGTCAACGCACCGGACACAATGGAACCGGCCAGCAGCATGGCTTTTTGGGGCTTGCTCTTCCTGGCATAGGTTGCCACCCCATAGCGCTTGCCGGATGGTTTCTCCTGTAGCTTCGCCATATCGTCGGGCTTTTCGATCATCGGAGCTTCCCTCCTTGTATTCGCCATTTTTGTCTTGGGGGCATACTCCGGTGCGATGGGCGCTCCCATGCCATCAACAGAGCATAGGAGTAATACTCACAAGCAGCCAACTACGCTGACTGCCCGACGGGCCCAAGGGCCCACCAGCTCCTGGCAGAGGCAGGTTGCCGGAATCAGGTAGCCATTTATTCGCGGCTCCCTGTGACCCGCACATCGGGAATGATCTGGCTGTATAAAATATCCGGGATCTGAAGACAGATCTTTCCCGGTTTTAGCGACGGTTTGCCAGGATCGGGCACACTAGTTACGGCTGCGGTACAACGTTTTTCCACAGGTAACGCAAATATGTATTCGCCGGCGGTCCGTTGCGCTGTCCAGTCCCCTGATTTGAAGATGAGTCCCCCCGCATGAATGGCATGTAACTCGGCCTTTCTTCACGCTGTCCGGATGAGAAGCCTTATAATCTTCAAACGTTGGATGGATGCTGTATTTTTTTATATGTAAGTAAATGTTCCAGCAAATAATGACGGCAAAAACAAGAACAATAAATGCGAACACGGTTATATTAGTTCCTTGTTAGGATAGATTAACTCTATAAAGTTTGCGTGTGAGCAATGCAGGCAAGATGATAGTATTACTGATTTAAATTCTTTTTCTATAATAGCATTTATGTTAAAAAGAAATACCGATTATCTTATTTGATTTGCAAAATTTTACATGTGTATTTTTGTATCGCTCATCAGGCGACCGAGGTTTCAAGGATGTTCTCCAAAATATGTCATTATCCCGGTTCATTTAGGCGCGAGTGGGTCTATTTGCCTGATCAGATCACTGGGCATAGGAGAACTGCGAGCTCAAGACGCGCTACGTCCCGAACCCACGGGGAGAGCAGGCGACGACGAGCGGCCTGAACACCACCCAACCTGAGAACATTATGGAACTGGCCGATAGCCAGGGATCACGTTTCTCCTGAATTCGTAGAAATTGCGCCAAATTTGACGGGTTCGGTGAAAAAGTCGCCATCTGTATGGAAATTGATTATGTCGAGAGGCCTTGGGCGACCAACTTGCTACTGTTTCCGATATTACTTTTCTGGGGGCCCGTCCAGCTTGATTCGTAATCGCGTTTATGAGCGCATTTTCCATTCATTCTTCTTGGAGTGCCTATCTCATTAAAGCTAGATAGCCTGGCGTTTGCCTGGTCGTGTCTGGAGAAATAGGGCAAACCCAATTATGAGCAGCAATGCAAGAGTTGAAGATTCTGTTACCGCCGTCGGCGGCATGTCTCCGAAATAAACATATATCCATATGAAGGTTGCCTCGACGATTGGGGAGACCTTGGATTTCTACGCGGCTGATGTCCTGTGCCGAGATTGCGATATGGGTGGGGGGAAGAGTGTATCGCCAGTGGTCCTCGTCAGGATAGGCGACCTCCGGCTCTGCCTGGACATCGGCAATGACGGCACCGTTTTCGTCATAGGCCCTGGCAAAAACACCACCAAACATCCTTGTCCATGCATAGAAGCTGACGTAATCAGGCCGGGCCCAATCGGAAAAAAAGAGGTTGAATCTTACGCCTGACCAATTGACGACCGCATTCCCGGACGCCAACTCAGTAAATGGGTAGTGGCCAGCGGGCGAATAGACCATTAGCCCTTCAAAGCGTACTCCGGGATGCAGATATTGGTCGTCTACACAGTTTGATCCGGGAAACCAATCTGCACATCGTTCGCTCGGATCAATCTGGGTGGGTAAGTCGTCGAAATCAATCAGGACTCCGTATGACCTGACAGGGCCGGCCAGAAGTAATAAAACACCGACAACGAAAAGAGGATTAAAGCGTATGTTCATTTTCATTCCCCTCCCTGGGGCGGATGAAAAGAAATACCGCAGAATTTTCTATTGGTGGATGATTCTCTCAGAGTAGGTAGGATCGCCCCTCCTGGCAAACCGATTTCGCTGGCCCTTATCCCGGATTCAACACCTTCGAGTCCGGAGTACCCGGAGCGTCCAACTGAGCTACATACATGAGCCTGCCCCGCCCATCCTGACCCGCCTGGAACTATCGCCAGAAGAGTTGTTGAAGGAAGCCTGCGCGCTCGAAGCCCGTGATGTCAGGAACCAGCGAGCAGAGAAGCACGAAAAATAGGTCTGTCCCGGTTGCGATGACTCGCCCCCGGGAGCAACTCGTTGCCGTTAGAGACACCCAGCTATCCCTGTCCAGATTTGTCCAGATTCCGGTTTCCCAGCTTTGTTCCGGGCTAGCGTTTCGAGCGGTAGTCCCTACACGTAGAGGGCGTTAGTTCGAACACTTTGACATCTTCTCGCTCGGGAATGTCGTATCGGAAGGACAACCGGTAGTTCGATCGGTTTGCCAGGATCGGGCTGTTACAATTGGCGAATACAGCGCTATGGAACTGGTTGTGTAACTCAGCGCCGGTCGCTGATGCCAGTTCGGTACCTTGGAGATTTATCGTATAAGTATACTCAATTCGGTTATTTGGGTGTGACACCACCGATTCCCAGACAGTATTGGCATCAAGGCGCCGGGGCAACTCATTGGCGGATACGGTTGTTACGGCAAGGGAGCAGAGAACAAAAGCAATCGTGATGTTGGCTGATTTCATATTCGGGCGTATAAACTCACTGAGAGGGTAGGAGTCGGGATTATTCTTCACGTAGTACTGCTGTGCAATCGGTCAGTTGTAAATAAATGCAATACCTCGTTTTGCCGGTGCCTGAACATGGTTTTTCGGTGCAACACCCACCTTATCGATAACTTTCGGTAAGGATGTTCAGTCGTGTCTGGAATTCAGGACTCTGCATGACCTGGTCGACCTGATTGATCACATCAAGAGAGGACGGATACTCTCGCGAAACGCCAACATGAAAAGGGATCTGGGAATTCGGAATAAAATCAACCTTTCGAACTTTCAGGTTCTCCGTGTAGCCAAATTTTCGAGCGATGAATCGGGCATTTTCAGCGGGCTGTACCAGAAAGTCACCGGCTTCCCGTCGCATGAGAAGATGCATCCTGATATCCGCGTCCCGGCCCGGCACCCGCTCCAGATAGTCGGGGATATTGTTTTCTTCCCATTTTGAGCCTTTCTCGACGATCACCTTCAGACCGGACAGGTCTGCGAAGCTGGAAGCTGTTTCGATAAGATCTTTATTGGGGTTATCAGCCGAGTAAACCAGATAACCAAAATCCTGAGTGAAGAGCGGCATAGCTGAAAAAATCACGTATTCCTTTCGCTCCTTCGACGGATAGGTAAGAAGGCCATCCGTAAAGCCCAGCCTGACGTTGTACTGCGCCCTTGGCCACGGCATCACCACACTTTCCGCAGTGTAGTCAGGGATAAAGCTGAACACTAGCTGCACCAAATCGGGTAGCAGCCCATCTGCCTTCTCCTCATGGGTGAAACTGTAGGGCGGTGAGTTCTCGGCGAATGCAAAGGTGAGTTCGCTTTGTCCCACCGAGACGCGCGGCAACGCAAGGAATGCAACGAGGCAACCGACGCACCATAGGGCGGAGAACCCTTTCAAGGGATGTCTATTCATCGAGATTTCTTTCCTCTGCCAACTCCACTCTCGTTTTAACCAGTCATCATGGCCCTTAGTAATACAATAGCAACAGGCTACCAGAGGGGTGCGGCTGTCCCTAGTAGCCCGTCTGACCTCATGGCAACAAAGGTGTGACCTCGAAATCGCTCGCTATCGTCAATAACGGTATTTACGGGCGCTCTCTTACCCGCTTTAACACCTGTCGGGTGCCTGTCCAGCTTCACCGCTTCCTCCCATCATGATCTGCCTGGATTGGCCACGGGTTGCTTCGAAGTGTCGATATTACTTACATGCCGTTATGCGGCCTGAGGCCAGTCGTTTGAATCAGAACGCTAATTGTTTCTGGCGTCAATAATGCTTGGTTTTGAGTGGGTTCAAATCAACAAGGAATCGGCTATGGTTATTCGATCCGGTTTTTCCGTTATCACCCTGATAGCGTTACTCTCCGCCAGTGCGCAAGTGCAGGCAATACCAATCGATCTTTTGCTGGAATCGAATACCGACAGAAATGGAGGGAACGAGGTGTTTCTTGCCAACTTTGGCAGTTACCAGGGTCTGGTCGATGGCACCGTGGCTGGTTCATCATTCTCTCAATTAGACGTGAATGCCAATTTCAGTGTAGGGGGAATGGCGTTTGATGGACTGCTGTACCATTTGTTACTGGAATCAGATATCGACAGAAACGGGGGAGAAGAAGTATTTCTCGCCAGCTTCGACAGTTACCAGAATCTGGTCAATGGCACCGTATCTGGTTCTTCCTTTTCTCAGCTAGACATTAATGCCAATTTCCGTGTGGGCGGATTGGCATTCGATGGTTTGTCGTACCAGTTGTTGTTGGAATCGGATGCCGACAGAAGCGGCGGTGAGGAGCTATTTCTCGCCAGCTTTGACAGCTACCAGAGCTTGATCGATGGCACCGTGTCAGGCTCTTCCTTTTCTCAACTAGACGTGAATGCCAATTTCAGTGTGGGTGGGCTGGCGTTTGATGGTCTGTTGTATCAGCTGTTGCTGGAGTCGGATGCCGACAGAAACGGCGGTGAGGAGGTTTTTCTCGCCAGTTTTGACAGCTTGCAGAGCCTGCTGGCGGGCACACTGAGCGGTAGTTCGTTCTCACAGCTGGATATCAATGGCAATTTCAGTGCTGGCGGTATTGTCGCGTATGCCAACGGAGATCCAGTCGACGTTCCTGAGCCTGGCTCATTGGGGCTACTGTCATTGGCGCTTGCGGGGTTATGGTTGCGTGTAAGACGTAAAGTATAGTTGATGTATCGAGACCAATGGTTCGGAGCGGCGTACCCCTCCTCGCGCCCCACGCTCCGTAAGCCGTGGATGGGGTTTCGAGTGCCCGTTCATGGTCTTCTTTGACCTAGGCGCGATTCTCCGTCGGACTATCCGTTGTATAGATACAGAACCATGTTGTTTTCAGGACTCACGACGATCATCCCGATGCGACCGTAGGCGTAGTAGCTGCCTTTGCTATTAACTATTTCTGTCGCTTGATCAATCACGTCTTGGTCAATATCGATACAAAACCCATATCTGCACACATAATCGTAGATAACGAACCTGCCGGTTTCTCTGTTCTTCTTCCAAAGCGCGCTTTCTGCCAGAGGAGTGGTTTGCCATTGACGATAGCGTCCGCGCCAGCCGCGATTTGTCTGTCGTTCATTAGGGCGCATATTGTCAAAAAAGTCGATTCCATGACGGGCAATATCTTCGCTAATATGGTCAGGAAGTACGTAAACCCTTATTCCGGCTTCGTTACCACCCGGTCCGAAGCCCCAAGACTCCTCTTGACTGTAAGAGACTGAACTGACGCCTAGCGCATCGGGGACAAAGCTCAGCATAAAGCTTCTTTCGTAGCTTTTGAAAGCCAGAACAAGGCAAAGCAAAATGCCGACCAGCATCAAAATGAAGAAAGGGCGGGAGAGCTTGTCATAGGCGAGAAACAAACCGGAAATCACTGCAACCAATACAGATAACGAGTAAAAAATCATAACGTCGTTTCGCCCACTTGGCTTGAGAACTTTGCTGTCTAGTCGCCGACTGTACGACTAAGAGCGAGTACCGCGAGGGCACAATGGTTAGTGGTAGAGACGTCGACATGAAAGAGTTGGACTGATTTTACGCGAGCAGCCTGCGTAAATGAGGGCGTAATCGGGTGGAATTATGGCCAATCATGGCCGAACGCATGTCACTCAAATGGGACCACGTTCGCGACAACCTGCTACCAATCCAGGCCGATCCAGGATTTTGCCGGACACAAGGCTTCAAAAGACCTGAGAATTCGAGGCCCGTTACGCCCAGAACCTGCGGGCAGAGCAGGGCAGGCGACGACGAGCGGCCTGAGCAAGTCCTTTGTCAGCAACCCATCGCGTACTGACACCCTGTCAGGGGCCTTGCTCGATCTGAATTCGAGCGAAATGGTCGAAAATCACCCGAATCGCTCATTCGTTGATCAGTTTTGGGGTGGCTGGCGAAACTGAGCTGTGATTCGCTGTGGCAGGGATGGGAGTTGGAAGCTTCTTCTTTGGCTGCGCCTGTCCCAATTATGTCATGTCCCGGCTATCCCTCCAGCTATTCGTCCATCCTTCATAACCAGCCAGAATTGGTGGCAACACCATATATGGCAACTAGCCCTAAAAATGTCCAACCTATAAGGTAGACTGGAAAATTTCTGAACAATGCCGAAATCCCAAAGTACCTTTTTTCAATACGCAACAGAGTCAGTTCGTCAACGCCTGAGAGCTCTTTTTTACGAAGCTCCTTCAGTTTTTCAGGAAAATGCTCTTTTCCGTAAATTGAAAAAATTATAATGAACACTAATGAAATAGAACCTGTAATGTCAGGTCTCGGCGTACCTAGGCATGATAAGCCAAACGAAAATGATAATAGGCCAAGGCCGCCGTTGAGATACTCCCCCCACTTGGAGTATTCGGCCTCAATTTTATTTAGTGTGTCTTCATTTATTTCTGACATAAGTTTTCCTTAACTATAATGATGTATTACTTTTTAGGAATATCTGCAAAGGTGGCAGGCAATAGCGGACTCAGCGCATCGACAACATTTAATGCTTCTCGTGATCCCATGAGCCAATGCGTCTTCCGGCGAGCTTTCAGCCAGACAGTAGCGCTTCTTCATTGGCGGCGCCTGTCCCAGCCATCACCTTCGCGGTTAATCCCCTGCGGGAAAGGAGTCACTTTCGGAATTTCGGCGGCTTAAGGTGGCGGAAAAGAGCAATCAGCGCGACGGTAAGTAGCACCAGGAATACCCATCTACCGCCGGTCTGCCAGGCAAAATGACTCAGGGCCGCTGCCACCAGCCCGAACAACAGGAACCCAATGGATTTTAGCGTCTGGCTCATACGCTAAACTCGAAGCTCTGGGGCTGATGAGTGCCTCGGGCAGCAAGCATTCTTCTGGAAGGGTGCCCTGGCTGAATGATGCCGGGATTAGCCTGGAAGAAAATGTCCCAGTTGGAAAACTCCATGTCGTGCTCCTCGATAAGCGCAAACAGGTCCGACATTCGAGTGCCACAACTGAGAGACCGACCGGTTGCAACGGCCACGCTGCCCACTGCGGCTCCCAGGTAGTAAGATGCACCCACGGCGCCCGCTACCAACAGCTTTTCGAATCCGACTGTGGCACCCACCAATTCGCCCATGGTGGCGCCACTGCCCAGAGTCTTCAGGGCGGCAAATAGTACAGTGACGTTGGAGGTGGCCGCCGTGTAGGAGTCGAAAATGCCTTCTGGCACCGGCAGGCCCAGGTCATTCATGTTTTCTTTGAAATAGCGGTGAAAATCACCGTCCTTGTAGCAGCCCATAACTGATTCCTTTCATGCTAACTTCGGTGTAAAAACACTGTAGCCAATCATACTGCTATGGGTAAGCCCGCTTTGACGACAGGACTGTTCCATCCTCGGTACGAGCGTCACAAATGGTTATAGCCATGTTGGATCTGACTGACTGAGTGGGCTCGGCATGCTTCCATGCATGGCGCCGGTAAACTTTTGGAGGAGCGTTCGTGGCGTCTGTTCCGGCTATTCGCGTTATTTCATTGTTTTGACGTATTTTTTCGAGTGTCTGTCCAGATTTCGCTCCCCATCTATAGCAACGCCTGTCCCTAGCCATCTATAGCAACGCCTGTCCCTAGCAACGCCTCGGCTGTGGGCCATCTTGATGTTTGGCGCCTGGTTCATTGAAGTTCTTCTGCACTCGAGGTAGGCTCAATAAAGTTGCAGTAGCGGTTCATGGAAGGAAGCGCTGGCCAATTAACCTCGTTTTGTTCCTTCCTGCGTGTGCACACCGACCAAACACGGTATCGATGAATGATAGGGATATTCAGATGCTAGAGTTCAGCAAACTATGGAGTGATTTTCCTGAAAAATCTGTAATCAAAGCCAAGTGTCAGAATCAGCAGGCAAGCAGTTCAAGACCTTTCGGAAACTATTGTGCAATTTTACTAAGTGAAGCTCTCATCCGTTCTGGCCTGTCGACGAACAACATCCCTGGCAACAAATGCTGGTCGCACGATGGTATGGAGCATGTGTTACTTGCTGAAGATCTTGCCCAATGGCTTAGTAAAGCCAGTATCAAAGGGCTGGGGCAGAAAGAGCAGATTGACCCCGCGACGTTCCAGGATGACCTCGAAGGCAGGACCGGTATCGTCTTTTTTAAGGACTATTGGCAAAGAGGCAATGAGACAGACGTCAACCGAAGTGGCGATCATATTGATTTATGGAACAATAATGAAATCACCAGCTCGTCGATGCTATATCGGTCCTTTGCAGAATTCTTCGGTATGGTTTCAGACTTGAATAACAGTAAGAAGATCTGGTTCTGGGAGGTTAAGTGATGTCACAAGGTAAGCGGGCGTTCCTGTCTGCTGGTTTTGTAGCTATCGTGACATTGGTGTCCGGTTTTCTGGCGTTTTTATATAGCTACAATGCCATTACGGATTCTGTTCTGACGGACGAGCAACGTTTGGAAGGATCAAGGTTTGTCTTCTCTGTTACATTGCCTAGTTATCTGGCGATTTCTATTCTGATCGGAGCGATCGTGTTTTTTTTGATGAGGCGCTCAAAGTAACCAGTTAAAAAGCTTTACCACTGCGGAAACATGAAGCTGGGACGGATAAATAGGTCTGTCCCGGTTTTTTTCGGTTTTTTTAATCCCGTTTATTGACGCTTCACGTCGTGATTGACGATCTTGAGTCAATAGCACAATTCGAACATAGTCCCTGACTGGACACCAACCAGGAAGGGACTTCCATGACTCGCCCCCGAGAGCAACTCGTTGCCGTCAGCGACACCCCGTACTACCACGTCGTTTCCCGATGCGTTCGCCGCACGTTCCTGTGCGGTTACGATCGTCAGACCGGCAAGAACTATGAACACCGGTAATCCCCCCATTTTTAGCGGGGTTCAAAAGTAGACCTCAGGCCATGATGGCCAGGTGGGGCAGCCTCTACAAGGGCCCGCTTATTGTCCAGCGATACCTGAAAGGGGAGTCTCTGGCGGATTCTGAGCGCCGGTTCCTGGAACGTACGGTCGCCGTCTACCGGAAACGCCTGGCAGATCTCAGTTGGTTCATGAAGTGTCTGAATGAACCGATTGCCAGAGAGGCGAACCGGGAGGATGACTGCACCGGCCATTTCTGGGAATCCCGGTTCAAGTCCCAGGCGCTTTTAACCGAAGAAGCCATACTCAGTTGCATGGCCTACGTGGACCTGAACCCGGTGAGAGCGGCCATGGCCGATACCCCGGAGAACTCGGACCACACCAGTATCAAGGAGAGACTGGCACCGCAGTTTGACCTGTCGCAGGCCATCCAGAATCAGCTGGATTCCGGGTACCTCCGCCAATTCCCGGTATCCCTGAAGCCCCTCCTGAACTTTAAGGGTAATGAGCGGAATGACATGCAGCGCGGCATTCTGTTCAGCCTCCGGGATTACCTGGAACTGGTGGACTACACCCCCTATGTGTCAGCGTAGTTGTCGCCTGATGATTTCAGAGGACAACCATGCCCTATTACTCGCCGGAACGTAAGGAAGCCATTCTCCAGAAGATGGCGCCACCTC
>NZ_JBHSDI010000010.1:0-360959 GCF_042651045.1 Marinobacter lacisalsi
TTTAAAGCCCAGGTTGTAATCACGCTGCGTGCGCTTCTTCCGGGTGGGAGTATCGTTGCCCATCTGCTCATTCTCCAGATGACAACGTATTTCAGGACGGGACAAGAATAGAAGAAAAGGCCAGCCTGAGGGCTGGCCTTTTTGTAGCGAGGCCGCACAGGCTGGGCCTTGAAAGACGTACAGGGAATATTGGCTCGGGGATTGCTTGACCCCTTGCAGGCAGGGATATTCTGACAAACATCGGCAAAATATTGACGGAATTGTGAATGGCTGAGAACAATGAGGTGGCGGCAGCGCCGAAAAAGAGCCGACTGAAAACCATCCTGTTGCTGATTGTTGTGCTGGGGTTGGCCGTAGGGCTGTCTATCGCCGGCACTCTCTGGTTCCTCAGTGACGGGGGTGGTAGCGACACGGCAGAAGAGGGTGAGGAGGCCGAGAGTGCCGAGGAAACCTTTGTGCCGGCCAGCTACCTGGTGATGGACAAGCCGCTGGTCACCTCTATCAGCCACCCGGGCAGGCAGCGCTATGTGCAGGCCTACCTGGCGCTCGAGTCCAGCGACGAAGCAGCCCTGGAAGCCGCCCGGAAGCATTTGCCGCTGTTGCGGAATGCGCTGATATCCGAGCTGGCAACCTCGGAATTCATGGCACTGCAGACAGTTGAAGGGCGTCAGGCCTTGCCGGAGCGTTTGCTGGCAACGGTCAATGAGACTCTGGCGACGGAGGGTGAACCCACCGTGGACCGGGTGCTGTTACGCAACTTTGTTATTCAGTAAAACGTGATTCAGTAAAACCCGTTCAGGGGCAGGAACCGACCGGTGCACGGGGCATGTCCAACTGAACTGCAGGCAGTCAGAGGCTGAAACTATGCAGGATCTACTCTCGCAGGACGAAATCGACGCGCTTCTCCACGGTGTGGACGATGGCGACGTCGATACCTATGACGAGACAGACGAGACGGGTGTCAAGACTTACGATCTGGCCAGCCAGGACCGCATTGTCCGTGGCCGGATGCCTACCCTCGAGATGATCAACGAGCGTTTCGCCCGCTACACCCGCATCAGTCTGTTCAACCTCCTGCGTCGCAACGCCGATGTGTCTACCGGTGGCATCCAGATCATGAAGTTCGGCGAGTACATACACACCCTGTATGTGCCCACCAGTCTTAACCTGGTCAAGGTACGACCGCTGCGCGGGGCCGGGCTGTTCATCCTCGACGCCAAGCTGGTGTTCAAACTGGTGGATAACTTTTTCGGTGGTGAGGGCCGCCATGCCAAGATCGAGGGGCGGGAATTCACGCCCACCGAGACCCGTATCGTGCAGATGGTCCTGGACCAGGTGTTCGTGGACATGCGGGAAGCCTGGCAGGCGGTTCTGAAGGTGGATTTCGAGTACCTGAGTTCCGAGGTCAACCCGGCCATGGCCAACATCGTCAGCCCCAGTGAGGTGGTGGTGATCAGCACCTTCCACGTTGAGCTGGACGGCGGTGGTGGCGAACTGCATATGGCGCTGCCGTACTCCATGATTGAACCCATCCGGGAAATACTGGATGCCGGGGTACAGAGTGATATCGATGACGTTGACGAACGCTGGGTCAACGCCCTGCAGGAAGACATCAAGGACGTCGTGGTGCCGGTCAACGCCATGGTGTGCCGGCGCCGGATTTCGTTGCGGGAAGTGGCCAACCTGAAGGCCGGTGACGTGATTCCGGTGGAAATGCCCGAAACCATGGACATGACCGCCAACGGCATTCCCATCTACAAGGCAACCCTGGGTACCCGTGACGGCAAGATGGCCCTGAGAATCAAGGATCGGGCCAAGATTCCGGTGGTGAAAAAACAACTGAAGGTAGGTAAACATGGCTGATAAAGACGACAAAGACGACCGCGAGCTCAGCGAAGACGAAAAGCTGGCTGCCGAGTGGGAAGCAGCCATGGACGAGTCCGGCGACAGTGACGACGATGAGTCGTCAGGCCAGGACCGTGCCGACGAATGGGCTGCCGCCATGGAGGAGGCAGAAGATACCGGGGACAGCAAGAGTACTCAAAAGGAAGAGGCCGGAAAGCAGGTCAAGGCGGCCCCCATGGAGGAATTCGGCGACGCCTCGGAAGCTCAGGGCGTGCCGGGCACCGAGCCGGACCTGGACGTGATCCTGGACATTCCGGTGACCATCTCCATGGAGGTGGGTAACACCCAGATTCCCATCCGCAACCTGCTGCAGCTCAACCAGGGCTCAGTGATTGAGCTGGACCGTCTGGCGGGTGAACCCCTTGATGTGCTGGTCAACGGTACCTTGATCGCCCACGGCGAGGTGGTCATGGTGAACGAGAAGTTCGGTATCCGGCTGACCGATGTCATCAGCCCCGGCGAGCGCATCAAGCGCCTGCAGAAATAACCATGGCCTGGCGAACCGGTGGTATACCCATAGCGGTCTTGCTGACCCTGTTGCCGGCCCTGACTGTGGCCCAGGAAGCCATCGTGCCCCTGGCCCCGGAGCGATCCGGCTCGGGTCAGGGCGATGCCATAGCGACCCTGGCCACCATGGGCATAGGCCTGCTGGTAGTGGTGGGGCTGATTTTTGCTTGCGCCTGGCTGGTGCGACGCATGAATGGCCTGACGGGTATGAACACGGGTGCCATGAAGGTTATTTCGGTCATGGCGCTGGGCGCCCGGGAACGGATAGCCCTGATCGATGTGGCAGGCACCCAGATCCTGGTGGGTATCACACCCTCCGCGATTCGTACCCTGCATGTGTTCGATGAACCGGTGGTACCTCCGGGCCAGGAGGTCAGTGGTGATTTTGCCAGGAAGCTCCAGGGCCTGATCGGTCGTAAATGGAAACAGGATGCCTCCGACGACCGTCAGGGGGGGGGCGGACTGATGCGCTGGTTGTTGGTCCTGGTGGGGCTGATGCTGGCCCCGGCTGTGCTGGCCCAGGAGGGGATGGGCGGTATTCCCGGTATACCGGCAGTCACGGTGACCCCGGGGGAGCGGGGCGAGGAATACTCGGTTACCCTGCAGATTCTGGCGTTCATGACGGCGCTGACGTTCCTGCCGGCCATGTTGATGATGATGACGTCGTTTACCCGCATCATCGTAGTGTTCGCCATACTGCGCCAGGCTCTTGGCCTGCAGTCCACGCCGTCGAACCAGATCCTGTTGGGGCTGGCGCTGTTCCTGAGCATTTTCATCATGAAGCCGGTCTTCGAGGAGGCCAATCAGCAGGGTTTGCAGCCCTATCTGGCCGAGGAGATGACCTCCATTGAGGCAGTGGAGGCGGCCAGTGGGCCGTTCCGGGAGTTCATGCTGGCCCAGACGCGCGAGAGCGATCTGGGGCTGTTCATGCGCATTGCCGATGAGCAGTATGACACCCCGCAGGACGTGTCCTTCTGGGTGCTGATGCCCGCCTTTGTGACCAGTGAACTGAAAACCGCCTTCCAGATAGGCTTTATACTGTTCATCCCGTTCCTGATCATCGACATGGTCGTGGCCAGTGTATTGATGGCCATGGGTATGATGATGTTGTCGCCCATCATCATCTCGTTGCCGTTCAAGATCATGCTGTTTGTGCTGGTGGACGGCTGGGCGCTGATCATGGGCACACTTGCCGCGAGCTACGGAATTTAGGGAGTTCTGTCATGACGCCGGAAACCGTTATCGACATCATGCGCGAAGCCCTGTGGATGATCGTGATGCTGGCCACCCTGATTATCGGGCCCGGGCTGGTCATCGGCCTGGTGGTGAGTACCTTTCAGGCCGCTACCCAGATCAACGAGCAGACCCTGAGCTTCCTGCCGCGGCTGCTGGTGACCCTGCTGATGATTATCTTTGCCGGCCCCTGGATGCTGACCCAGCTGATTGACCATGCCGAAGGGCTGATCGGCAGCATTCCGTATCTGATCGGATGAGGCGGGCATGATCCCCGCGGACCTCAGCGCGGATGTCATCAGCCAGTGGGTAGGGCAGCATCTCTGGCCGTTGTTTCGTATTGCCAGCTTCTTCATGGTGATACCGTTCATTGGCACCCAGCTGGTGCCGGCCCGGATCCGCCTGGGTCTGGCGCTGCTGACCACCATCCTGATCGTGCCCATGTTGCCGCCGGTTCCACAGGTGGAAGCGCTCAGCGGTGACGCGGTTATCATCACGCTGCAGCAGATTCTCATCGGCGTCGGTATGGGGTTCGCGCTGACGGCACTGTTCCAGCTGTTTGTGATCGCCGGCCAGATGATCGCCATGCAGATGGGTCTCGGGTTCGCTTCCATGAATGATCCAGCCCATGGCGTGAACGTCACTATCCTGTCCCAGATCTACTCCATCACCATTACGTTGCTTTACCTGTCCATGAACGGTCATCTCGTGGCTATTGAGGTGTTCCTGGAGAGTTTCCGCACCATTCCCATCGGCATGGAGGGGCTGGGCCAGGAAGGTCTCTGGCAGCTGGCTCACCGGATCAGCTGGATGTTCGTGTCCGCCATGCTGCTGGCCTTGCCGGCTGTGACTGCCGTTTTCATCGTCAATATTTCCTTCGGTGTCATGACCCGGGCGGCACCGCAGATGAATATTTTCGCCCTGGGTTTCCCGATTGGCCTGATTTTTGGATTGTTCTCTATCTGGGTGCTGCATGCCAATTTTCTGCCACATTTCGAGCAGTATACCCGTGAGACTTTCCAATTCATGAGACAGCTGCAGGGGCAACCCTGAGCCAGCAGACGGGACACCAGCGGTAGACCATGGCTGAAGAGAACGACAACAGTCAGGAAAAGACGGAAGAAGCGACCCCCCGACGACTTGAGAAGGCCAAGGAAGACGGCCAGACGGCCCGCTCCAAGGAGCTGGCCACCATGGCCGTGCTGCTGGCGGGTGCTGGCGGTTTGCTGGTCTTTGGCAAGAGCCTGGCCATGTCCATGGAGCAGATCATGCGGGGGTCGTTCGTGCTGGAACGGGGGGAGATCTTTGATACCCGTTTCATGAGCACGCAACTGATCAGTTCCGCCTGGGAAGCGACGGTTGCGCTCAGTCCGTTGTTGCTGTTGCTGCTGATTGCTTCCATTGCCGGCCCGATTGGTATCGGCGGCCTGTTGTTCAGTGGCAAGGCCATTGCCCCCAAGCTCAATCGCATGGATCCCTTCAAGGGGCTCAAGCGGATGTTTTCCATGCGCTCGCTGATCGAACTGGTCAAGGCGATTGCCAAGGTGTCTCTGGTGCTGGCGGTTGCCATTCTGATCCTGAACCTCCGTACCGATGACCTGCTGAGCATTTCCGAAGAACCGGCCGTGCCCGCCATGGCCCATGTACTCTGGACCCTGGCCTGGAGTTTTTTCCTGCTGTCCTGCGCCACCATCGTGATCGCGATGATTGATGTGCCATTCCAGATCTACGATCACCAGAAGAAACTGCGCATGACCAAGCAGGAGGTGAAGGACGAGTACAAGGACACGGAAGGCAAGCCGGAGGTGAAGGGCAAGATTCGCCAGCTGCAGCGGGAGATGGCGCAGCGCCGGATGATGCAGGATGTGCCGGGTGCGGATGTGGTCATCACCAACCCGACCCACTATGCGGTGGCCCTGAAGTACGACCAGAAGTCGATGGGCGCGCCGGTCGTGGTGGCCAAGGGCTCCGACGAGGTGGCCTTCAAGATCATGGAAATCGCCCGCGCACACAAGGTGGATGTGATGCGCGCGCCGCCGCTGACCCGGGCGGTGTACCACAACACCAAGATCGGGGAGGAGATCCCTGATGGCCTGTATATGGCGGTGGCTCAGGTGCTGGCCTACATCTTCCAGCTCCGCCAGTTCCGCAAGGGGCATGCTGCGAAGCCGACTGTGCCCAATATGCCTATTCCCAAGGATATGCGGCGGGATATTTGAGTTGGTTGTAGCCTGCTGTTCCGGGGCTCTAATCCGTCCTACAGTCTTGACTCAGTTCCGGAAACAAGGTTTTATACCCACACTGACGATTCAGGACGCCCGTCGGTAAGAAGGAATCAATCTCACAGGGACGACAGGGATGTTTCATCGGGACCCCATTCTGATCAAGGCCCCCTTGGGCCGTATCTATGCCTTCACCCGGTACTACCGGGGAAACAATATTTTCGACGGCCCCCACCTGGCCTTTCCCCATGACCGTGGCTACGCTCGGGAGCACCTTCTCGCCCTGACTCGGCATATCGGGGATGATCCTTTCAATGACCGGCTGCACGACGTCTGGCAGATGGTGTTCCAGAAACCCTGGACCCGTCCGGGAAGTCTCCAGGAACTGGTCATGGACCTGACCGACAAGATCACCCGTGGCGAGTTGTTTGTCTATGAAGAACTGGACCCGGATCGGGCCTATCAAATCCCGGTTCATGATGGACCATCGGAAGGTGGGCCGGTGTCTGTTGATAGGGGAGACTTGCAGGGTGAAAAGCCATCCATGGACAGGCCCAGGGTCTCGGGGCCCCCGGTAGCGAGATCCACCAGTTGGGGTTCGGACTACGCCGATGGTCTGAGTGATACGGCGTCGGCCATGGCGTCGGATATTGCGTCTGAACAGACGGAGCTTTATGAGAACACCTCTGGCTGGGGTAATGTCATGTACCCCGTCTTCAAGCCCCTGGAGAATGCTGGCAGGTTCGTGGGCAATACCGTCGGATTGCTGTCGGCGCTCTCACCCAACGGCATGAAGCCCGAGGTTGCGCAGTACTGGCAGGATATGGGCGAAGGTTTCCAGGCGCTGGGTGGTCGGGTCGTCGATGCTGTAGGTGGTGATGGCCGGGCTGCGGGGGAGATTACGCCGGCTGTGGCGAGCATTTTGGTGTCAAAGAAGGTTCCTGGTAGCACAAGCTTTACAAGGTTTGTTGGGAATTACGATGAGCACATTATTTACAGGGATTTTGATGTCCCGAGAAGAAGGGGAATAGGCGGTGCTCACAATGGTGACGAGTTCTTAAAATATTCCAATGAATTCAAGGTCGAAGAAATCATTCCCCATCCGACAGTGGATGGTATTGAAACAGTTCGTTACCGAATGGCTGCTTTGGATAAGGCCGGTGATCCGACTGGAGAATACCGAGCAGCTATTCTGGAAAAGACGGTTTACGACCCTTCGAAAGTGTCGAATGAGCAGTTCCTTGACTGGGGTAGGCAGGCAGCCGCAGAGGCCCAGTCGGCTGGACGGCTAAACCGTGAATGGGTGGGGACTGCATCCAATAGTTTGGAGTTCAGGGGGTATCTGGACGAAACTGGAGCTGTTAAAAGCTTTTTTCCTAACTTTTAAAAGTGATTGTTATGTCTGATAACTTTCGTGTCGTGCTTGATGACAAGTTTTTACCAGTTCAGGTCTTTTTTAATGCTATTCCTGATAGAAGGTTTATTGACACTCTTATGGCATTTGAAAGTGGCTCTGGGGCTGGGTTTAATGATGCCTGTTGTTCTTTCCCTGGGGAGGAAGAGTTTGATGAAGAGCCACTGACCGGTGTTGAGTTTGCGATAAAAGATGAGAAGGTCGTGATCGGTAGTCAGGACTTTTTATGGGTTTTGGAAAAAGCTTGCAAGGCCTATCTGGATGACTATCCAAGCATGGCTGACCAGATTGCCGAGCTGCTACCAAAGATCAGAGCGAAAGTCTCGTCTTTAATATGATAATAGGCAGGATGGCTTAAAAATGGATCAATAGGCGAGATTTCCACACGAGAAGAAGAGAGCCTCTTAAATCAGGCGATATCGAAAAGGCCCCTGTTTGCCGCCTCCCCCCAACTCGCAGGCTAAAAGGGAGGCGCTAACATAAGAGCTATTCAGTGCTCGTGCTGATGAGCCCGCTCACCCCACGCCGAATCAGCGCCGGGCAAAATCAGATTCAGCAGGATGGCCACAATGCCGCACAGGGCAATGCCTTCCACGCCGACGATTTTCATGCCGCCGATGCCGAAGACCAGCGTGACGCCCACGATGACCAGGTTACGGGCCTGGGACAGGTCCACCTGGTTGCGGATCAGGCTGTTCAGGCCGACCACCGCGATGGAGCCGAACAGCAGGCACAGGATGCCCCCCATGACCGGTACCGGAATGGTCTGCAGGGCCGCGCCGAACTTGCCGACAAAGGCCAGTACGATAGCCGCCCCGGCTGCCCAGAGCATCACCCTCGGGTTGAAGTTCTTGGTCAGCATCACGGCGCCGGTCACTTCCGAATAGGTGGTGTTGGGCGGGCCGCCCAGGAAAGCTGCGGAGCTGGTGGCCAGGCCGTCGCCCAGCAGGGTGCGGTGCAGGCCCGGCTTCTTCAGGAAGTTCTTGCCGGTTACGCTGCTGATGGCCAGTACGTCGCCGATGTGCTCGATGGCCGGGGCGATGGCCACCGGAATCATGAACAGGATGGCGCCCCAGCTGAACGATGGCGTCTGGAAGGCCGGCATCGAGAACCAGGCGGCTTCCTGGATCGGCGTGAAGTCCACGATAACCGGCGTTATGCCGGTCTTGCCGGCGATGTAGGTGACCAGGTAACCGACGATAATGCCGAACATGATAGGCAGCAGGCGGAAGATGCCTTTCGCCCAGATCGACACCACAATGGTGACCAGCAGCGAAATCATCGCGATCACGATGGCTGGCGTGTAGGGCACCAGTTCGGCGGACCCGTCACCGGTGCGTCCCATGGCCATATTCACTGCCACCGGCGCCAGGCCCAGGCCAATCACCATGATCACCGGACCAATCACCACCGGTGGCAGAAGACGGTTGACGAAGCCGGTGCCCCGCAGGCGCACTGCACCGCTGAGCAGGATGTAGAGAATACCGGCAGCCACCAGGCCGCCCAGGATTTCCGGGATGGAGAACTGGCTTTTCGCCGCCATGATTGGGGCGATAAAGGCGAAGGAAGATGCCAGGAATACCGGCACCTTGCCACCGGTCACGATATGGAAGATCAGCGTACCCATACCGGCGGTAAATAGCGCCACGCTCGGGTCCAGCCCGGTGAGCAGGGGCATCAGCACCAGTGCACCAAATGCCACCAGCAGCATCTGGGACCCGGCAAGTGCCTGGCGCCAGACCGGATCGCCGGCGTAGTCCTCCCGCAGGGAGGTGGTGTGATCGGTATCCTGCATGTCAGACATCCTTCTGTTTGGTGCCAAAGATCTTGTCACCGGCATCACCCAGACCAGGCAGGATGTAGCCTTTATCGTTGAGATGATCGTCAATGGAGGCGGTATAGATGGACACGTCGGGGTGCTTCTCCAGCACCTTTTCGATGCCCTCTGGCGCCGCCACCAGAACCAGGGCGCGGATCTCGGTGCTGCCGGCCTTCTTCAGCAGGTCGATGGTGGATATCAGCGAGCCACCGGTGGCCAGCATGGGGTCCACAATCAGCGCCATGCGCTGGTCTAGTTCCCCCACCAGTTTTTCCAGGTAGGTGGAGGCTTCCAGGGTTTCCTCGTTGCGGATCTGGCCGACCACACTGACCCGGGCGACAGGAATAAGGCTCAGCACACCGTCGAGCATGCCCAGGCCGGCCCGCAGAATCGGCACGATGGTTACTTTCTTGCCTCCGATCTGCTCCACTTCCACCGGGCCCGCCCAGCCTTCAATAGTTTCCTTGTGCAGGGCAAAGTCCTTGGTGGCTTCATAGGTCAGCAGGGCGGCCACTTCCTGGGCCAGCTCCCGGAAATTCTTGGTGCTGATATCGGCGCGGCGCATGATGCCGAGTTTGTGCTGTATGAGGGGGTGTTTCACTTCGTGAATGGGCATGACTCACCTGTCGACTGGTCGGGTGGGATTTGCGCAAGGATACCGTATCGTGACGGTTCAGTCAGGGGGAGTCTGACGATTCTGTAAGAAATGGTATGGATCTTGCCGCTATCCATGGTGAAGCGACCCGAGTGTCAAAAAACCGACCCGGGCTAATGCGTGATTGCCGTCAGCCGTGGAGTGTTCCTTCAAGATGGATCGGGCCCTTGTCCTGCACAACGTCAAATCCCTGACACGGGGGAACCTGGGTGTTCCCGTGATGCTCATGGCGCTACTGGGCATGATGATCCTGCCCATGCCGGCGTTCCTGCTGGACGTTCTGTTCACCTTCAATATCGCGCTCTCCATCACCATTCTGCTGGTGTGTGTCTACGCCCTGCGGCCCATGGAGTTCGCCGCTTTTCCAACGGTGCTGCTGGTCGCCACGCTACTGCGTCTCGCCCTGAATGTGGCCTCGACCCGGATTGTACTGCTCAATGGCCACGAGGGCGGTGACGCCGCCGGTAAGGTGATCGAATCTTTCGGCGCCGTACTGATTGGCGGTAACTACGCCGTCGGTCTGGTGGTGTTCGCCATTCTCATGATTATCAACTTCCTGGTAGTCACCAAGGGCGCCGGTCGTGTCTCCGAGGTGAGTGCACGCTTCACCCTGGATGCCATGCCCGGCAAGCAGATGGCCATTGATGCCGATATGAACGCGGGCCTGATCAACCAGGACGAGGCCAAGCACCGTCGTGAGGAAATTGCCCAGGAGGCCGACTTCTACGGCTCCATGGACGGTGCCAGCAAATTCGTGAAAGGCGATGCAGTGGCGGGTCTGCTGATCCTGTTCATTAACCTGATCGGCGGTATCGCCATCGGTATGCTGCAGCACAGCCTGAGCTTCATGGATGCTACCCAGAATTATGCCCTGCTCACCATTGGTGACGGTCTGGTGGCGCAGATTCCGTCGCTGCTGCTGTCCACCTCTGCGGCCATCATGGTGACGCGGGTGACGTCCAGCCAGGATATGGGCGGGCAGATTCTCCAGCAGATGTTCGATGCGCCCAAGGCGCTGGCCATTGCCGCCGCGATCCTGATCCTGCTGGGTCTCATTCCGGGTATGCCCCATGTCGCTTTCCTTGGCCTTGGCCTGCTGGCGGCTGGTGCAGCCTGGTGGATCTGGAAACGTGAGCGGCAGACGGTGGAAGAAGAAGGTGGAAGCGGTTGGCCGGCCACCAGGCGTGACACCGGAGCCAAGCCCGCACCCACCGGGGGTGCCCGGCCCGACGCCGGCGATCAGGGGCTGCCGGCACCGCCCGAACACAAGGAGTTGGGTTGGGACGACGTGGCCACGGTGGACATCGTGGGCCTGGAAGTGGGGTATCGGCTGATCCCCCTGGTGGACAAGTCCCAGGGTGGCCAGTTGCTGAGCCGGATCAAGGGGGTGCGCAAGAAGCTGTCCCAGGATCTGGGCTTCCTGATGCCGTCCGTGCATATCCGTGACAACCTGGACCTGATGCCCAACGTCTATCGCATCACCCTGATGGGCGTCACCATCGCCGAGGCGGAGATCCACCCTGAGCGGGAGTTGGCCATCGACCCCGGCCAGGTGTTCGGCAAGGTGGAAGGCATCGCCGGCAAGGATCCGGCATTTGGCCTGGATGCCATCTGGATCGAGTCGGGCCAGAAAGACAATGCGCAGACTCTGGGCTACACCGTGGTGGATGCCAGCACCGTGGTGGCTACCCACCTCAATCAGATTCTGCAGAGCCATGCCTACGAGTTGCTGGGCCATGAGGAAGTGCAGAAGTGGCTGGACCAGCTGGAGAAGATTTCGCCCAAGCTGGCTGAGGAACTGGTGCCCACCACCGTTTCCATTTCCATCCTGCTGAAGGTGTTGCAGAGCCTGCTGCAGGAGGAGGTGCCGATCCGCGACATGCGCTCCATTGCCGAAGCCATCGTCAACGTTCATCCCAAGAGCCAGGATCCGAAGGTGCTGACATCAGCGGCCCGTCAGGCCTTGCGTCGGATGATCGTGCAGAGCATCTGCGGCAACGATAAAGAGATACCGGTTATTACCCTGGATCCGGAACTGGAACAGTTATTGCTGAAGAGTCAGCAACAGAGTCAACAATCCGGCGGTGGTGACGACATCGGCATGGTGCTTGAGCCAGGGATGGTGGAGAAACTGCAGCGGTCGTTGCAGGAAAGCACCCAGCGGCAGGAGATGATGGGCAAACCAGCGATTCTGCTGGTGTCCGGGCCGCTGCGGCCGGTGCTGGCGAAGTTTGCCAGCTACGGGGTAGAGCGCCTGCACGTGCTGTCGTATCAGGAAGTGCCGGAAAACAAGCAGATCACCATTGTGGCGTCGGTCGGCCAGTAACGGCCCACTTGGGAGGTAGAGTCAGATGAAAGTCAAACGGTTCTTTGCGGCAACCATGTCAGCGGCCCTGAAGCAGGTTCGCGAGGCCATGGGCGACGATGCGGTAATTCTGTCCAGCCGGCGGATTGACGGCGGTGTAGAGATTGTCACCGCGCTGGACTACGACGAAAACATGGCGCGCCAGAAACTGGGCGATGCCGCGGCCGAAGCCACCAGTGGCGGGCGCCTGGGGGAGCTGCAGGCGGAACAGCATCGCCGGCTGCAGGAAGAACTTGACCGCTCCCGCAACCGTATTCGGGAGCTGCGCAGCCCGCACCGGGGGCACGACCCGCACCAGCGCTTTGGCAACGGCGACACCCGGCTCGATGTGGACAACCTGCCACCGGTGCCGGAGACCCGTCAGGAATCCGTCGCCGCTCCGTCAGCGGCTGACATCAAGGGCGCCGATGATGAGCTTGCGGTCATGCGGCGTGAGCTTGCCTCCCTGAGGGCGATGATTACCGACAAGGGGCCCTCGGAGCAGACCGACACCACGGCGGAGAAACCGGCCGAGGAAGCGATCGAAGCGGTGCGCAAGCGCCTTGGCGAGCGCCTGGAAGAGTTTGGTCTGAGCCCGCAGCTGGCTGCCACCCTGGCGCGCCAGAGTGGTCGCGGCAAGCTGGAAGACAACTGGAAACGTTCCCTGAGAACCCTGGCGGCCGGCCTCAAAACCGGCAGCGGTGACTGGGCTTCCCGCGGCGGCATCTATGCCCTGGTTGGGCCCACCGGCTCCGGCAAGACCACAACCATCGGCAAGATTGCGGCCCAGTATGTACTGGAACATGGTGCCGATTCACTGGCACTGGTGACCACTGACCGCTATCGTGTGGCTGCACACGAGCAACTGTTTGTGTTCGGTCGTATCCTTAACGTACCGGTGCGGGTGGTCGACGATGCCCACTCCCTGGATGCGGTGCTGGACGAGCTGGCTGGTCGCCACCTGGTGTTGATTGACACCGCCGGGTTATCCGGCGCCGATCCCGGGTGTCAGGAGCAGTTGCGTGAGCTGTCGCAAAGCCGCCACCCGGTGCGTCCACACCTGGTGGTGCCGGCGACAAGCCAGCCGCGCATCATGAAATCCATGTGGCATTGCTATAAAATGGCCAGTCTCGCAGGTTGCATCATGACCAAGCTGGATGAAGCCCTGACCCTGGGTGAAGTACTTGGTTTCGCGCTGGAGACCGCGCTGCCGGTGTCCTGGGTAACGGATGGCCAGAAGATCCCCCAGGATCTGCATCCTGCCAATTCGGCATCGCTGGTTCGTCTGGGCGTTGAGCGCTTGCGCGATGCACGCAAACAGCAGACCATGGCAGAAGGTGCCTGAGGTCCCACTGCCCGGCGCTGACCGGCGTGGTCCCTGGCACTGCAGAACAAGACAGTTAACGACAAGAACCTTGGCGGGAAACAAGAACCTCTATGAGCAGACCACATCCGGTTCAGGTTATCGCAGTCACCGGTGGCAAGGGTGGCGTGGGCAAAAGCAACGTCTCGGTGAATCTCGGGATCGCCCTGTCACAGATGGGCCGCCGTGTTGTCCTGCTGGATGCGGACCTGGGGCTGGCCAACATCGATGTGCTACTTGGCATCACCGCCAGCCACAATCTTTCCGACGTGTTGTCCGGGGAATGCGATCTCCGTGATGTACTGATCAATGGCCCGGGCGGCATCAAGATTGTCCCCGCCTCCTCCGGCACCCAGCGCATGACCCAGCTGTCACCCATGGAGCATGCGGGCCTGATCAACGCCTTCAGCGAGCTGGGTGATCAGATCGACGTGCTGATTGTGGATACCGCTGCCGGCATTTCCGAAGGCGTGGTCAGTTTCCTGCGAGCCTCCCAGGAACTGTTGCTGGTTGTCTGTGACGAACCGACCTCCATCACCGACGCCTACGCCCTGATCAAGCTGATGAACCGCGACTATGGCGTCAACCGCTTCCGTATCCTTGCCAATCAGGTCCGCAACGAACAGGAAGGCAAACATCTGTTCGGTAAACTGACCCGGGTCACCGAGCGCTTCCTGGATGTTGCACTACAATATGTAGGCATGGTTCCTTACGATGAGGCAGTGCGCAAGGCGGTTCAGCGGCAGCGCGCCGTGCTGGACGCCTACCCCAGGGCAAAGGCCTCGCTGGCCATCAAGGCGCTGGCGGAACAGGTCGACAGCTGGCCGCTACCTTCATCCCCCCGGGGGCATCTGGAGTTCTTCGTGGAGCGCCTGGTAAGCACAAACGCCTGATCCAATCCTGTTGTATGGGTTAACCGGATACATGACATTGGCCAGAAGTCTCGGAATCTATCATCAAACCGGTCGGCGCGATGCCCATCAACTGGTGGAGCAGCATGCGCCGCTGGTCAAGAAAATCGCCCTGCACCTGATGGCCCGGCTACCGGACTCGGTACAGCTCGAGGACCTGATGCAGGCTGGCATGATGGGCCTGCTCGAAGCCGCCGCCAAGTACCAGTCGGACCGGGGCGCCTCCTTTGAGACCTATGCCGGCATCCGCATTCGCGGTGCTATTGTCGATGAAATCCGCAAGGGTGACTGGGTACCGCGTTCCGTCCATCGCAATGCCCGCCGGGTGTCCGCCGCCATCAAGATGGTGGAGGACCGGGAAGGTCGGGAAGCCCTGGATCACGAGGTGGCGGACGAGCTGGGAATGACGTTGTCCGCTTACCATGCCTGCCTCAGTGATGCCAATTCCGGACGACTTTTTTCCCTGGATGAACTCAATGAATCCGGAGACCTGCCGATACACGAACAGGAAGCTTCGGATAATCCCCTGGACGAGGTTTCGGGTGCCGCTTTCCGGCGTAATCTGGCAGCCGCCATCGAGGAACTGCCGGAGCGTGAGAAGCTGGTCCTCGGCCTGTATTACCAGGAAGAGCTGAACCTGAAGGAGATTGGCGCGGTACTGGGCGTCAGTGAGAGCCGGGTCAGCCAGATCCACAGCCAGGCCGCGTTGCGGTTGCGGGGGCGCCTTTCAGAATGGCAGGCATCTGACGCCGGAACACAGTAGCGTGCCCCTTAACAGGTTGCTGAACGACTGAGCAAGCTGACGGCACAAGCCGCAGAGCGGAATGTCGCGCGATAACACATTGAAACGGTAAGCAACGCTGAGGCTGCTAGAATGACGCCATCAGCCGGGAAACCGGCGGCGGTAAAGCGGTGTCATCCGTGTTTTCCAGGTCCGTGACGATTCGGGCCCGGCCATTATTCCAGCGACGACCAACTGGAGGTCCCATTGGACAAGAACATGAAAATTCTCATTGTGGACGATTTCTCCACAATGCGGCGGATTATCAAGAACCTGCTGCGTGACCTCGGGTTTACCAATACCGATGAGGCGGATGACGGTAATACGGCGCTGCCCATGCTTCGTTCCGGAAAGTACGACTTTCTGGTGACGGACTGGAACATGCCAGGCATGTCCGGGTTCGATCTCCTCAAGGAAGTTCGCGCCGACGAACAGCTCAAGGACCTGCCGATCCTGATGGTGACTGCGGAAGCCAAGCGCGACCAGATCGTCGCGGCTGCCCAGGCTGGGGTAAACGGTTATGTCGTCAAACCGTTCACGGCCGCTGTACTCAAGGAGAAGATCGAAAAGATCTTCGAGCGTATTGAGTAGAGCGCCAGAAGCGCTTTGAAACCTGAACAGACAGTCTGGATGTGCTCCCATGAGCGAAGACAAACAAAACGGCTCCCACCTGGATCCTGAAACCACCAGCCAGCTGAAAGAGCAGGCCAATGAGTTGGCGAAACAGGTCAATGCCGGTGATTATGCCAGGGCGATGTCCCTGATCAACGACCTGAGCGAAGTGAGGGACCAGAGTCTCTATCGTGAAGTGGGTCGCCTGACGCGCAGCCTTCACGAGGCCATTCGCAATTTCCAGATCCAGCCCCAGAACCCGGAGCAGCAGGAAGCCCTGTCAAAGATGTCCGACGCGTCGGACCGGCTTCAGTACGTGGTGGAAATGACCAGCAATGCCGCCAACCGGACCATGGATCTGGTGGAGGATGCCATGCCCCGGGCCAATGCCATGTGCGAGCAGGCCAAAGCACTACGGGATGACTGGCAGCGCCTGCGCCGGCGGGAAATGGCACCATCCGAGTTCCGTGAACTCTATGTTCGTATTGACCGTTTCTTCGAGAGTCTCTCGGACGATGCGGAAAAAATGTACCACGACCTGTCGGAAATCCTGCTGGCCCAGGACTTCCAGGATCTGACCGGCCAGGTGATCCAGAAGGTGACGGCGCTGGTCAAGGAAGTGGAAGAAAACCTGTTGGGCCTGGTGGTCATGGCCAGCCATGTGGACCAGTTGACCGGAACCGTCCACGACCTGAAGGAAAAGGAAGCCTCAATCAAGGGGGAAGGCCCCCAGATGCGCGCCGCAGAGCGGTCTGACGTTGTGTCCGGACAGGACGACGTTGACGACCTGCTGTCCAGTCTCGGCTTTTAAGTGAGGTGAATGCATGGCATTCGATGCAGATGAAGAAATTCTCCAGGACTTCCTGATTGAGGCGGGCGAAATACTCGAGCAGCTTTCGGAGCAGCTGGTGGACCTGGAACGGCACCCGGACGACAGTGATCTGCTCAATGCCATTTTCCGTGGTTTCCATACCGTCAAGGGCGGCGCCGGCTTCCTGCAGTTGGAGGCACTGGTCAATTGCTGCCATTCCGCGGAGAACGTGTTCGACACCCTGCGCAATCACAAGCGCTCGGTGACGCCGGAACTGATGGATGTGGTGCTTGAGACACTGGATCACGTCAATACCATGTTTGACCAGGTCCGCAACCGTGAAGAGCCGCAGTTTGCGCCAGAGTCCCTTATAGAGACCCTGGATGAGTATGCCCTTCCCGAGGGCGAGGCGCCCGCGAAAGAGGCCGGACCGAAGAGCGATGCCGGTCAGGTGGAGGGCGCCGGCGTGGTGGCCGGAGAGGATCCCGGTGATATCACCGACGAAGAATTTGAACAACTGCTGGACGCCCTGGACGATGGCAAGCAGAGCGGCGACAAGAGCGCGACACCGGGGGATGGCCAGGCCGCCAGCGCAGAAGAAAAAAGCAGTGACAGCGACGACATCAGTGATGACGAATTCGAGGCTCTGCTGGATCAGCTCCATGGCAAGGGCCGTTTCTCCGGTGAGGTAGCCGCCACGGACGTGCCAGACCCCGACAGCAATGAGGGCAAGGCTGAATCCGACAGCAAGGACGACAAGTCAGGCGGTGGTGACAGTGACCTGATCACCGACGACGAGTTCGAACAGCTGTTGGATGAGCTCCACGGCAAGGGCAAGAAGCCGGCCCCGTCGTCGGCGCCTGAGGCCGCCGACAAGCCTGCGGATAAAAAGCCGGAGCCGGAAAAGAAACCTGAGCCCGCGCCGAAAAAGCCAGAACCTGCGCCGAAAAAGGCGGACCAGGCGGCCAGGGCGGAAGCCAGCAAGCCTTCAGCACCCGCCCGGGAAAACCAGCCCCCGGCCGAGACCTCGGTACGGGTGGACACCAAGCGCCTGGACGACATCATGAATATGGTGGGCGAGCTGGTGCTGGTGCGTAATCGCCTGCAGCGCCTCGGTAATGAAAGCGAAGACAGCGAGATGCACAAGGCGGTGTCCAACCTCGACGTAGTGACCACCGATCTCCAGTCGGCTGTCATGGCCACCCGCATGCAGCCCATCAAGAAGGTGTTTGGCCGTTTCCCGCGGGTGGTTCGTGACCTGGCCCGTAACCTGAAGAAGGAAATCGGCCTGGTCATGCACGGCGAGGACACAGACCTGGACAAGAACCTGGTGGAAGCCCTGGCGGATCCGCTGGTGCATCTGGTGCGCAACTCCGTGGACCATGGTATCGAAGCGCCGGACATCCGCGAGAAGGCTGGCAAGCCCCGGCAGGGTACGGTGACCCTGTCCGCCGAGCAGGAGGGGGATCATATCCTGCTGTCCATTGAGGACGACGGTGGCGGTATGGATCCGAACAAGCTGCGTCAGAAAGCCGTCGACAAGGGCATCTATGATCAGGATGCTGCCGATCGGCTCACCGAAACCGAATGCTACAACCTGATCTTTGCCGCCGGCTTCTCCACCAAGGACCAGATTTCCGACGTGTCCGGCCGCGGCGTCGGCATGGATGTGGTCAAGACCAAGATCGGCCAGCTCAATGGCCAGATCGAAGTCCGGTCCAAGCTGGGCCAGGGTACCTCCATCCGTATCAAGGTGCCGCTGACACTGGCGATCATGCCGACCCTGATGATCCAGCTGGGCCATCAGTCGTTCGCGCTGCCGCTGGTGAACGTGGTGGAGATCTTCCACCTGGATCTGAGCAAGAAGAACATTGTCGACGGTCGCGAGTGCATCGTGGTGCGGGACAAGGTGTTCCCACTGTTCCATATCAAGCGCTGGCTGGTGCCATCGGATACCGGTACCGCAGAGCCCGACAATGCCCATGTGGTCATCGTGGCCATGGGCACCAAACAGGTCGGTTTTGTGGTGGATCAACTGGTTGGCCAGGAAGAGGTGGTCATCAAGCCCCTCGGCCGGGCCCTGCAGGGCACCCCGGGTATGGCGGGTGCCACTATTACTGGCGACGGGCGCATCGCACTGATCATTGATGTGCCCAGTCTGCTGCACCATTACGGCTGATGGTGCGGAACACCAATAGGGGGAGTGAATGACGGTTTCTGTCCTGGTCGTTGATGATTCCGGTTTTTTCCGCAAGCGACTGACGGAAATCCTCAATGCGTCCGGCAATATCCGTGTTGTGGGCGCCGCCAGTAATGGCAAGGAGGGGGTGGAGCTGGCGGAAAAGCTGCGGCCGGACGTGATCACCATGGACTACGAAATGCCGGTGATGAATGGCATTGCGGCGGTCAAGGAAATCATGAAGCGCTGCCCGGCCCCGGTGCTCATGTTCTCCTCGCTGACCTACGAAGGCGCCCGGGTCACCCTGGACGCGCTGGAGGCCGGTGCCGTCGACTTCCTGCCCAAGAACTTCGAGGACATTGCCCGTGACGGGTCGGAATTGCAGCGTATCCTCCGTGAGCGGATCCTGGATGTTGCCCGTAGCCGGCCCGGGGCTGGTCGTGGCGGCGCAGCCCCGGTTGCGGATCCGCGCCCGTCGCCAACCCCGCCAGAACGGCACCCACCTGCCCGGGAAGCGCGATCCCGACAGCCGGAAAGCCGCCCCTTGCGGCCCCAACCGGAAGCCCCGGCAAGGCCTTCGCGACGCCGCACATCCGCACGCCATTACGATGTGGTGGGCATTGGCACCTCCACCGGCGGACCCATTGCCCTGCAAAAAGTCCTGGTGGACCTGCCTGCCAATTTTCCCGCGCCGCTGGTACTGGTGCAGCACATGCCGGGCAGCTTCACCCCGGCCTTCGCCGAGCGCCTCAACAAGCTGTGTCGTATTCAGGTACGCCAGGCTGAGGACGGTGACCTGCTGCGCCCAGGCCTGGCGTTGCTGGCCCCTGGCGGCAAACAGATGATGGTGGAGAACCGCGGGGGGCAGGGGCGTATACGCATCCTGCCCGGTGATGAGAGGCTCAACTACAGGCCCAGTGTGGACGTCACCTTCGGTTCACTGGCCCGCAGTTTTCCGGGCAAAACCCTGGGTATCATCCTGACCGGCATGGGCGCCGACGGCAAGGAAGGCTGCCGGCTGATGAAACAGTCAGGTTCGGTTATCTGGTCCCAGGATGAGAAAACCTCGGTGATCTATGGTATGCCCATGGCCGTTGCCAGCGCCGGCCTGAGCGACGAAGTGCTCCCCCTGGATGAGGTCGGCCCGCGCCTGGTTGAAGGGGTGAGCTGATGGATATCCTCAGCCTGCTGGGCATTATCCTGGCCTTCGCCGCTTTGCTGGGCGGCAACCTGCTGGAGGGTGGCAGCCTGGCGTCCCTGTTCAATCTCCCGGCGGGTTTGATTGTGGTGGGGGGGACCCTTGCCGCCACTATGCTGCAGACTTCCGGAGGGCTGCTCCGCCGGGCCTTCAGCCAGTCCCGCTGGGTGCTGTTCCCGCCGTATATCGGACTCGACGAAGGTATTGGCAAGGTCATGGACTGGAGCGTCAGGGCCCGCAAGCAGGGCCTGCTCGGCCTGGAGGCGATTGCCGAGAAAGAGTCCGAAGCCTTTGCCCGTAAGGGGTTGCAGTTGCTGGTGGACGGTGCCGAGCCGGAAACCATCCGCAGTGTGATGGAGGTGGAACTGGAATCCCGCGAGCAACGGGACCTGGATGCCGCACAGGTATTTGAGGCCATGGGGGGCTATTCACCCACCATCGGCATTATCGGGGCGGTGATGGGGCTGATCCAGGTCATGACCAACCTGACCGATCCGTCCACGCTGGGTGCCGGCATTGCCACCGCGTTCGTGGCGACCATTTACGGCGTGGCGCTGGCAAACCTGCTGTTCTTCCCCGTTGCCAACAAGATGCGGGAAATTGTCCGTCGGCGTAGTCGCTACGAGGACATGATGATTGATGGCATCATCGCCATTGCGGACGGAGAGAATCCACGCTCCATCGAGATGCGTCTGCGGGGCTTCGTGCAGACCTGAGCAGGCGGCAATCCGATCGGGGGAGGTGATCATGAGGCGTCGATCAAGAAGGGCTGAGGTGGCCCACAATCAGGAACGCTGGCTGATTTCCTACGCGGATTTCATCACCCTGCTGTTCGGCTTTTTCGTGGTGATGTATTCGGTATCGTCGGTGAACGAGGGCAAGTACAAGGTACTGTCCGAGACCCTGACGGGTGTGTTCAACGCGCCCCAGCGGGCAATCCAGCCCATTCCGGTGGGAAGCGAGTCCGGTTTGCCATCCCCGGTGGACGATGATGCCGTCATTCCTCCGCCGGTTGCCCCGCAACCCGCCCCGGAGCCGTCCACTACCGTCAGGGAACAGGGCCAGCGCAGCGAAGCCTTGCGCAGTATGGCCAACCAGTTTGCCCTTGAGTTCGACAGCCTGATCAACCAGGACGTGGTCAACCTGCAGGTGAGCGACCAGTGGATCGAGCTGAGCATGCGTGACAGCCTCCTGTTTGGCAGCGGCCAGGCGGAGCCTCACTATGATGCTTTTCCGATCATGGATCGTATCGCCGATATCATCAGCGGTACCGACAACGCCATTCGGGTTGAGGGTTTCACCGACAACCGGCCCATTCGCACCGGGCGCTTTCCATCCAACTGGGAACTGTCGGCGGCCCGGGCGTCGGCGGTGGTTCGCATGCTGGCCACGGAAGGGGTCGCCCCCTCGCGGATGGCGGCAATAGGGTACGGCGCCTACCAGCCGGTGGCCCGTAACGACACCGAGGAGGGGCGCCGCCGAAATCGCCGTGTGGTGCTGCTGATCTCCCGGGATGCCGCTATCCGGGGCGCGGTGCGTTCCCGCTGACCGTGGGCTGGCACGAAATCTGAATAGCTCGTCTGTATCGCCGGACAACAGTAACGCAGCGGCAATTTGCTGCCGTTACGGAGGGTTGCCGGTGCCTCAAGTTCCAGTCAGGGATGCCGTTAAACCAGTGCGAAAATCGCGGGTCAGTGTGCCATACCGGGAGAGTCATCAGTGCGGATCTGGGCAGTAGCGAATCAGAAAGGCGGGGTGGGCAAGACCACCACCGTAGTCACCCTTGGCGGCCTGCTGGCGGAACAGGGTCACCGGGTATTGCTGGTGGATCTGGACCCCCATGGGTCGCTGACCAGCTGGTTTGGTCTGGACCCTGACCGCCTTGCCCACAGTGTGTTCGACCTGTTCCAGCATCAGGGCAAGGTGCCCGAGGGCCTGCCCGCGCAGCTGGTGACGGACACCGGCTGCGAGGGGCTTTCACTGTTGCCGGCCAGCACTGCCCTGGCGACACTGGAACGCAAGATGGTGGGTGTCGAGGGCATGGGGCTGATCATCTCCCGGGCCCTGGCCCAGCTCTGGGATGATTTCGACTACGTACTGCTGGATAACACGCCATCCCTGGGTGTGTTGATGGTCAATGCGCTGGCGGCCGCCCAGCACCTGATCGTGCCCGTGCAGACGGAGTTCCTGGCGCTCAAGGGGCTTGAGCGCATGCTGCATACGCTGGAGATGATCGTGCGGTCCCAGAAGAATCAGCTGGCCTACACCATCGTGCCGACATTGTACGACAAGCGTACCCAGGCCTCCGTGGGCAGCCTCAACCAGCTGCGCAAGATGTACCCCAACGACCTCTGGCGCTTCATGATACCGGTGGATACCCGTTTCCGGGACGCCAGCCAGATGGGCAGGGTGCCGTCACAACTGGATCCGGACACCCAGGGTGTGCGGGCCTACCGGCGCCTGTTGCAGGACCTGACGGAAGGGACCGTGTCATGGGCGGACAACTGATGACCACAGTCCCCGGCGTCGGATTTCTGACAGGTGCCGGAAACCGGTCGCGGAGGCGCCATGGTATCTGACCGGAAATCCAAAACCAGCCTGGCGGATCCGTCTGCTGCCCTTGTCAGCTACCTGGATGATTTGCTTCATACCGCCACATCGACTTCCATCGACACTGACGAGGAGCAGGATGCCCCGGACCTGGCGGCGCCTGCGGAGCCCGATGTCAGGGCTCTGGCGGATGAGGCGCTGGCGCCAGACCTGCCCAGCGAGGAGCCGGAAATGCCCCGGGCAGCGGACGTTGCCGAGCCGGAGCAGACCGTCGAGCCGGTCCCGGTGGCCGTGGATCAGGCCAGGGCTGAAACCACCGCAATCCCCGACGTGGAGCCGCCGGCCCCCGCAGAACCCGAGGGCAACCCCGCATGGGCTGACCGGCCGTTCGAGTGCCTGATTTTCAAGGTGGCGGGTCTGCAGCTGGCGGTACCGCTGGTGCTGCTGGGTGCGATCCATCGTATCGATGGCAAAATCAAACCCATTCCCGGGCGTCCGCCCTGGTACATGGGCATGCTGCTGGACCGCAACCAGAAGCTCAAGGTGGTTGATTCCGCCGAGTGGATCATGTCGGGACGGGTGCCGGACGGCGCCCGGGAAGGCTATCGCTTTGTGATCCGGCTGGATGACAGTGACTGGGCCCTGGCCTGCGACGAAGTGGCCGAGTCCTTCACCCTGAACCCGGACCAGGTGCGCTGGCGAACCTCCCGCAGCAAGCGCCCCTGGCTGGCCGGCACCGTGGTCAAGCACATGTGTGCGCTGATCGATGTGGGCGCCATGGCCGCCTTGCTGGCACGCGCGGAGCGGGAACACCATCTGGAGCTGGAATAATCGGCTGTCGGCCTGATTTTCCCCTCAAGTTCTTGCGTGACTCAGCCGATACTCAATAGAGCGGTTACCAAATGAAACCGAGCCACTCTGGCACGGTTTGTGCCCCTGATTATAGTATGGGGCACTGACGATGGTTTTTTGACATCAGGCTGTCCCGTTAGCGGATAGCCTGCGAGGAGACAAGGCAATATGGCATCCGATAGCGGACAACAGGGTCAGGCCCAGAACGACAAGGTCCTTCAGTACGTCACTTTCCGTCTTGACGAGGAGACCTACGGTATCGATGTGATGCAGATCCAGGAAGTGCTGCGTTACACCGAGATTGCCCCGGTTCCCGGTGCACCGGACTATGTCCTGGGCATCATTAACCTGCGGGGCAATGTGGTCACGGTGATCGACACCCGCCGCCGGTTTGGTCTGGCGGACGCGGAAGTTACCGACGCCACCCGTATCGTGGTGATGGAGTCCGACAGCCAGGTGATGGGTATCCTGGTGGATTCCGTGGCAGAGGTGGTGTACCTGAAGGCCAGTGAGATCGAAACCGCACCCAATGTGGGGAACGAGGAAAGCGCCAAGTTCATCCAGGGTGTATGCAACAAGAATGGCGAACTGATCATTCTTGTTGAATTCGACAAGATGCTGAATGATCACGAGTGGGCGGAGTTGGCTGCCCTCTGACCTGAACTCAGGGGCTTCCCGGAGAGCGGGGTAAGGGTGGGCCAGTTGCCGGCCGGTCGTGATCACCACTAACCGAGGACCGAGTGATGATGACCACCGACTGGACCCAACTGGCCCCCTGGGCCCTGACTGTTATTGCCTTTGTCCTGCTGGCCTGCCAGGGGGTGATTAACAGCCGCCGTATCGCCAGGGTGCACCGCCAATTGCGTGAGAACAGCGAGAACCTGGTGCGGGAACTGAATGCCACCGCCAGCGGCAGCGCCGGTGTTGGTAACCGGGTCATCACCTGTGAACGCCAGCTCCATGAGCTGCGTTCCCTGTTCGATGAAATGCGTCAGAATGATCCGCTGCGGGTGTCCTACGATGAAGCGTCCCGCCTGGTGGGCCTGGGCGCAGACATTGATGACCTGATGAATACCTGCGGCATATCCCGCCCCGAGGCGGAACTGGTGTCGGCGTTGCGTCGCCGCCAGCAGCGGGCTGCCTGAGTGGGTGTGGTGCCTCCTCTCAGGCGTCCGGGGTCTCGTTTCCGCCGGCGTCCTGTGGTGTCCTGCCCTGCAGGTGGAAAGCAAAGGCCAGAATCTCCGCGATGACCCGGTAGAGGGTTTCCGGAATCTCCTCATCAAGGTCCAGTCGCGCGAGGATGCCGGCCAGTTCGGCATTCTCGTAAAGGGGCACCTCGTGTTCCCGGGCGATACGAATAATCTCTTCTGCCACTTCGTCCAGCCCGCTGGCGGCCACCGTGGGCGCTCTCTTGCCGTCATATTTCAGGGCGACGGCCGTCTCCCGGCCACCGCCTGACTTTGGTTCAGCCATAGCGGTTACTCCTGTTCATGCCCGGGTATCCAGCAGCCGATGTTCCAGGCGGGTGGCTGCGGTGGGCGGCTGGCCCCGGCGACACTCCAGTTCCGACACTTCCAGCCCCAGATCGGTCAGCCGGGACCGTAAATCCCCCAACGCCTGATTGACCTGCCGGGCCGTATCCTGCCGCTCTGCCCAGACCCTGGCGGACAGGGCCTTCTGCCGCAGGGCCACATCAAAGTAGACCTTGCCCGCCTCGTCCAGATCCATGGCCAGGTTCAGGCGCCACTCGGCCACGCCGGCTCGTCGTGCCCCGGGTGGTTTTTCCTCCCGTTCCCGTTTGTCGTAGTCGATGCGTAACTGGGCGGTTTTCACCTCTCCGCCGGGTGCCATCCAGGGCAGGTCGGTTACCAGTGTATTGACCTGAGGGGCGCCTTCGGGGCCGCTGCGGGTGGTCAGTAGCTGGCTGTGTAGCTGGTTGACGGTAATACGGTTCAGCATCCCTGCCAGCAGGCGCAGCATCTGGCCGGGAGATGCCGGCTCCCGGCCACCTTCGGGGTTGCCCAGGGGCATGGTGGTGGGCGCCGGAAACTGCAGTGGAGCCGTAACCAGTTCGTTGCTGGGCAGTGGTGTGAAACGGGTGAACTGGTCGGCCCCCAGGTTCTGGTGCTGTAGCAGCGTCAGGGCCAGCCGGCCAAGGGCAAGCTTCAGGTCCGTGGGGGCAGCCTCCAGGGTGCCCCGGGCCAGGCGTGCTTCGGTCAGCACGCCACTGTTGGCCAGCCATTGGCGGACGCCATCGACATCAAGCCCGGGTTTGGCGGCGGAGGCCAACCCCGCCAGTGGTGACGATGACCCCTGGGCCGACGCCGGTGTCTGAAGCGGCCGGAAGGTGAGCCCGCCGGTTTCGGGTGAGGCCTGGGGCAGCAAGCGGGCAATGCTATGTAACGCCTCCCTCACCGTGGTGGGCAGCGGCTGGGTCGCCCCGGGCTGGCTGGTCGGTCCCGGTGGCGCCCTGAATCCGGCAGACAGGGCGTTCAGCAACTGGCTAAGACCGCTGTCCAGATGCTGCTGCCAGGGCAGGTGACGGATCAGGGCCTGCCCCAGACGGGTTTCCGCGGTTGGCGGTAGCTTGTCCAGCAGGGTCAAGGACTGGCCCTCGCGCATGATGCGTAACAGGTCACCGGCCTTGAGTTCAGGGCCATCCGCGGGCAGGCTGACGGTGAGCTTCTGGCCACGGACCTCGAGCACGGCCTGCTGCAGCCCCCGTTCCGACAGTAACTCGGCGACCCGGGCCACCACGGCCTGCCGGTTTTCCAGCTGCAGGCTCTGTAATTGCCGCAACGGATCCGGGCGGCCTGTGTCAACGCTGATTGCGGGCCGGTTGGGTGGTTGTGGGCTGATCGAGTTACCGTCGGGTAATTTCATGGGTTTTGTGCAACAGGACTCGTCGTTTTGATGTCAGGCAAGAGTAATCAATGGCCTGTTTCGTTATAATAGCGTCCGCTTCGGGGCTTCACCTGAAGCCTGCCGGTTGTACCGGTTTAACGTACTTTTCGGGGCGGCCGTGCCCGCCCCCCTGGCAACCCGGGACCCCGATGACTGAGCCGCTACAACAGGCCGATCACTTGCTCAAGGTACAGAGCCTGGAATGTGAACGGGACGACCGGGTGCTGTTTCGTGACCTGAGCTTCTCCATAGTGCCGGGTACGCTGACCCGTGTCGAGGGTCCCAATGGCTCGGGCAAGACCACTCTGTTGCGCATTCTGGCCGGTCTCAACGACAACTGGAGCGGCCAGATCTATTGGTGTGGGCAGCCCCGGCACAAACAGTGGGACTCGGTGCATCGCAACATCCTCTATCTTGGCCATCGTCCGGGCATCAAGGGTGTGCTGACGCCCATGGAAAATCTGCAGGCACTGGTGGCAGGCCGGCAGTCGGTCAGCCGCGACGTATTGTCCCGGGCGCTGGCCCAGGTGGGGCTGGGCCCGTGGGAGAATCAGCCCTGCGAACACCTGTCGGCCGGCCAGAAGCGGCGGGTGGCGCTGGCGCGATTGCTGTTTGCCGACGAGCCGCTGTGGTTGCTGGATGAGGCGTTTACGGCCCTGGATGTGGACGCCGTAGCGGCGGTGGAGCAGTTGCTGGCGGGTCGGGTCCGCGACGGCGGCGCCGTGGTGATGACCACGCATCATCAGCCGGCGCTGGATAATATGCAGCGTATCCGGCTGGGTCACGGGATGGCGGAGAGCAGCCATAACCCGGCGGGGGAGGTGGCCCATGGGTAGCAGGCAGCCCCTGACCGTGCCGGTGCTGGATCCTGTTACCACCTCCCCGGGGGTGTGGCGCGCCATGGTGGCGGTCATGCGCCGTGACCTGCGTCTCAGCGTCCGCCAGAAACAGGATCTGATGAACCCGTTGCTGTTCTTTGTCATGGTGGTCGCGCTATTTCCGTTGGGGGTGAGCCCCGAATCGTCGTTCCTCCGGGAGGCTGGCGCCGGTATTCTCTGGGTCGGCGCGCTGCTGGCCACGATGCTTTCTCTGGACCACCTGTTCCGGTTCGACTTCGAGGACGGAACCCTGGAGCAGACGGCGTTGCAGCCGCAACCCCTGTTCCTGCTGGTGCTGGCGAAAACCCTTGCCCACTGGCTGGTAACCGGTCTGCCGTTGGTGATACTGACGCCGTTGCTGGGGTTGATGTTGTACCTGGAAGGGAACTCTGTCGCCGTTTTGTGTCTAACGCTGCTGATTGGCACACCGGTGCTGAGTCTGATCGGGTCGGTCGGCGCGGCATTGACCGTGGGTCTGCGGGCCGGTGGGGTGCTCTTGTCCCTGCTGGTGATCCCTTTGTATATTCCGGTGCTCATATTTGGCACCGGAACCGTGATGGCTGCCAGCAGTGGAGCCGACGTCTCCGGGCATCTGGCGTTGATGGCCGCCATGTTGGTACTGGCCCTGGTGCTGGCGCCACTGGCCGCGGCGGCGGCCCTGAAGATCAGTTTATCGGCGTCGTAGGCGACGCCACCGTTTTGAATCAGGGGAACTTACCCGATGTGGCAATTCTTTCACAAACTGGGGTCACCGAAGTGGTTCTACGGCATTGCCGGGCGCTTCATGCCGTGGTTGCTGACCGCAGGCCTGTTGCTGACGCTGGGCGGTATCGCCTGGGGGCTGGCGTTTGCCCCCCAGGATTATCTGCAGGGCAATAGCTACCGCATCATCTTCATCCACGTACCCACCGCTTTCCTGGCCCAGTCGATCTATATGATGGTTGCGGTTGCCGGCGTGATTACCCTGGTCTGGAAAATGAAACTGGCGGATGTGTTTGTCCGCTCGGTGGCGCCGGTAGGGGTTGTGCTGACCCTGCTGGCACTGTTTACCGGGGCGGTCTGGGGCAAGCCGACCTGGGGGGCCTACTGGGTCTGGGATGCGCGGCTGACGTCCATGCTGATCCTGTTATTCCTGTACATGGGTATTATCGGGCTGGGTTTTGCCTATTCCGATGAGAAGACCGCAGCCCGTTCGGTGGCGGTACTGGCCATTGTCGGGGTGGTGAACATTCCCATCATCAAGTATTCCGTGGAGTGGTGGAACACGCTGCACCAGCCCGCCACCTTCAAGATAACCGCCAAGCCCACCATGCCCCCCGAAATGTGGGTGCCACTGCTGCTGGTGGTGCTGGGAACCTATCTGCTGTTCGGCTGGATCGCCTGTTACCGCATGCAGACCGAGATTCTTCGCCGTGAGCGTCGTACCCGCTGGGTACGAGAGCTGGTGCAGGCTGGCGGCCAGTCCCGATTGACATCCGGAGGAGCCTGAACCATGGCCTTCGACTCTTTAAGCGCATTTATCCATATGGAGGGCCATGGCCCCTATGTCTGGACATGCTACGGTGGGTTCTTTCTGTTACTGGGGTTGCTGGCCTGGTACTCCGTTCTGGAGCGCCGTCAGGTGGTGCGGGCCCAGCGCTTCCAGCACCAGCTCAATGCCACCCGGGAAAGCGAGAACCTTGCCTGGGGCCGGACATCAGGCGGGGCCAGTTTCCAGCGAATCCAATCTTCCCACAATGAGTCAGCCAGTAAGCCATGAATCCTGCACGTAAACGTAAGCTCACCATTATCCTGTTTCTCCTGGCCGGCTTGTCGGTTGCCGTCGGGTTGACCACTTATGCCTTCCGCCAGAACATCAACCTGTTCTACGACCCGACCCAGATTGCCGAGGGCGAAGCCCCCATCGATGTGCGGATCCGCGCCGGTGGTATGGTGGAAGACGGCTCCGTGGTGCGGGACCCCGACAGCCTGAAGGTGGAGTTCCGGGTGACCGACTTCAGCTCTGCTGTCACGGTCCGGTACGAAGGTATCCTGCCGGATCTGTTCGCGGAAGGGCAGGGCGTGGTGGCCACCGGCCAACTGAACGAGGATCGTATCTTCGTGGCGGAACAGGTGCTGGCGAAGCACGACGAACAGTACATTCCGCCGGAGGTCAGCAGGGCCCTGGAGAGGTCGAAGGCCCGGGCCGCTGAAGAGGGCCGGGCGATGCCCGAGTACTGATCCGTAGGCAACACTCAAGAAACTCCTGACAGAGAGAACGACATGTTTCCGGAAATTGGACAAGTCACCCTGATCATTGCTTTGCTGCTCTCGGTGTTGCTGTCAGTGGTCCCGCTGTATGGCTCACTGACCGCCCGCGACAGCCTTCAGGCCTTTGCCAGGCCATTGGCGGCAGGGCAGTTCGTGTTCATTGCGATTGCCTTTGGCATCCTCACCCGGGCATTCCTGCACGATGATTTTTCGGTGGCCTACGTGGCCAACAACAGCAACAGCCTGATGCCCTGGTACTACAAATTCAGCGCGGTGTGGGGCGGCCATGAGGGGTCGCTGCTGCTGTGGATCCTGATGCTCAGTGGCTGGACTCTGGCGGTCGCCACCTTCAGCCGCCGGCTGCCCTCGGTGATGGTTTCCCAGGTGCTGTCGGTCATGGGCATGGTGGCCATTGGCTTCCTGCTGTTTATCCTGATGACGTCCAATCCGTTTGACCGGATTCTGCCAAATGTCCCGGCAGACGGCGCTGACCTTAATCCGCTGCTGCAGGACTTCGGCCTGATTATTCATCCGCCCATGCTGTATATGGGGTACGTGGGTTTCTCGGTGGCCTTTGCCTTTGCCGTTGCGGCCCTGATCAATGGCCGTCTGGATGCCGCCTGGGCCCGTTGGTCAAGGCCCTGGACCAGTGTGGCCTGGGGCTTCCTGACGATCGGTATTGCCCTGGGTAGCTGGTGGGCCTACTACGAGCTTGGCTGGGGTGGCTGGTGGTTCTGGGACCCGGTGGAAAACGCGTCCCTGCTGCCCTGGATTTCCGGTACCGCCCTGATGCATTCGCTGGCGGTCACCGAGAAGCGTGGTGCATTCAAGAGCTGGACGGTGCTGCTGGCCATCCTCACCTTTGCCCTGAGTCTGCTGGGCGCCTTCCTGGTCCGGTCCGGGGTGATCACCTCGGTGCACTCTTTCGCCTCCGACCCGACCCGTGGTGCGTTCCTGCTGGGGCTGCTGGCGGTGTCCGTGGTTGCCAGCCTGACCCTGTACGCTTTCCGCGCACCAGTGGTGCACACCCGCGCGAAGTTCGGCCCGCTGTCCCGGGAAGTGTTCCTGCTGCTGAACAATGTGCTGCTGATGGCCGCCATGTTACTGGTGCTGGTTGGTACCATCTTTCCGCTTATTGCGGACTACTTCGAACTGGGCGACATCTCCATCGGTGAGCCTTTCTTCAACCTGACCTTCAGCCCCATTGCGGTGGCGGTTGGTATCCTTCTGGGTGCGGGTATTGTCTCCCGCTGGAAGAAGACCGATGAGGGTTATCTGGCCCGCAAGCTGGTATTGCCTTCCATTGGCAGTGTGCTGATTGCCGTGACGGTGGTGCTGTCCATGGGGACCTTTGATTCCCCGGGAATCGTCGGCTTCTGGGACGACCTCCAGCTGTGGGCCTTCTTCGGAGTGCTCTCGGCGTCCTGGTGTACCCTGGCAACCCTGCAGGACGTCTGGAACAAGTCGTCCTCCCGTCATGGCCGGCTGCACGGCCTGCGCCGCCAGTCCCGCAGCTTCTACGGTATGGTGTTCGGCCACCTGGGGCTGGCGATGGTGATCGCCGGTGCCACCGTGGTCAACAACTTCGGTATTGAACGCAATGTCCGCATGGGGCCGGGTGACGTGGCCCAGGTGGGTGATTACCAATTCATGTTTGCCTCGGTGGGCGAGCGGGAAGGGCCCAACTTTACGGCCCTGGTCTCACGCTTTGATATCAGCCGCGATGGTGAGCCGGTGGCCACGCTGTATCCGGAACGTCGTCGTTACAAGGTCCAGCGGAATATGATGACCGAGGCCGGTATCGATGGTGGCTTCCTGCGGGACATCTTCGTGGCGGTGGCTGAACCGGTGGACACCAATGCCTGGGCAGTGCGGCTGCAGTACAAGCCCCTGGTGCGCTGGACCTGGCTGGGCGCCATGCTGATGGCGTTTGGTGGCTTCCTGGCGGTTTCCGACCGCCGTTACCGGATCCGCGACACAGCCACCGAACGTAAAAAGGCGTCCACCGCTCCGGTATCCGATGGCCGTCCGGCGGAGGCCGGCGCATGAAGCGGGCGCTGATGTTTCTGCCGGTACTGGTTGCGGTCGCCTTTGGCATTTTCCTGTATGCAGGGCTGGGGAAGAATCCGCAGGAGCTGGACTCGGCCCTGATCGGCAAACCGGTGCCCGCCTTCGAGTTGAGAGACCTGAAGAATCCCGACCGTGCCCTGACGCCGGAAGTGTTTCGCGGCCAGGTGTCACTGCTCAACGTCTGGGGCACCTGGTGCCCGGCCTGCCGGGACGAACACGAGGACCTGATGTGGCTGGCTGAGGAGAAGGGCGTTGCCGTCATTGGCCTCAACTACAAGGACAATCGTAACGCCGCCCTGCGCTGGCTGCAGGACCTTGGCGATCCCTATCAACTAACCCTGTTTGACCCCCAGGGCACCCTGGGTTTCGACCTTGGTGTTTACGGCGCGCCCGAGACCTACGTTGTCGACAAGCAGGGGATCGTACGTTACCGCCATGTTGGTGTGGTGAACCCCAAGGTCTGGGAAGAAGACCTGGAGCCCATCGTCCTTAAGTATCAGGAGGAATGACCATGAGGTTGCTGTTGATCACCCTGATGCTCGCGCTGACGGCGCCCCACACGCTGGCACAATCTGATAGTGGCGATGGCAGGGATATGTACCCGCTGGAAACGTCCGACCAGCGCGAGCAGTTCCGGGAGCTGCTGAACGAGCTTCGATGCCCCAAGTGCCAGAACCAGAACATCGCCGATTCCGATGCCCCCATTGCCGAGGACATGCGCAATGAGGTTTACCGCATGGTTAAGGAAGGCGCCGACGAGCAGACCGTTGTTGACGCCATGATCGAACGTTTCGGTGAATTCGTGCACTACAAGCCGGCCTTTGATGCCCGTACGGCGCTGCTCTGGCTGTTGCCGTTGATTGTGATTGCGGTGGGCCTGGTTGTGGTAGTGACCATCGTGCGTCGCTCTGGCCGTGAAGACGACGGCACACCGGAACTGACCGAGGAACAGCGCCGCAAGGCGGAAGAGCTGCTTCGGCAGCAGTCTTCCTGAGGGCGGTATACCCCATTTCGAATTCAACTGAACGAGCTTTATGACCAATACTTTCTGGATTATCACGGCGGTCCTTGTCGGACTGGCGCTTCTTTTCATCCTCTACCCGCTGGTGTTTGGTCGCCCAGAGCGTCGCATCAACGACGATATCCGCAACCAGAACCTGCTGGCATACCGCACCCGGCTCACCGAACTGGAAGAAGAGTTCCAACAGGGGACTATCGACGAGGAGAACTTCCGCATGCTCCGGGACGAGCTGGCCGGGGCCATGCTGGATGACGTGGGCGAGGAGCAGGCGCCGAAAGAAGTCAGGGCGGAAGACCTGCGCATGGATCATCGTCGTCGCAGTACCTGGGCCGTGGTGGCGCTGGCGGCGGTGTTATTGCCAGCGGGCGTGGTGCTGCTTTATCAGGAGTGGGGTGCACTGGCGAAGGTGGAGCAGTACCAGGCCATGCAGAATATCGAGCAGAGTGAAGGCGGTGATCGTCTGGCCCAGATGGAGCAACTGACCTCACAGCTCCGCGAACGTCTGGAGGCCCAACCGGACAATCCGGACGGATGGGCGATGCTGGGTCGCAGTTTCATGCGTATGGAGCGGTACCCGGAAGCCGCGAGGGCATTCGAGCAGCTGGCGGGCGTGGTGGACCAGGACAATGCCAGGGCGGTGGCCTGGGGCCTGTCCGCCCAGGCGTGGTTCTTTGACAGCCAGGGGGCGCTGACCGACGAGGTCACCAACGCCATGGATCGTGCCCGGGAACTCAACCCGAACGAAGTGAACACCCTGGGGCTGCTGGGTATCCATGCGTTTGAGCGGGAAAATTTTGAGGAAGCGATCCGCCACTGGGAAAAGATTATCGAGGTGGCGCCGGACCATCCGCAGATTGCCTCCATCCGTGAAGGTGTGGCGCAGGCTTACCAACGCCTGGGCCGGGAGGTACCGGAAACCGCCGAGCCCCGGACGTCCGCCGCCGGCGAAAACGTTTCTGACCGGGGGGTGAATGTACGGGTGGAACTTGACGACTCGTTTGCTGGTGAAGTGTCACCAGATACGACCCTGTTTGTCTATGCCCGCACACCCAATTCGCAGACCGCCCCCCTGGCGGTCGCCAGGCTGACAGCTGGAGATCTGCCGGTAGATCTGAGGCTGGACGACAGTATGGCCATGGCACCGCAGTTCCGGATTTCCGGCGCCGATGAGGTGGTGTTGGCAGCCCGAATCAGCCCCTCCGGTGGGGCCAGACCCCAACCCGGAGATTACCAGGGTATTCGTGAAGAGCCGGTGCCCGTGGTCAGTGGCGACAGCGAGCCGGTGGTTCTGACCATCGACGAACAGCTGCGTTAATTCTGGCTGGTACGTTATACCGACCTGGTTCCCCGTACCCCGAGCGCGTTATCAGGGGTTCAGTCCTTCGGGGTACAAGTCCGGTAGCGCGCGCCCGTCTCTCTGGCCTTTTGATACACGGTCATGCCATTTCCTGCGGGCGTCCTTCAGGGCGCTGGCGAGCTCATTGCCATCGGGTGCCGCTCCCCCCGCAGACCGGAACAGTGACTCCCGCCAGACGTCGACCACACGGGTCAGATGCTTGTCGGACAGGATGTCCAGGGCTTCATCGGTGGTCCGGCAGCGTTGTGCGGTCAGTTCCCCCGCCCACGCCGGGAAGCCATTGAAGAAGGCGGGGTCCAGTGCTTTGGCCTGGTCACAAAGTGTCCGGAACCGTTGCGTTTCGTTACCTGATCCTTCGCGTTTGGCTATTGCCGGAGGAGGGCGTCGACTCTGCAGCCACCAGGCTGCCACTGTGGTCGCCCAGCCGATGGCCAGCAATGCCACCAGAATGGGCCACACCCATTGGGTCGGGGCGGCCGGAGAGGCTTCCTGTTCAGTCCCTTCGTTTCCCTTGCCATCATCGAACGATTCCGCAGTGGGCCTGGGCGTCTCTGCAGCAACGGGCGCGGATGCCAGCTGGATGGTACGGGCGGGCAACACGGCCACCTTTTCCCGGTCCTCGACCACATCCCACCAGGGAATGCGCACTTCCGGCAGGGTGATGTCGCCACCCTGGTCTGACACCGGTACCAGAGCCATGGTCTGCTGAAGCTCGCCAACCACGCCGTCGGCCCCCGCCGAAGACTGCCGCTGCTCCGGTTCCGGGTAGCTCTTGATGGCATCGGGATAGTTTATGTGCAGCGCCGGCAGGGTAGTGGCCGGCAGCCCACGGGCGGTGAGTGTCAGGGTGCGGGTCAGGTTGTCACCGGGTTGCACCGGGCCGGTGCGGTCGAGCCCACTGGCGCCCAGGGAGACGTCGGTTGCGGGTAGCCAGGTACGGCCGCTGAAGCTGGCCGGAATATCCTTCACGGTCACCGGAAACAGCACCGCTGAATCCGCGATCCGGTAATGGTGGCCCCGTGGATCGCGGGCCGTGCCCTGGAAGTCCAGCGGTGGTAGCTGCAGCCGTCCGGGTTTCTGGGGAAAGATCACATAGTCACGTTCAACCACCCGGTAGCGTTCGCCTGCCACCAGTTCCCGGTACTGTTTCTGTTCACCGAGTTTTTCGATGACCGCATCCGGGTGCTCCGGGTCGTTCAGTTGTCCCTGGATGACCTGGTTGGTGTAGTAGAGCTTGACCGTCAGATGCAACTGCTGCTGCACGTAGACTTCGTCCTCGCTGGCGGACAGTTCGATGAAAGCCACCTCTTCCTGCTGGGGTTGCTGGGCCACCCCGATCAGGGGCAGCCACGCCAGCAGGGCCAGCAAAGCGTTTGGCCACCGTCGATTCAATGCCATTACCATGGTGTGTCGTTCTCGTCCGATTGAATGGTCCGGCTGCGGGACTGTTGCATGAACTTGCGCCGGAGCAGCCCCCCGGGGTTGTCCGGAATCCGCCGCAGCCATTGTTGCTGGGACTGGGACAGGGCATCGCTGCCTTCTCCGTCCGCCAGGCCGGCCTGGGCTCCGGACTGCTGGCCAGGGTCGGCGTTGTCATTGTTGCCTTGTCCGGCCTGTTGTTGTGACTCCGCTGGCTCATCCGGAGTGCCCTGGCCGGACTCGCGCTGTTCGCCATTCTGGCCGGGTTGGCCGCCCTGGTCGCTGCCCCCCTGCTGGTTGCCGGGGCTGTCCTGCTGGCCTGGCTGTTCGCCAGGGGAGGGTTGATTCTGCCGTCCCTCCTGTCCTTTCTGTTGATCGGAGCGACCGGATTGCTGTTGTTGCTGTTTTTGCTGTTGCTTCTGGCGCTCCAGAAAGTCCCGGACAATGTCCCGGTTCTGGCGGGCGGCCTCGTGGTCGGGGTTCTTTTCCAGGGCCGTTTGCCAGGCGTCCAGAGCTGCTTCGGGCATGCCCGCCCGTGCCAGGGCATTGCCGCGATTGTAGTGGGCAGCCGGCGAATCGCTATTGGCAAAGGCATTGGCGGCGCTTTCGTACTGGCCGTCACGGTAGAGCGCGGTTCCCCGCCATAACGGGTCTGTCAGTTTGCTGGCAGCCCTGGCGGGGTCCTCGTCAATCAGCTGCGGCGCACGTTGTTCCGGCGTCTGCCAGAGATCACTCCATTCCACTGCCCGGGCAGGGTCCGCGGGCATCCAGACAAGGCTGAACGCCACCAGCGTCAGGGAACCACGGCGCCAGCCCACCAGGGCAAGGGGCAGCGCCAGCCAGAGCAGCCAGTAGCCGTCGTCCTGCCGCCGGGTGGTCGTGCGCTCTTCTTCCGACCTCTGCCACTGGTCGTGGTCCTCCGCCCGTAACTGCAACTGCCGGATATCCCCGTTCGATGTGGTCATCGGCAAGGCTTCTCCCCCCATGGCCCGGGCCGTGGATTCAAGTTCGGCCATGCTGGCCCGTGTGATGATCACCTGATCTCCATCCCGCAGGAAGCCCCGCTCCGGCACCGGAATGGGGGCACCACTTTCGGTGCCCACCAGCAGGCCGTCCAGTTGCCACGTGGTATCGGCCAGCCGGTTGCGGATATTGCTGGCATAGCGTGGGTTGAGGCCATCGGTGATCAGCAGTATCCGACCCCGTCCCGGGGCGCCTTGCTCAAGCAGTTCCACTGCCCGGGCCACGCCCAGGTCGGCACGATTACCCGGCGCCGGCATGATAACCGGGTCGATCGCTGATAACAGGCCTTCCACGGTGCGGCGGTCATCGGTCAGGGGCGTGACGACATGGCCATCACCGGCATACACCACCAGCCCGGTGTAGGCTCCTTCCCTGGCCGCCAGGAGGTCCCGTATCTTGCGGATAGCGCGGGTCAGACGGTCCGGCTCAAGGTCTCTTGCCAGCATTGAAAGTGACAGGTCCAGCACCACCACCAGGGAGTCGTCCTGTTGTTGCAGTGGCGATGGGGCGGTGCGGAAGGACGGGCCCGCCATGGCCAGGGCGGCAACGATCAGCAGAACCGGTGCCAGCAGCCGCTGCCAGCGGGCCGAATGACCGCGTCCTCCGCCGGCGGGCAGTAATGGCTTCAGCAGTGCCGGCGGAATCACCTGTTGCCAGCGGCTGTCGCCCTGGCCGAGCGAACGGAGCAGATAGTAGAGCAGGGGAGCCGCCAGCAGCAGAAGCAACCAGGCGGGGCGCAGGAACTGGAAATCGCTCATGATGGACGCCCTCCACGGTTCATCGTCAGGCCCGCCAGGGTGCGACCCCGGACGACTCCAAGGCCACCCAGCCACAGCAATAAGGCAGCCCCCGCCGGCCAGGCGTAGAGTTCGGTCACTGGTCGCCAGAGCTTGCCTTCCAGTTCCAGGGGCTCGAGCTCATCTATCTCCTGGTAGATGCCCTGAAGTTCCTCGATGCTGCGGGCACGAAAATAACGCCCGCCGGTTTCGTTGGCTATGCTTCGCAGCTGTGCCTCGTCGAGATTACTGGAGGGGTTGACCCGGAGGCTGCCGAACAGCCCCTGCCGGACGGAAGAATCCGAGCCGATGCCAATGGTATGGATGCGGACATCGCTGTCGGCGGCGATTTCGGTGGCCTTCTCCGGTGACAGGTTACCGGCGGTGTTGGCACCGTCGGTGAGCAGTATCAGCACCCGGTGCTCCTGGGGCCGCTCTCGCAGACGCTTGACCGCCAGCCCGATGGCGTCTCCGATGGCGGTGGCGCGACCGGCCATACCCAGGCCGGCCTCCGACAGCAGGGTGCGGAGGGTCTCATGGTCAAAGGTAAGCGGGGCCTGAATATAGGGCTCGGAGCCGAACAGCAACAGCCCGAGCCGGTCACCCTGCCGTTGGCTGATAAAGTCATCCAGTACCACTTTCAGCGCTTCCAGCCGGTTCAGCCGACGGCCTCCCAGCACCATGTCCCGTTCTTCCATGCTCGGGGAAATGTCTACTGCCAGCATCAGGTCGCGACCGGTAACCGGCTCCTGGGTGGCTTCGCCCACATGTTGGGGGCGGGCCAGTGCCAGCACCAGCAGAGCCCAGGCCAGTGCCAGCACTATGGTCAGCCAGCGGCGGCGTGCTACCCCCTGCTGGCTGACCCCGGGCAACCCCTGCAACCGTGACTGGATGGGCAGGACCGGGGCCGCCACGGGTTCCGTGGTGGCGTGGGGGCTTACCCAGAACCGTTTCAGCAGCCAGGGCAGGGGCAGCAGCAGTAGCAGCCACGGCCAGGCAAGGTTCACCATGACTGCCTCCGTATCCAGTGTTCCGCCAGTTGCCGGGCTTGCGCCGGGGGCAGCTCGCTGTGAGGACGGTAACTGGCGTTGACCAGCTGCTGCCACGGTTGATCGGGATCACCGGAGGTACGGGCCAGGAAGCGGACCCACTGGTCGCCACTGAGCCCGGCGGGCTGTTCCGCAGGGTGGCGGGCCAGGGCAGCTTCCTTGAGCAGACGGTTGAGGCCGGCGTACCAGTCCGGCCCCGGGTGGTCCGGAACGCTGTAGCGGTAGAGCCGGGCCAGCGCGGCCCGTTTCGGTGCGTGGCGACGGTAGCGGCGCCAGCCCACAACGATCGCGACAATCACCGTGACCATTACCAGGGCCGCCAATACCCACCAGCCCTGTGCCAGGGGCCAGAACCCCGCCGGCGGTGGTGGCTGGATATCCCTGAGCTGTTCCAGAACCTCTTCAGGCATCACAGCAGTCGCCCTCCCGCTGAGGTCAGCCCGTGCATCAGGGCGACAGGGTCTTCCCCGGTTGCCAGTGACATCATGGTGCTTCCGGTTTGCCGGAACAGGTCCTCGAGGGCGGTATGCCGGGCCTGGGCCCCTTCCCGCCAGGCCCGTTGCAGTGCCCGGTCGTCACCGTTGAACCAGAGGGTGCCGGCGTCACCGCCGACAGCGTAATCGCCGTGGCCGGGAAGATGATCATCCAGTGGATCGGTCAGCAGTACGGCGGTGACCTGATTGTGCATGGCCAGGCCGGCCAGCAGTGAGCGGGTAGCACTGTCGGCCCCCTGGAAGTCGCTGATAACAAACAGGCGGCTGCCCGTGTGAGCAATACGGCGTGCCTCTGCCAGGGCTTCGTTGAGACCTTCACTACCGGCATCCGGCGCCGTTGCCGGTTGTGTCCGCTGGTGAGCGGCCAGGGCATTGAGCAGTTGCATGACCGAACGGCGCCGCCTGGATGGCCGGATGATTTCGGTGGCATCACTGCCAAAGACAATCCCCCCGGCCTGGTCGCCGGAGCCGTGGGCGACCCACGCCAGCAGCGCTGACAGCTCGGCCGCCCGCACCTGCTTGTAGCTGCCCTCACTGGCGAAGAACAGGCCCGGACCCAGGTCGCACAGTATCAGCACCGGGCGTTCCCGTTCCTCCTCATAGACCCGGGTATGGGGTTCCTGGCGTCGGGCGGTAACCCGCCAGTCGATGCGGCGCACGTCGTCCCCGGGCTGATAGGGACGCACCTCGGCCAGGGACATGCCCCTGCCGCGCATTACCGAGTGATGGCCTCCACGCCGCTGGCGCAGGGCACGGCGCGCCGAGGGCAGCTGCAGGGTGCGGGCCTGGGCCTGTAACAGCAGCAGGTGCTTCAGGTCGGCAGTCACCCGGTGGTTGTGGTGAGTTGCAGCGTTGCTGAACATGAGAACTCCGGAGTTCAGGCGGTGACCGGCACCCGCTCGAGCAGGCGGCTGACCACGTCATCCGGGGTGATGCCCCCGGCCTCGGCGTCAAAGGTCAGAATAAGGCGGTGCCTGAGCACATCCGGGGCAATGGCCCGGACATCGTCGGGAGTGACGTAGTCGCGACCATCCAGCCAGGCCAGCGCCCGGATGCAGCGGTCCAGGGCGATGGTGCCCCGGGGGCTGACGCCAAACGACAGCCAGCGGGCCAGTTCGTCGTCCAGTGCCGCCGGGTCCCGGGTGGCCAGCACCAGGGCCAGCAGGTAGTCCTCCACCGCGTCGGCCATGAAAACCTCGGCCACCGCCTGACGGGCGTGCTGGACCTGTTCCGCCGTGACCGGTTCTCCGGCTGTTGTGCTGCCCTGTCTTGCTTCCTGTCTGGCCAGTTTGAGGATTTCCCTTTCGGCGGAGGTTTCCGGGTAGCCGATCATCACGTGCATCAGGAAACGGTCGAGCTGGGCCTCGGGCAGCGGGTAGGTGCCTTCCTGTTCAATGGGGTTCTGGGTGGCCATGACCATAAACGGGGAAGGCAGCGGGAAGGTACGCATGCCCACACTGACCTGTCGTTCTCCCATGGCTTCCAGCAGCGCGGACTGGACTTTCGCCGGTGCCCGGTTGATCTCGTCTGCCAGCACGAGGTTATGGAATACGGGGCCGCGCTGGAATTCGAACTGGCCGGTTTCAGGGCGGTAGATTTCGCTGCCGGTGACGTCCGAGGGAAGCAGGTCCGGCGTGAATTGTATGCGGTGGAAGTCGCCGCTGAGGTTATCGGCCAGGGCCTTGATGGCGGTGGTCTTGGCAAGGCCGGGGGCGCCTTCCACCAGCAGGTGGCCGTCGGCCAGCAGGGCGATCAGCAGGCGCTCCACCAGGGCGTGCTGGCCGATAATGCGCTGGGAAAGCCGCTGTTTGAGATCGCCAAAAGTCTGTTGCAGGGAGGACATCAGTCTGGTTGCTCCACGGGTTAATCTGTAACGGTTATAACGTACGAATTTTTTGGGTAATTAACAGCAAAAAATCAAGGGTTTGACTATGCTGCAGTTACCATTCGTTCATATCCATGCCTGCATGCCGCGGCAGGCAATCGGACTGCAGAGGTGATAGATGAATACCCTGACCGTCACCAGCAAGGATCAGTTCCTTGAGCAACTGGATGAGGAGTTGTTCCGCAAACTGTCAAAAAAGGAAGCGGAGCGGATCAGCCTCTTTTCACGTCACTACCTGATGCATCTGCCCCTTGAGGAACTGCTGGACCGGGAGTTCCACGATACCTATGGGGCGGTGATGGCGGCCTGGCAGTTCCTGCAGAAGCGCCCGGCTGACGAGACACCGGTGTCGGTGTTCAATCCGGACCTGGAAAGTGACGGCTGGCAGTCCACGCACACGGTGATCTTCATTCTGCACCCGGATATTCCATTCCTGATCGATTCGGTGCGCATGGCTATCAACAGCCATGATATCGGCACCCACACCATCCATCACTCCATCGTGACCGTGGAGCGGGATGACAAAGGGGTGCTGAAATCCCTGAGCGGCCCGGAAGCCTCGCCGGATGGCAGCAATATCGAGGCATTCATCGTACTGGAAATCGACCGTCACAGCGATCAGCGCGATCTGGCGTCCCTGGAACGCCTGCTGCAGGACGTGCTGCACGAAGTGCGCATTGTGGTCTCGGATTTCGGGGCCATGAAGCAGAAGGCAATGGAGATATCCCAGGAGCTGGACAGTTCACCCGCCGACATCACGCCGGACGATGTCGAAGAGGCCCGTGCCTTCGTGGACTGGCTGAGCGACGATCACTTCACCTTTCTGGGCTATGACGAATACGATTTTGTCACTGACAAAAAAGGCACCAATGTCTGCCGGGTGCCGGAGTCGGAACTGGGCATTCTTCGGGTCAACAATGAACGCCATGGCAAAGTGGCCATGCGTGAACTGCCTCGCCGTACCCGGCGCCAGATGACCCGTACCGACGAGCTGTTCATATTTGCCAAGTCCGCCCAGCGTTCCAGGGTTCACCGGCCGGCCTATCCGGACTACATCGCGGTCAAGAAGTTCAACAGTGACGGTGAAGTGGTGGGTGAGCGCCGCTTCCTGGGCCTGTATACCTCCCGCGCCTACAGCGACCGGCCGGAGAATATTCCGCTGCTGCGACGCAAGGTGCAGGAAGTGCTGGAGCGCTCCGGTTTCATGCAGGATGACTATGCCGGCAAGGAGCTTGAGCAGATTCTTACGGTCTACCCCCGGGATGAACTCTTCCAGGTGGAACTCGACGAGCTTTACCAGACCGCCCTGGACATTCTCTACATCCAGGAACGGCGTCAGATCCGGCTTTTCATGCGCGAGGATGTCTACGGTCAGTTCGTCACCTGCCTCGCCTTCTTCCCCCGGGATATCTATAACACCGAGCTCCGTCTGAAGGTGGAGCGAGAGCTCTGCCAGCGGCTGGCCGCCGAGGATATCAGTTTTATCACGCACTTTTCGGAGTCCGTGCTGGCCCGGGTTCAGTTCACCATTCGGGTACCACAGCAGGGCAGCAGACGCCTGCCGGTCAAGGAAATCCAGGAGCGGGTGGTGGAACTGGCGCAGTCCTGGCGCGACGGCCTGGCTGAGGCCCTGCACGAGACCTGGGGCGAAGAGCGGGGGAATGACCTGCTGCGCCGCTACGCCTCCGCTTTCCCGGCCAGTTACCAGGACATGTTCTCGCCCCGGCGCGCCGCCATCGACCTGGAGCATATCTGCGCCGTGGTGGACGGCCGGCCACTGGCCATGAGCTTCTACCGCGCCCTGGAGGAAGAGGAAAGTACCGTTCATTTCAAACTGTTCAATCCGGTTGAGCAGTTGCCCCTGTCGGATGTCATGCCGATCTTCGAGAATCTGGGCTTCCGGGTCATCGGTGAGCACCCCTTCGAAATCGTGGACCACGACGGGCACGCCGTCTGGATTCACGATTTCTCACTGCAGGCCCGGTCCGGGGCGGTGGTGGATATCCATCGCATCCGTCCGATCTTCGAGGAACTGTTCCAGCGGGTATGGTTCGGCGAGGCGGAAAATGATGCCTTCAACCGACTGCTGCTGTCGGCCTACCTGGGGTGGCGTGATATTGCCATCCTGCGCACCTATGCCCGTTACATGCGCCAGATCCGCTTCAGCAACAGTCAGAGTTTCATCGCCTCGACGCTGGTCAACCATGTGGACCTGGCGGGGCTGCTGCTGCAGATCTTTGACACCCGCTTCAACCCCGCACGCCAGCAGAGCGAGGTCAAGAGTCAGGCTGCCGAGCAGAAGCTGGAGCTGGAATTCAACGCCGGTCTCGACGACGTGGACAACCTCAGCGAAGACCGGGTCCTGCGTCTGTTCCTCGAGCTGATCCAGGCTACCCTGCGCACCAACTATTACCAGTGTGACAGCAATGGGCAGCCGAAGCCCTACATCAGCGTCAAACTGAATCCGGCGGCTATTTCCGACGTGCCGTTGCCGCTGCCGATGTTCGAGATTTTCGTGTATTCCCCGCGGGTTGAAGGTGTCCATCTGCGCGGCGGCAAGGTGGCCCGCGGTGGCCTGCGCTGGTCAGACCGGTTCGAGGACTACCGCACCGAGATCCTCGGGCTGGTCAAGGCACAGCAGGTGAAGAATGCGGTGATCGTGCCGGTGGGTGCCAAGGGTGGCTTCGTTGCCAAGCGACTGCCGGACCCTTCCGACCGGGAAGCCTTCCAGGCGGAAGGTATCGCTGCCTACAAAACGTTTATCCGCAGCCTGCTGGACATTACCGACAACCTGGTGGACTCGGCGATAGAGCCGCCGAAGGACGTGGTGCGTCATGATGGCGATGACCACTACCTGGTGGTCGCCGCCGACAAGGGCACGGCCACGTTCTCTGACATCGCCAACGGGCTGGCACACGAATACGGCTTCTGGATGGGGGATGCCTTTGCCTCGGGTGGCAGTCACGGCTATGACCACAAGAAGATGGGGATCACGGCCCGAGGTGCCTGGGTATCGGTGGAGCGGCACTTCCGTGAACTGGGTGTCAACCCGGCCGAGGATACCTTCTCGGTGATCGGTATCGGCGACATGGGCGGTGATGTCTTCGGCAATGGTCTGTTGCAGTCGGACAAGGCCAGGCTGGTGGCGGCATTCAACCATATGCACATCTTCGTCGATCCGAACCCGGATCCGGCGAAGAGTTTTGCCGAACGCAAGCGACTGTTCGAGATGTCGCGGTCGGCCTGGTCGGATTACGACGAAACGCTGATTTCCGAAGGCGGTGGTGTGTTCAGTCGCAGCGCCAAATCCATTCCTGTCAGCGGGCCGATGAAAAAACTGCTGGGCATCAAGTCGGACCGGGTGCCCCCGAACATGCTGATTACCCATATCCTCAAGGCCCAGGCCGACCTGCTGTGGATTGGCGGCATCGGCACTTACGTCAAGTCTGCCCATGAATCCAACGGTGATGTGGGTGACAAGGGCAATGACAACCTGCGCATCAACGGCAAGGAGTTACGTTGCCGGATCGTGGGTGAGGGCGGAAACCTGGGCATGACCCAGCTTGGGCGCATCGAGTTCGCTCTCCATGGCGGTCGCCTGAACACCGACTTCATCGACAACTCCGGTGGGGTGGACTGCTCCGACCACGAAGTAAACATGAAAATCCTCCTCAATCGGGTTATCGCCGCCGGTGACCTCACCGAAAAGCAGCGCAACCGGATGCTGGAGGACATGACCGAAGAAGTGGCAAGCCTGGTGCTGACGAACAACTATCGCCAGACCCAGGCGCTGACTGTGGCCAATGAGGAGGCTGCCAACCGTCTCGAGGAATACCGTCGGTTAATGAACGGTTTCGAGGCGTCGGGCAAGCTCAACCGTGAGCTGGAGTTTCTGCCCGATGAGGAAACCCTGGAAGAACGCAAGATCATGGGCAAGGGCCTGACGCGGCCGGAATTGTCTGTGCTTCTCGCCTATGTGAAGGGGGATCTGAAGGCAACCCTGATCGACAGTGATCTGCCGGACGAGCCACTGCTGGTATCGGAGATGCACAAGGTTTTCCCGCAACCCATGGTGGACAAGTTTCCGAAGGAGCTCGAGGCTCACCAGTTGCGCCGGGAAATCATCGCCACCCAGATCGCCAATGACATGATCAACCACATGGGCATTACCTTCGTGGACCGGCTCAGCCAGTCTACGGGTGCCGATGCCCCGGCCATTGCCCTGGCCTGGCTTATCGCCCGGGACGTCTTCCGTCTGGACACCTGGTGGCGCCGGATTGAGGAGCTGGACTACCAGGTGCCGGCGTCCCTTCAGGTTCGCCTGATGAACGACCTGATGCGTCTGGTTCGTCGCGCCGTTCGCTGGTTGCTGCGCAATCGTCGTAGTGAACTTCATATCCAGAGTCATCTGGACCGGTTTACCGACGGCATCAGCCGTATTTCCGTCAATATGGCGGATTACCTCAGTGCCGGTGTCGAGAAAGAGTGGAAAGGCCAGCATGAAAAGCTGCGAAAGGAAGGCGTACCCGAGGATCTGGCGGCCATGGTATCCGGCAGTCCCTACCTCTATTCCGCCCTGGGCATTATCGAGGTCCACCAGTCCGCTGGCGTGCCGCTCAAGACGGTGGCCAACCTTTACTACACCCTGGGCGAACGCCTGGACCTGAACTGGTTTGCCGGGGCGATCGCGAACCTGAAGCCCGCTTCTCACTGGCAGGCCCTGGCTCGTGAGAGCTTCCGGGAGGACCTCGACTGGCAGCAGAGGGCCCTGACCACCGGGGTGTTGCGCATGGCGGAAGATTACAAGCAGGTGGACGCCTGCGTGGAAACCTGGATAAATCAGCATGAGTCGATGGTCCGACGCTGGAAGGAAATGCTTGCGGAGTTGAAGAATGCCCGGCAGCCGGAGTACGCCATGTTCTCTGTCGCTCTCAGGGAGCTGCTGGACCTTGCCCAGAGCAGCATACACGCGCCTTTGTCCGAAACCGGCGAATGAGGTCCCGGGGCATCGGCCGGGTGCCCAATCAGGAAAAAGAGGTATTGCGATTCTCACGCAAATACCGTTCAATCGGGACCGCGGCGGCAGTCACACAAATTGGCTTGAACGGAGACTGAAGGCATGACAGCACTGGACGATCTGCTGAAGAAAAACCAGGCCTGGGCGGACGGTATCAAGAAGGAAGACCCGGACTTCTTTCACCGGCTGTCCAATCAGCAGGCACCGGAATACCTGTGGATCGGTTGTGCCGACAGCCGCGTGCCCGCCAATCAGATTGTTGACCTGATGCCGGGTGAGCTGTTCGTTCACCGCAATGTGGCCAATGTTGTGGTGCACACCGATTTCAATTGTCTGTCGGTGCTTCAGTTCGCCATTGAGGTACTCAAGGTCAAGCATATCCTGGTGGTGGGGCACTATAACTGTGGTGGTGTGCGCGCCGCTCTGCTCGATCAGGGCTTTGGCCTGCTCAGCAACTGGCTGAGGCACGTGCAGGACGTGCGGGACAAACACCAGCACGTGCTGGACCAGCTGCCATCGGAACAGGACCGGGTAGACCGCCTGTGTGAGCTGAATGTGGTGGAGCAGGTCGGCCATGTCTGTCAGAACAGCATTGTGCAGGAAGCCTGGAAACGTGAGCAGCGGCTTACCGTTCATGGGTTTATCTATGATGTGGCCGATGGCCTGCTGCGGGACCTGGGCTTGCACATCAGTAGTGACGCGGAGCGGGAGGCCATCAAGGAGCAAAGCGTCGAGGAGCTGGTGATCCGCCCTGTGCGCTCCGGCCGCCACGCCGGCCAATGAACGACCGGATGCCAGGTAGTAACGCCGTTGCCGCCCTGGACCGCAATCCGGAGCTGCTGTCCGGTCGGGTCGGTTTCATGGGCCTGCCAGGACCGGACCTGCCAGACGGGCTGGATGCCGAGGGCGGGCCGCCGCTGGTCATCACCGAGCACGTCGGGCTGGCCAGAACCCTGGAAGCGGGCGGTCGCTGCCAGGTGAGTTTTGGCTATGGCCTGCCCGGGCACAGTGATGGGCCGCTGGATACCGTCGTGCTGTTTGTGCCCAAGGCCCGTCAGGCCCTCGACATGCAACTGGCGCTGGCCTGCGCGTTGCTCGCTGAGGGCGGCCATCTGGTGCTGGTAGGGGAGAAGCGGGAAGGCATTGCCGGCGCCGCCCGTCAGCTGCAGGCGCTTGCGCCGGATGCCCGCAAGGTCGACAGTGCCCGGCACTGCCTGGTATGGGTGGCCCGACCGGATCATACCGGCAAGGCCTTCGACCCAGAGGCGTGGCTGCAATGGCATGAGTTTGAGGCGGCCGGTGCCCGTATTCATGTAGCCGGTATGCCGGGCATTTTCAGCGACGGTCGCCTGGATGAAGGTACCGCGCGGCTGCTGGATACGCTGGCGGAACAGCCGGTCACCGGCCCGGTACTGGATTTTGCCTGTGGTGCCGGCGTGGTTGGTAGCTGGCTGCAGGTGCGCTTCCCGGAACTGGGCCCGGTGGACGGCGTGGATGTGCAGGCGCAGGCCATTGTCTGTGCCACCAGGACCTACCAGCGTAACAGCGCACAGGGTGAGATCGTCGCCAGCGATGGCCTGCCCGATCACCTCGGTCGCTACCGCACGATTGTGACCAACCCCCCGTTCCATTCCGGGGTGCGCACCGATACCTCCATGACCGAGCAGTTCCTGCGCGACGCCCGCCGTCATCTGATGCCCGGTGGTGAAATGCGGCTGGTAGCCAACCGGTTCCTGCCGTACCAGCCCCTGCTGGAGCAGTGCGTTGGCAAGTGCCAGGTGCTGTTCGAAGATCGGCGCTTCGCCGTCTATCAGGCCCGGGTGCCGTCTTGACCAGAGCCAGTGTCCGCCCGGGTTTCCCCGTCAATGGTGGTGAGCTGACCCTGCAACGACCCCACCGGGGCGGCCGGGGGCTCCGGGCCTGGGACGCCGCCGACGAGCAGCTGGTGGCGGAGGCCCGCAGGAGACTCAGGCCTGGCCAACGTGTCGCGGTGGTCGACGACGGTTTCGGCGCCCTGGCCCTTGGCCTCGCTGATTTCGAACCCACCGTAATCGCCGACAGTGCAGCCCTGAGCCAGGCGCTCACCCGTAACGCCCGGGACAACAACCTGCCAGTGCCGCAGGTGCAAAGCTGGCAGGACGAGCTGGGGCCGATGAGGGCAGGGCAGCCTCCATCCACGCCTGAAGCCCGTTTTGATGCGGTGATACTCAAGGTGCCCCGCCAACTCGACTACCTGGAATTTCTCCTGCGATGGTGCAACCAGGCACTGAGCCCCGATGGCTGGTTGCTGACCGGAGGCATGATCAAGCATCTGCCTGACCAGGCTGCCCGTGTGTACCAGCGTCTGGTGACAACGGAGGCGGTATTGCCGGCCAGGAAGAAGGCGAGGCTGGTTGTTTGCCGTGCCGGAAGCGATGCACTCGAGGGCTGGGCGGGGCTCTGGAAGGGCTACCCGGTGCCCGGGGGTGGGGCGTTATTGCAGGCGCTGCCGGCGGTATTCGCCCGGGATCGTCTGGATATCGGCACGCGGGAGTTGCTGCCCTTCATCCCGGATTCAGTGACGGCATTGCCGGACAGGGCGAGGGTGCTCGACCTGGCCTGTGGCAATGGCATACTGGGGCTGGGGGCGCTGGCAGTCAGGCCCGACCTGTCGGTGACCTGGGCCGATATTTCTTCCCAGGCAGTGCTCAGCGCCCGGGCAAACCTCGAAGCCTCCGGCCTGGATGACAGCCACTGCGATTGTCTCCATGCCGACGGGATACCGGAGGATACAGCGCCTTACCAGAGAATCCTGCTCAATCCGCCATTCCACGAAGGCGGCACGGTGGGTGATCACATCGCTCTGCGACTGTTCTCCGAAGCGGCCAGTGCCCTGACCGCCGACGGCGAGATGCTGATCGTCGGAAACCGCCACCTGGGATACCACAGGAGCCTGGGCGCCGTGTTTGCCGAGGTGCGTCAACTCCAGGCGACGCCGAAATTCGTGGTCTTCCGGGCGTCAGGTCCCAGAGTCACGCGGTAGGCCAGCGCCCCTGGCCAGGCCGGGCACCTGTCAGGCTTGTGGCCGGTCGTAGCCCATCCGCGCCAGGGTATCGACGATGGTCTGGGTCTGGCTGTCCACCTCGATATTCACCTCATCCCCCTCCTGTATGTCGGAAAAGATGGTTGCCCGTAGTGTTTCCGGTATCAGGTGAACATTGAACCGGTTGTCCGCCACATCGCCGATGGTCAGGCTGGCGCCATTGACGGCAATGTAGCCCTTGGGGAAGAGATATTTCTGCCAGGCAGCCGGTACCTCGAAGGTGAGGGTGCAGTTGTTTTCAGGCTGTTCCCGGCTCACCACCCGGGCGGTGGTATGAACGTGTCCGGACAGCAGGTGGCCGCCGATTTCATCGCCAATCCGCGCGGCCCGTTCGAAGTTCACCCGGCTGCCTGGCTCCAGCAGGCCCAGGGTGGTCATTCGCAGGGTTTCCTGCATGGCATCAAACCAGAGCTGATTTCCCTCCTGGGCGGTAACCGTCAGGCAGGTGCCGTTGATGGCAACGGACGCACCAATGGTGACACCGGCCACCGAGTCTTCCGGAAAGCCAATGACAAAGGTCGTCAGCCCGGGACGGGATTCCAGTGACTCCACAGTGGCGACGCCCTGAACAATACCGGTAAACATGGTTGCACCTCGTAACAATATAGAGGCGGCAAGTGTATCCCTAGCGCTGTAACCTATCAAAGAGAAAAGGTCCTGACGGTCGTGGTCCGGGCGGGGCGCTGGCGCAGTGACCGCCTAAAGTAACCGGGGCGTCGGGCGATAACCCCTTTACGGGGAACAGGAACCTACCAGGCTGTTCCATCAAGTGACTGGCGTCAATTCGTGATGCTTCTGGCAACTGTTATGGCTGAAACCCGAGCGAAAAACAGCGACATCACCTCAGCCCGGGGCGACCCGGTGCTGCGGCCCGGGCGTCCGGCCGACCCGGGTGAGCCGTTGCCGTCGCCGCCTGCGCGACAAACGGACAGCGATGCCGATGACGGGCAGGCCGAGGCGTCACCGAAAAACGTGCCGGTGCAGGCGACTGCCGCGTCTGAAGATGACAGCGAGGCGGTAACCTCCGGGAATGACAGCGAGGATGCCGAAGCCAGTGCCGAATCGGACGACGTGCAACGGATGTATGCGGAGTCATACCAGCGTCGCCTGCGCCGGCTGTTGCGCCAGTGTGAGCGGGTTAACCTGCTGGATTTCAATGTGTTGTCACTGGCTGGCTGGCCCGACAACTATACCCTCAATGCCGCCCGGCGTCGTCGCGATAGCTGGATGCTGAGCGCGACCATCGCCGCCCTGGTGTTCCTCAGTGGTATGAGCGGTTTTGTGCCAGCATGGATTGCCGGTGGTGGCTTTGGTGCATTCGTGGTCATCCTGTTGATGGGCGTACCCGCTGTCCGGCGGCTGTACAGTTCAAAGCCGTCCTACCTCGATCTGATCTTCTACCGGCAACAGCTGCTCAGGGATGCCCGCAAGCACATTGCCCACCTGGAGGGGGAAGTGGGTCTGATCTGGCAGTGTAAGGAACTGGCGGAATTCAATCCCTCACTGGCCTCACCCCGGTTCAGCACTCTGAAGCACCTGTCTGAACAACGCCGCCTGGCCGGGTCGCTTTCCAGGCGGGAACACATCCGTTTGTACCTGATCTTCATGCTGGAGGCCGAGAAGGCCTATGAACGCATGCAGGCAGCCTATTTTGAAGGCCACCAGAAGGCCATTGACCGGGGCTGGAAAACCGTGGCCGATGCGGTCACCGAACCCCTGGCGAAAGCGCCACAGAAGGAAGGTGAAGGGCAGCGCAAGCCCGGTGGCTCAGACGAGCAGGGCGCCGGCAGTGCGGGATCTGGTCCCGGAGCGGATGCTTGACAGATTTCCGTTTAAAACGTATGTTTGAAACATTCGTTTTACAGGAGACTATGCAGTGGCCCAGTCAGATACAGTGGACCGGATTCTTGATGCTGCAGAAGAGTTGTTCGCCGAACGTGGGTTCGCTGAAACCTCACTAAGAATGATTACCAGCAAGGCTGGTGTCAACCTGGCGGCAGTAAACTACCACTTTGGCTCCAAGAACGCCCTGATCCAGTCAGTATTCGCGCGTTTTCTCTCGCCATTCTCGTCGACCCTGGAAGCGGAATTCGACGAGCTGGAGGCCCGCCCGGGCGACCGCTCACCCTCGGTGGAGGAAATTCTCGGTGCCCTGACCGGCAGTGCTGTGCGTATGCCCCAGCGCAATGATCGGGGCATTTCTATTTTCATGCGATTGCTTGGCCTGGCCTATACCCAGTCCCAGGGCCATCTGAGGGCGTTCCTGGAGGACGAATACCGGGATATTTTCACCCGTTTCATGGGCTTGCTCAAGCAGGCGACACCGGAACTGACGTCGGTGGACCGTTATTGGCGAATCCAGTTCATGCTGGGTGCTACCGCGTTCACCATGTCATCCAGCGATGCCCTGCGGGACATTCTGCAGGCAAAGAAAGGCGTCGAGACGCCGATCCAGGAGATTGCCGCGCGGCTGATTCCCTTCCTGGCCGCCGGCATGCAGGCCAGCGACCGGATGTTGGTGCCACGTGCCGAAGCAAGCACCGTATAGGGTAAACGGCCCGGTACCGCGAACTCCCCGACGGGCAGGCTCCCGGGGACTATTGCCTCTGTAAGGCTGGTCGGCTAGCCTTGGCTCCCAGAATGTTCTGACGCAGGAGCACAGGATTGTCCGATCAACCGGATTCCCACGACCCTCGCCCGAGGGTTGTTATTGACCTCGAGCACCAGACCCTTGACTGGTTCGGCGCTGATGGCGACCACCAGCGCTGGCCGGTGTCCACCGCTCTCAACGGACCGGGGGAGAACGACGGTTCCGGCTGTACCCCCCGTGGCCGTCATTATGTGCGCGCGCTGATCGGCCAGGGCCAGCCCGAAGGGACGGTATTTGTGGCCCGTCGTCCCACCGGGGAAACCTGGACTCCCGAGCTTTCCCGGCAACAGCCCCAGCGAGACTGGATACTCAGTCGCATAGTCTGGCTCTGTGGTCTGGAAAAGGGGGTGAATCGCGGCGGTCAGGTCGATACCTTCCGACGTTTCATATACATTCACGGCACTCCGGACACCGAGCCCATGGGCGAGCCGCTCTCCCATGGCTGCATCCGCATGCGTAACCGTGATGTCATCACCCTGTTCGACAGGATGGAGCCCGGTGTGCCGGTGATGATCCAGTCCCGTTAAACGTCCTGTTCCGATGATAGGAAGGAGAAGTCAGTGGAAGAAACTCCCGAGTTGATTACCAGCTGGGCCGACAACTGGACCATGCTGTCCCAGAGCTGGCGGGTTGCGCTGGTTGTCTTCGGCCTGGTATTTGCCACGGCGACCGTGGCCTTCATTGTCAGCCGTATCATCCTGGTGCTGGAACGTCACTTCGAGCGTACCGACAATCTCTGGGACGATACGGTGTTGCATGCGCTGCGGCGCCCGGCCATCGGTTTTGTCTGGCTTCAGGGCGTCTACTGGGCGGCGGAAGTGGCCCATTCCTATTCCGAGGCAGAGATCTTTTCCGTCAATGACAAGCTGTTGGAGCTGGGCTTTATCGGGATCCTGGTGTGGACCCTGTTCGGCATCATCAAGAAGGTCGAGCAGACCCTGAGCTCCCCGCTGCGCATGAAAGAGCCCATGGACTACACCACGGTACGGGCCATCAGCAAGCTGCTGCGGGCCGTGGTGGCGATCACCGCCTTGCTGACGGTGATGCAGTCTCTGGGCTACAGCATTTCCGGTGTGCTGGCCTTTGGTGGTGTGGGTGGTATCGCCATAGGTTTCGCCGCCAAGGACCTGTTGGCCAACTTCTTCGGTGGTTTCATCATCCATATGGACCGTCCGTTCAAGGTGGGGGACTGGGTGCGTTCCCCGGACCGGGAAATCGAGGGCACCGTGGAGGAAATCGGCTGGCGGCTGACCACTATCCGCACCTTCGACAAGCGACCGCTGTACGTGCCCAACGCCACGTTCACCCAGATTGCCGTGGAAAACCCCTCGCGCATGCTGAACCGGCGCATTTTCGAAACCATCGGTATTCGCTACGTGGATGTCGGTGGCATAACCGACATTGTCGACGACATCCGTTCCATGCTGGAAAATCACGAGGAAATCGATGCAAAGCAGACCCTGATCGTGAATTTCCTGAAATTTAACAGCTCCTCCCTGGACATCATGGTGTACACCTTTACCAAGACCACGCAGTGGGTGAAGTACCATGAAATCAAGCAGGATGTGCTGCTCAAGATCAGCGATGTCATTGTCTCTCATGGCGCCGAAGTGGCCTTCCCCACACGCACACTGCATGTGGCGGACAGTCTCCGCATTGAAAACGAAGAGGCGGAGGCCCGGAAGGGCAGGAGCCAGCGAACAGACACTGACGAAAGCCGTTCTGATGAAAGTCGGGACCAGGCCGCGGACAACGGTCCGGTCCGGGAGCCTTCTGGCTCAGGCCAGACCACGACGCAGGGCGATGAGGCTGAGTCATGAGTGGGCTGCCACGATCCACCGCCATGGGCAATGATATTGCCATTATTGGTGGCACCGGCCTGACCGAGCTGGAGGGGCTGAGCGTGCTCAGTGAGGACCTGATGGAGACGCCATGGGGAACTCCATCCGGACCGGTACTCAGGGGCGAGCTAAGGGGGCAGCCGGTGCTGTTCCTGGCCCGCCACGGCCATCCACATCGCATCCCGCCCCATCAGGTTAACTACCGTGCCAATCTGTGGGCTCTGCGGGAGGCGGGTGCCTCCCGGATCATCGGTGTTAACGCGGTAGGGGGTATTACGCCCGATATGGGGCCAGCCCGGATCGCTGTGCCGCATCAGATCATCGATTACACATGGGGCCGTGGGCATACCTTTTTCGAGCAGGTGGGGGGCGCCACGCTTGAGGAGGTGACCCATATCGACCTGACCTGGCCCTATGAGGAGTCACTGCGTCAGGCCCTGCTGGCCGCCGCTACACGTCGAAAGGTCATGGCGGTCGACTACGGCGTCTATGGGGCTACCCAGGGGCCACGGCTGGAAACCGCGGCGGAGGTGGTGCGAATGGAGCGGGACGGCTGTGACCTGGTGGGCATGACAGGCATGCCCGAGGCCGGTCTGGCCGCCGAACTGGGGCTCTCCTATGCCTGCCTGGCGCTGTCGGTCAACTGGGCGGCGGGCAAGTCCGACCATATCATTACCATGGAAGAAATCGAACAGACGCTTGCGCAAGGGATGTCAGGCGTGAAAGCCATTCTGGAAGCGGTGATTCCGGCGCTGCGGGATCAGGAGCCTGCGGCAGGCTCCTGATTGCAGAGTCTGTTCAGTCAAGGGGGCGGAAGTAGACCAATACACCGATAGTGGGGGAATCCAGGAAGTGGATTTCCTTGCTGCGCATCCGACGGACTTCGCGGATCCAGGTGACCAGTTCCTTTCCTGACGGTTCGCTCATGCCGGGCATGGAGGCCGGAGATGTGCCGACACCCTGAGTATCCGCCCCTGCGCTGTCACCTTGTTCGTTGTTGTCACCGTTTGGCGTTTCTTCGCGGGTTGCGGGCTCTGAACTGGCCGTAGTGGTGTTGCTCCCACCGGTTTCCTGCCAGTGATTGAGCTGCACGTTGACCAGCAGGTAACGGCGACGGTTGATCTCGATAGTGCCTTCAACGGCTCGGTGCCCGGCGCGCTCCAGGAACTCGCCCACTTCAACGCGCATCGGATCGCCGTTGTAGTTTGGGGGGAACTTCTGGATCCAGCCGGTTTTCATCAGCACCTTGTACTTGCCGCTGTTTTCCAGGCGACTGGCTGCGGTGTTCAGGGTCAGATTGTTGGTGGTGCGGATGTCGGAGTTGCGGTTGCCGGACTCATCCACCACCCAGAGACGTTTTTCTCCCTGTTGGATCTCGGGCTGCTTGCTGCCCATCTGTTCGTTCAGTATGGGGTCCGCCAGGCGCTCAAGTATCACGATTTCGGCGCGGTAGGTGTCAGCAGCCAGGGCGGGGGGCGCCAGGGCAAAAAACAGGGCCAGAGCTGCAAGGAGCCGCCCGGCTGGGTTGAAGGCCGGTTTGTACAAAGGTGTTCTCCTGATCCGTTTGTCGAAACCAACAGCGGCCCCTTCATGGGGATGCCATTTACCGTGAGCGTTCCCGGCCAAAAACTGTCAATGTCCTGGCCGGAAACGCTCTGATTTGCGGGCTGAGAAGGCTGTCAGGCAGCCAGTTCCTTCAGCACCGACGAGATGGCGTCGAGTTTACCATCGGTTGTATCGTCTTTCAGCCGCACGCTGAAGGTATTCGCTCCTTCCAGGCGATACTGGTCCGGTGCCTGCTGGACTTTCTGCACCAGCTTCAGGGGGTCGATGCTGGTGTTGTTGCCGAACTCCAGCTTCAGCCATTCACGGCCCGCATCCACCTTGACGATGCCCAAGGTCTCGGCGCCAATGCGCAGGCTGCTCTGGCGGATCAGGTTTTTCGCGGGCTGCGGCAGCAGACCGAAGCGATCAATCATCTCCACCTGCAGCTCCTTGAGTTCTTCCTCGCTTTTCACGCTGGCAATGCGTTTGTACAGCATCAGGCGGTTATGCACATCGGGCAGGTAGTCATCGGGAATCAGTGCCGGAATGCGAAGATTCATCTCGGTGCCGTGGCTCAGGGGCAGGTCGGCGTTGGGGGTGCGGCCGTCGCGGATGGCCTGCACGGCCTCTTCCAGCAGTTGCATATACAGCGTGAAGCCGATGCTTTCGATCTGGCCGCTCTGCTCGTCGCCCAGCAGTTCACCGGCACCGCGGATTTCCAGGTCGTGGGTGGCCAGCATGAAACCGGCGCCCAGCTCCTGGGCGTCCGCGATGGCATCCAGCCGTTTGCGGGCATCGGCAGTCATCGCTTTCGGCGGCGGCGTCAGCAGGTAGGCATAGGCCTGGTGGTGGGAACGGCCAACCCGGCCCCGCAGCTGGTGTAACTGTGCCAGGCCGAACTTGTCAGCCCGCTCGATAATAATGGTGTTGGCGCTGGGGATGTCGATGCCCGTCTCGATGATGGTGGTACAGACCAGCACGTTGAAGCGCTTGTGGTAGAAGTCCGACATGATCTGTTCCAGGTCACGCTCCCGCATCTGGCCGTGGGCGACGCCAATGCGGGCTTCCGGAATGAGGGTGCGCAGATCTTCGGCGGTTTTCTGGATGGTGGCCACATCGTTGTGCAGGAAGTACACCTGGCCGCCCCGCAGGATCTCCCGCAGGATGGCCTCTTTGGCTATGGCGCTGTCCTTCTGGCGTACGAACGTTTTCACGGAAAGGCGGCGCGCCGGCGGAGTGGCGATGATTGACAGGTCCCGCAGGTGGCCCATGGCCATATTCAGTGTGCGGGGAATGGGCGTGGCGGTCAGCGTGAGCATATCCACCTCCGCCCGCAGGGCCTTGAACTTTTCCTTTTGCCCGACGCCAAAGCGGTGTTCCTCATCGATGATCACCAGCCCAAGATTGCTGAAGCGAATGTCGCCCTGCAGGAGCTTGTGGGTGCCGATGACGATGTCGGCATTGCCATTCTCTATTCTTTCGATGGCTTTGCGGGTTTCACCGCTGCTGCGGAAACGTGACAGCAGCTCCACCGTGACCGGTGTTTCCGAGAACCTGTCACGGAACGATTCATAGTGTTGCTGGGCCAGCAGGGTGGTGGGCACCAGCACGGCCACCTGCTTGCCGGACCAGGTGGCGATGAAGGCGGCGCGCATGGCCACCTCGGTCTTGCCGAAGCCAACATCGCCGCAGACCAGCCGGTCCATGGGCCGCTCGCCGGTCATATCCTCGATGACCCGTTCAATGGCTGCCTGCTGGTCCGGGGTCTCCTCGAAAGGGAAGCCGGCGGCAAAATGGCGGTAGGCCTCCTTGGGGTCGTCAAACTGGAATCCCTTGCGGGCCTCACGCCGGGCATAGACATCGAGCAGTTCTGCGGCGGTATCGCGGATTTTTTCCAGGGCTTTCTGTTTGGCGTTGCTCCAGCGCTCGGTGCCCAGTTTGTGCAGCGGGGCGTGCTCGGTATCCGTGCCGGTGTAACGGCTGATCAGGTGCAGGCTGGAGACGGGTACATAGAGTTTGGAGCCACCGGCGTACTCCAGGGTCAGGAATTCCGAGGCGTCACCGTCGACGGTAATGGTTTCCAGGCCCCGGTATCGACCCACGCCGTGGTCGATATGGACAACCGGGGCGCCCACACGCAGTTCTGACAGGTCACGGTAACCGGAGTCGTCCACCTCGGTGGGCTTCTCCCGACGCCGGCGTTGCAGCACCCGCTCGCCGAACAGCAGGGTTTCCGTGATCAGTGCCAGACCTTCCCGGGGTAGCAGCAGGCCGGGTTCAAGCGGTGCCACGGTGATCGCCAGATTGACGTCGTCGTTCAGGAAGGCCGACCAGTCGTCCACCGGCTGCGCCTTGAGGCGATTTTCGGCCAGGTTGTCCTTCAGGGCTTCCCGGCGACCGGAGGATTCGGCGCAGATCAGCACGCGGCCGTCGAATTCACCGATAAACTGCCGCAGCCGGGCCGCAGGGTCACTGGCTCGCCCATCCATGGCCACGTTGGGCAGAGTCTGCGAGCCCAGGGAGGTGATTCCCTGGCCGGAACGGGTGGTCTCGCCGGCCACCAAAGTGACACGGGGGCGCTGGCGCAGCAGGCCGAACAGCTCGTCGGTCTTCAGGAACAGGTCCGCCGGCGGCACGATCGGGCGCATGCGGTCGTGGCGGCGCTCCTCGTATCGGTTGGCCGTGTCCTGCTGGAACAGGTCCACCGCTTCTTCCAGGCCGTCGGCTGTGAACACCAGCGTGTCGCCGGGCAGGTAGTCGAACAGGGTGGCGCTGTGGTCAAAGAACAGGGGCAGGTAGTACTCGATACCGGCTGGGGTGATGCCCTGGGTCACGTCCTGGTAAACCGGTGCATTGCGATCCGCGTTGGGGAAATACTCGAACCAGCGGTTGCGGAAACCGGAGCGCGCTTCCTTGCTCCATGGGAACTCATAGGCTGGCAGAAGCTCCACGCGGTCGATCCGCTCCAGCGAACGCTGGGTTTCCGGGTCGAAGGTGCGAAGGGTCTCGATGTCGTTGTCGAACAGGTCGATGCGGTAGGGTTGGCTGGCCCCCATGGGGAAGATGTCGATGATGGCTCCGCGTACGGCATATTCGCCATGTTCATAGACGTTTTCGGTGTGGCGGTAGCCGGCGGACTCCAGTTGCAGACGCCATTGTTCCGGTGCCAGGGTCTGGCCGGTCTCCAGCAGCAGGGTATTACCCTGGAGGTACTCCACGGGTGGTAGCCGATGCATCAGCGTTCGTGCCGGTACGACGAGAATGCCGCGAGTGGTGCGTGGCAGGCGGTGCAGGGTGCGTATGCGCCGGGAAACAATATCCTGGTGCGGCGAGAACAGGTCGTAGGGCAGGGTTTCCCAGTCCGGCAGGGACAACAGCTCCAGGCCGTCACTGGTGACTGAGGCGGCCTCTTCGTCGGGGGGCAGGCCTAGATAGAAGCGCACTGCCTGCTCCAGGCGTATGGCTTCATCGGTGCTGCGGGTGATCACCAGTGTCAGGCCGTCAGTGACCCGGGCCGTTTCGCTGATTGCCAGGGCATCGGCACTGCCATGAAGCTGGTCCCAGATGCGGTGGTCGGCCGCCTTCACGGGGGGCGCGGGAACAAAGTCGGAAATGGCGGTATGCTCGGTGCCGGATGTCATCAGGCTGATCAGCTCCTGCGTTTGCACGGGTCGGTAGTGGCCGGATTATGAACCGGATGTAAGTTCAGGATCCGTTTTCCGGGGTGGCGACCGGTTTGAAAAGGAGGGTATTCTAGCGGTGACAGCCTGAACTGTCATGACAGCCACGGCAAAACCGGTTGCCGGTCGGTGGCACACCGTCGGGGTCAGGCAAGGATCGCGGGTCGCCGTTTGCGATCACCGACTTTACATTGGATAATACGCACCCATTTTTTCGAGTGCCAACTGCAGAGGTTCAAGCGTGAGTCACGAACAGATCAACCAGCACCTGTCCAACTGGACCGAGCGGGAATCCACCGCCGAAGCCATGATTCCCCTGATTGGCCGGCTGTACCGCAAGAATAATGTGGTTACTTCCGTCTATGGTCGGGCCATTATCAACCAGTCGGTTATCGGCATCATCAGGGCCCACCGTTTTGTGCGCCAGGTGGAAGACAGCGAGCTGTCGGTGCATGACACCCTGCCGGTGCTGGAGGTGATGGACAAGCTGGAGCTGGGCCAGGCTCACGTGGACATTGGCAAGATGGCGGTGAAGTTCAAGGCCGAAGGCAACGGTCGTTCGCTCGAGGATTTCCTGCGTGACGAGATCGGTCCGGTGGTCGGCCAGTACCGTGCCGAGTCGGAAAAGAATGCAGTTGAGGAAACCAAGGACGTCGTGCTCTACGGTTTCGGCCGTATCGGTCGTCTGCTGGCCCGCATCCTCATCGAGAAAGCCGGTGGTGGTAACAACCTGCGCCTGCGTGCCATCGTGGTTCGCCAGGGCGGTGCCGACAACGACCTGGAAAAGCGCGCCAGCCTGCTGCGACGGGATTCTGTCCATGGTCCGTTCAACGGCACCATTACCGTTGATGAAGAGAACTCCGCGCTGATCGCCAACGGCAACTTCATCAAGGTGATCTACTCTGACGGTCCGGACAAGGTGGACTACACCGAGTACGGCATCAATAATGCCGTCATTATCGACAACACCGGTAAGTGGCGTGATGAGGAAGGCCTGGGCCTACACCTCAAGTCCAAGGGCGCAAGCCGGGTTATCCTGACCGCACCGGGCAAGGGCGACATCAAGAACATCGTCTACGGTATCAACAACGATACTATCACCGACGATGACCGTATCCTTTCGGCGGCATCGTGTACCACCAATGCCATCACTCCGGTGCTGAAGGCGGTCCACGACGAGTTCACCATCCTGGATGGCCACGTTGAAACCGTTCACTCCTACACCAACGACCAGAACCTGATCGATAACTACCACAAGGGTAGCCGTCGTGGTCGCAGTGCACCGCTGAATATGGTTATTACCGAGACAGGGGCTGCCAAGGCCGTGGCCAAGGCGCTGCCGGAACTTAAAGGCAAGCTCAGTGGCAACGCCATTCGCGTACCAACTCCCAACGTGTCCATGGCCATCCTGCACCTGAACCTGGAAAAAGAGGTCACTGTGGACAGCGCCAACGACTACCTGCGGGAAATGGCGCTGCATTCCGAACTGCAGAAGCAGATTGACTTCGTCAATTCGCCGGAAGTGGTGTCGTCAGACTTTGTGGGCTCCCGCCACGCCGGTGTTGTGGATGCCCAGGCTACGATTGCCAATGCCAAGCGCCTGATCCTCTACGTGTGGTATGACAATGAGTTTGGTTACAGCGCCCAGGTAATCCGTTGCGTCAATCAGATGGCCGGCGTGACCTATCCGATCTTCCCGAAGCGCTCACGGGAATGGGCTCGGGCCCTCGCTGACTGAGAACCGTCATGACCGAAGACCCCGGCAGCCCCTGGCTCCCGGGGTTTTTTTATGGTCATGGCGGATTTGCGATACTCCGGTATGGCGCCTGTCTACGACCAAATAGGTAGAGAGGTGCCTTATGCTGCAAAGGTTACCGGTGGAAATAGGTTGTCTTAATCTCTATAATTGGCGCGATTTTGGGTACGTCTGGCACCCGCTTCTCATCGCTTTCCTGAAAACTGACCGCCATCGCGTGCAATGGGGCACGGTCAACCTTTATTCGGGCTGTGCAAGCACCGCTTGAAACGTCGGGGAACTGGGCCGCAGGGGTCGGGCGTGATCAATCCTTTAAACAGTTCCTGATGAACGGACGAGGCTAATGATCAACATCAAAAAAGGCCTGGATCTTCCCATCAGCGGCGCTCCTGATCAGACCATCTCAGAAGGAAAGCCGGTACGCCACGTCGCGCTGATCGGTTTTGACTACAACGGCATGAAGCCGACGATGGAAGTAAAAGAGGGAGACCGTGTCAAACGCGGTTCGCTGCTGTTTACGGACAAGAAGACCGAAGGCGTTCGCTATACCTCACCGGCTGCCGGTGTTGTAAAAGAGATCAACCGTGGTGAGCGGCGGGTGTTCCAGTCACTGGTGATTGAAATCGACGGTGACGACGCCGAGACCTTTGCCCGCTACAATGAGGCTGATCTGGCCGCCCTGGAGCGTCAGCAGGTTGTTGATAACCTGGTGGAATCCGGCCTGTGGGCCGCTTTCCGTACGCGCCCCTTCAGCAAGGTGCCAGCGATTGATTCGGCGCCCAATTCCATTTTTGTATCGGTGATGGACACCAATCCGCTGGCGGCGGATCCGGTGGTGATCATCAGGGAGCAGGGCGAGGCCTTTGCAATGGGCCTGCAGATCCTGTCCAGGCTGACCAGTGGCAAGGTGTTCGTGACCGGCAAGCCTGGTTCCGATGTACCTGTTCCCAAGTTGGATGCCATCCAGGTAGAGCAGTTTGACGGCGTACATCCAGCCGGCAATGTGGGTACCCACATTCACTACCTGGATCCTGTCTCGCTGAACAAGACGGTATGGAGCATCGGCTACCAGGACGTCATCGATATTGCGAAGCTGTTCGAAACCGGCGAACTGCCGGTGGACCGCGTGGTGGCCATTGGCGGTCCCAAGGCGACCAACCCTCGCCTGGTACGTACCCGCATCGGCGCCAGTCTGCCGGAGCTGCTGGACGGTGAAGTGGCCACGGACAGCGACGTGCGCATGATCTCCGGTTCCGTATTTGGTGGTCGTCGCGGTGATGGTCCCTGCGCTTACCTGGGTCGTTTCGACAACCAGGTTTCGCTGCTGGAAGAAGGCTACAAGCGCCACTTCCTGGGCTGGCTATCGCCCGGTGCCAACAAGTTCTCGGTGTTGAACATCTACCTGTCCAGCCTGATGGGCGGCAAGAAGTTTGACTTCACCACCACGACCAACGGCAGTGAGCGGGCCATGGTTCCGGTGGGCGCCTACGAGAAGGTCATGCCCCTGGATATCCTGCCGACCCAGCTGCTGCGCACGCTGATTGTAGGTGATACCGAAATGGCACAGAAGCTGGGCGCGCTGGAGCTGGATGAAGAGGATCTGGCGCTGTGTACTTTCGTGTGTCCGGGCAAATACGAGTACGGTCCGATTCTTCGCGAGAATCTCACCCGTATCGAGATCGAGGGCTAACCGATGGCAATCCGACAGTTTCTCGATGGCATCGAGCATCATTTTGAAAAAGGTGGCAAGTACGAGCGTTGGTACGCCCTGTATGAAGCAGCCGACACTATCTTCTATACGCCGCCAAGCGTAACGTCCACGACATCCCACGTGCGTGATGGCGTTGACCTCAAGCGCATCATGATCACCGTGTGGTTGTGTGCCTTCCCGGCCATGTTCTTCGGCATGTGGAACATTGGTTACCAGGCCAACGGTTTTCTCGCACAGAATCCGGATGCCTTGGTTGGTGATGGTGGACTGCGTACCGCCTTCATCCAGGCGCTGGCGACGACCGGCGCCGGAGCCGGGGTCTGGGACAACTTTGTTTACGGCCTGGCCTACTTCGTTCCCATCTACTTTGTCACTTTCGTGGTTGGTGGCTTCTGGGAAGTGCTGTTCGCCACCGTGCGTCGTCACGAGGTGAACGAAGGCTTCTTTGTGACCTCTATCCTGTTCGCACTGATCTGCCCGCCGTCCATTCCATTGTGGCAGGTAGCCCTGGGCATCACCTTCGGTGTGGTGATCGGCAAAGAGGTATTCGGTGGTACCGGCAAGAACTTCCTTAACCCGGCCCTGACCGGGCGTGCGTTCCTGTACTTTGCGTATCCGGCGCAGATCTCCGGGGATACGGTGTGGACCGCAGTGGACGGCTTCAGTGGCGCTACCGCACTGAGCTGGGCTGCGTCCGGTGGTCTGGAGGCCCTGGAGCAGAACATTGGCTGGATGAGTGCCTTCCTGGGAACCATTCAGGGTTCTGTGGGTGAAACGTCCACCCTGGCGGTGCTGATTGGCGGCCTCATCCTGCTGGTCATGAAGATCGCTTCCTGGCGAATTGTGGGTGGCGTGCTGATCGGCATGATTGCCACGGCCCTGCTGTTCAACGTCATTGGGTCCGAGACCAACCCCTTCTTCGGCGTTGGGCCGCACTGGCATCTGGTCATGGGCGGTTTCGCCTTCGGCATGATGTTCATGGCAACAGACCCTGTGTCGGCGGCCATGACCAATACCGGTCGCTGGTGCTTTGGCATCCTGGTGGGTGTCATGACCGTGCTGATTCGTGTGGTCAATCCGGCATTCCCGGAGGGCATCATGCTGGCTATCCTGTTCGCTAACCTGTTCGCACCGCTGATGGATCACTACGTGGTTCAGGCCAACATCAAACGGAGGCTTGCCCGTGGCTAAACCCAAAGATACTGTCTCCAGAACCCTGATGGTGGCGCTGGTGCTGAGCATTGTGTTCTCGGTGGTGGTCTCTACCGCCGCCGTCCTGCTCCGTCCGGCGCAGATCCAGAATCAGAACCTGGATATCAAGACCAACATCCTGGCGGCCTCCGGTATGCTGGAGGCAGGCATGAGCGCTGACGAGATCGAACAGCAGTTCGAGCGTTTCAGCATCCGTCTGGTGGATCTTGAGTCCGGCATATTTGTTGAGCCGTCTGCTGTCGGCGTCGAGGATCCCATGAAGTACGATATGTACAAGGCGGCTTCGGATCCTGACATGTCCACCAATATTCCGTCCTCCGAGGACAAGGCTGGCATCAAGCGTCGCCCGGACGTCGCCAAGATCTACATACTCGAAGAGAACGGCGAAATGGTTCGGGTGGTGCTGCCGGTTCACGGTTACGGCCTCTGGTCCACGCTGTACGGTTTTGTGTCGCTGGAAGGCGATCTGAACACGATCGAGGGTCTGGGTTTCTATGCTCACGCTGAGACGCCCGGGCTGGGTGGTGAAGTGGACAACCCCCGCTGGAAGCAACAGTGGGTAGGCAAGGAGCTTTATGGTGAGGACAGGACCGAACCGCAGATCCAGTTGGTCAAGGGCGGCGTCAGTTCCGATGCCCGCGATAAAGAGCACAAGGTCGACGCGCTGTCCGGGGCGACCCTGACCAGTCGTGGCGTGCAGCAGTTGGTCAATTACTGGATGGGTGACCGCGGTTTTGCCCCATTCCTGCAGAAACTTCGTGAAGGGGAGGTCTGATCATGGCAGGCGCTTCAGCCAAACAGGTTCTCTTCGAACCGATTTTCAGTAACAACCCTATTGCGTTGCAGATCCTCGGGATCTGTTCCGCTCTGGCGGTAACCACCAGCCTGAACGTGACCATCGTTATGTGTCTGGCGGTTATCGCGGTAACGGCGTTTTCCAACCTGGCGGTATCCCTGGTTCGTACCCAGATTCCCGGCAGCATCCGGATCATCGTGCAGATGACCATCATTGCGTCACTGGTTATTGTGGTGGATCAGATCCTCAAGGCCTACGCCTATGAGATCTCCAAGCAGTTGTCGGTGTTCGTTGGTCTGATCATTACCAACTGCATCGTGATGGGCCGCGCCGAAGGTTTCGCCATGAACAATACCCCGTTCCTCAGCTTCCTGGACGGTATTGGTAATGGTCTTGGCTACTCAGTGATGCTGCTGTTTGTCGCATTTTTCCGGGAGCTGATCGGCGCCGGGTCACTGTTCGGCTTCACATTGCTGCCGACGGTGAACGAAGGTGGCTGGTATGTGCCCAATGGCCTGCTGCTGTTGCCGCCGAGCGCGTTCTTCATAATCGGTCTGGCAATCTGGGCACTGCGCGCCTGGAAGCCGGAACAGGTCGAAGAAGCCGACTTCAAACTGTCCCGCCATAAAGCCAAGGAGGCCTTCTGATGGAACACTATATCAGTCTGATCCTGAAGGCTATTTTCGTTGAGAACATGGCGCTGGCCTTCTTCCTGGGGATGTGCACCTTCCTGGCGATTTCCAAGAAGATCGAAGCGGCCATCGGCCTTGGTATTGCCGTGGTGGTGGTACTGACCGTCACTGTACCGGTGAACAACCTGCTGTATAACACCATCCTGCGGGAAGGTGCCCTGGAGTGGGCCGGTCTGCCCAACGTGGACCTGAGCTTCCTGGGGCTGTTGACCTATATCGGGGTAATCGCCGCCATCGTACAGATCATGGAGATGGTGCTGGACAAGTACATCCCCGCCCTTTATGCCGCGCTGGGCGTGTTCCTGCCGCTGATTACGGTGAATTGCGCCATTCTGGGGGCATCACTGTTCATGGTGGAACGGGACTACACCTTCGGTGAGAGCCTGGTTTACGGGTTCGGCGCCGGTGTGGGCTGGGCGCTGGCGATTGTGGCACTGGCCGGCATCCGCGAGAAGCTGAAGTACAGCGACGTTCCGGAAGGCCTGCGCGGGCTGGGTATCACCTTTATTACGGTGGGCCTGATGTCCCTGGGCTTCATGTCCTTCTCCGGCATTTCCCTGTAAACAACCCGGTGATTCGGTTAAACGAAAAGGCGAGACCATGAATACAGAAATTATTCTCGGCGTGGTCATGTTCACCGTTATCGTTCTGGCGCTGGTGGCGATCATCCTCGCGGCCCGCTCCAGGCTGGTAAGCACCGGTGATGTGACCATTGAGATCAACGATGACCCCGAGCACACCCTGAAAACCAGTGCCGGTGGCAAGCTGCTGGGTACCCTGGCCAACAGTGGCATCTTCCTGTCCTCCGCCTGCGGTGGCGGTGGTACCTGCGCCCAGTGCAAGTGCAAGGTGTTTGACGGTGGCGGTGCCATGCTGCCCACTGAAAAGACCCACTTCACCCCGCGGGAAGAGAAGGAAGGCTGGCGTCTGTCCTGCCAGGTACCGGTCAAGCAGGATATGAAGATCGAGGTGCCGGAGGAATTCTTTGGCGTGAAGAAGTGGGAGTGTGAGGTTGTCTCCAACCACAACGTTGCCACCTTCATCAAGGAACTGGTGCTGAAGCTGCCGGAAGGTGAAGAAGTGGACTTCCGGGCCGGCGGGTACGTGCAGCTCGAGTGTCCTCCCTACGAAATCGATTTCAAGGATTTCGATATCGAGGAAGAGTTCCACGAAGACTGGGACAAGCACGACATCTGGCGCTACAAGGCAATCAACAAGGAAGAGACCATCCGCGCCTACTCCATGGCCAACTACCCGGAAGAGAAGGGTGTTCTCAAGTTCAACATCCGGATCGCGACGCCGCCTCCGGGAACTGACCATAATCCGGGCATCATGTCGTCCTACGTGTTCAACATGAAGCCGGGTGACAAGGTGACCGTGATGGGGCCGTTCGGTGAGTTCTTCGCCAAGAAGACCGATGCCGAGATGGTCTTCATCGGGGGTGGAGCTGGTATGGCGCCCATGCGTTCCCACATCTTTGACCAGCTCAAGCGGCTGAAGAGTGATCGCAAGATCAGCTTCTGGTATGGCGCCCGCAGTGTCCGCGAGATGTTCTATGTGGAAGATTTCGACATGCTGGCGGAGGAAAATGACAACTTCGAGTGGCATGTGGCGCTTTCCGATGCGCTGCCGGAAGACAACTGGGAAGGCCCCACCGGCTTTATCCATAACGTGTTGTACGAAAACTATCTGAAGGATCATCCGGCTCCGGAAGACTGCGAGTACTACATGTGTGGGCCGCCCATCATGAACGCCTCATGTATCAAGATGCTCAAGGATCTTGGCGTGGAAGACGAGAACATCATGCTGGACGACTTCGGGGGTTAAGATAAACCGATGACATCCGGCATGTCACGACCCGTCAGGGTGGTCCTGGTCAGCATCTTCTGGGTGCTGGCCGTGGCCGCTCTGGCGGGTTGTTCGTTTGAGCCAGAGGAAAAGATCTGGGAAATCTCCGGAGGTATCTTCGGTACCCGATACCATATTAACGTCGTATTGACCGAAGACAGGGAAACCCTTGAAGATCTGGCCCAGGGTATCGAGGCTACGCTTGAGTCGGTGGATGCCGCCATGTCCACCTGGCGTGACGACTCGGAGCTGAGCCGCTTCAACCAGCGGCAGGACCAGAGCGAGTGGACGCCGGTGTCGGCGGAACTGTTCGAGGTACTGGAAACGGCGCAATCCGTGGCGGAACAATCCGGCGGTGCCTTTGATATCACTATCGGGCCGGTGGTGAACCTGTGGGGGTTCGGCCCCGAGGCCCGGCCTGAACAGGTGCCAGAGGACGAAGAGCTTGAGCGGCGCCTTTCACGCACCGGCTTCCGTTTCCTGGAGCTGGATGCCGAACGGCAGGCTATCCGGGCGCACCAGCCGCAGTACCTGGATCTGTCCGGTATCGCCAAAGGGTATGGTGTGGACGCGGTGGCCCGTTATCTTGAGCAGCAGGGGGTGGGCCGTTACCTGGTGGAGATTGGCGGCGAGGTTCGCGTCAGTGGCCGCAAACCCGATGGCTCGGCCTGGCGGCTGGCGGTGGAAGAGCCGGTGGCGCAGGCACGACAGGTGAATCGTGTGATCGCCATGGACCGGAACGGCATGGCAACGTCCGGCGACTATCGTAACTATTACGAATCGGATGGGCAGCGTTATTCCCATACCATAGATCCCTCCACGGGACGGCCGGTAGGGCATAGACTGGCTTCGGTCACGGTCATTGCCGGGACCTCTATGGCGGCTGACGCGTGGGCCACGGCTTTCACCGTGATAGGCTACGAAGAGGGCTATCGCCTGGCCCTTCAGAAAAATCTGGCGGTGTATTTCATTGTGCGTGAAGGGGACGGGTTCGAAACCTATCATACCCCCGCCTTCGCCACCTATCTGATTGAGTGACTGGAGGTAGTCATGGGTACCTTTCTGTTGGTTCTGTTTATTGTTGCCTTGCTGGTAGCGGCCATGTCCGTGGGTGTGATCTTCGGTCGCAAGCCCATCACCGGTACCTGTGGTGGGCTGGGGGCTGCCGGTATCACCGGGCCCTGCGAGATCTGCGGCGGTGACACCAGCAAGTGCGAGGAAAATACCGAGGCCAGCGGACCGGAGGCGGGCGACCTGGCCTACAACGCTGTGCAGGCCGAAGAGGGCAACCGCAACGGATCCTGAAAGGCCGGGCCGGGGGGCAGTACACAATCCATACCCCCGGCAGCCGCTATGGCGGTTGCCGTGGGTTTACTTTTACCACGCGATAAGGAGTGACAGTCTTGATGGCAGAACATCATTATGACGTCGTGGTGATTGGCGCGGGGCCGTCCGGAGAAGGCGCGGCCATGAACGCCACCAAACATGGCAAGCGCGTTGCAATCATTGAAGACAAGCCCACCGTCGGCGGCAACTGTACCCACTGGGGCACCATTCCCTCCAAGGCCCTCAGGCACTCCGTCAAGCAGATCATCACTTTCAACACCAATCAGATGTTCCGGGATATCGGCGAGCCCCGCTGGTTTTCCTTCCCCCGGGTATTGCAGAACGCCCAGAAGGTCATCGAGAAGCAGGTGAAACTGCGCACCCAGTTCTATTCCCGCAATCGCGTGGATCTGATCAATGGTCGCGCCTTTTTCCTGGACAAGAACCGGCTTGAGGTCAGGGGACACAAGACCGCTGAAGTGCTTAACTTCAAGCAGGCGGTTGTTGCCACGGGCTCACGCCCCTATATGCCGCCTGATGTGAATTTCCGCCATCGTCGTATCTACAACAGCGACACCATCCTCAACCTGTCCCACACACCCCGGACACTGATCATCTACGGTGCCGGTGTGATCGGCTCGGAGTATGCCTCAATATTTGCCGGGCTTGGCGTCAAGGTGGACCTGATCAATCCGGGCAGTCGCCTGCTGTCGTTCCTGGATGACGAAATCTCCGATGCGCTCAGTTACCACCTGCGTAATACCGGTGTTCTGGTTCGCCACAATGAGGAATACGAGTCGGTTGACGGCGATGATCATGGCGTGGTGCTGTCACTGAAATCCGGCAAGAAAATCCGGGCGGATGCCTTCCTGTGGTGTAACGGCCGGGCCGGTAATACCGATAACCTGGGCCTCGAGAACGTGGAACTTGAGCCCAATAGCCGGGGCCAGCTGCAGGTGGACGACCACTACCGTACCGCAGTGCCGAATATCTACGCCGCCGGCGATGTGATTGGCTGGCCGAGCCTTGCCAGCGCCGCCTATGACCAGGGGCGTTCGGTGGCGTCGGATATTGTCCACGATGATTATTTCCGCTTTGTATCGGATGTTCCCACGGGCATCTATACCATTCCGGAAATCAGCTCGGTGGGCCCGACCGAACGGGAACTGACCGAAAAGAAAGTGCCTTATGATGTAGGCCAGGCCTTCTTCAAGGATCTGGCGCGGGCGCAGATTACCGGTGAGAAGGTGGGCATGCTGAAGATCCTGTTCCACCGTGAAACCCGGGAAATCCTTGGCATTCACTGTTTTGGTGACCAGGCGGCGGAAATCGTCCACATCGGCCAGGCCATCATGAATCAGGAGGGGGATGCCAACTCCCTGAACTACTTCATTAATACCACCTTCAATTACCCCACCATGGCTGAAGCCTACCGGGTGGCGGCCCTGAACGGTCTTAACCGTATCTTCTAGAAAGGATGGCGGTATGGCCAGCTCGTGAGGCGGGCTGGCCTCAGGCTTTCGCCTCAGCGCTCTGGCCCTGGCTACTGGCTTCGTTGCCCATCTCGGAGGAACGGGGCAGTTTGACGGTGCGATTATCGAAATAGATGTGGGTGCTGGTAGGGAAATCGGTAATGATGCTGTTCACGCCCAGGTCTTCCATGGCCAACATGTCGTGAATCCGGTTCACCGTCCACACGGACACCTGCATGTCCAGTTGATGGGCCTGGCGCACCATGTCCCTGGAGCAAATGCGCCAGCTCGGAATCAGGTAACTGCAGTGCATGCGCAGGGCCGTGGCCACGGGCCGGGGAAAGCGTCTTCCGGCCACATAGCCGGTGTGGATCTTGCGGTTACGACGCTTGATCTGCTGCAGGAACCAGGTGTCTGATGAGGTTACCACCACTGTCTCGAACAGGCGCCGGCGTTGGATCAGTTCGGTCAGTCGGTTACACAGGATGTTGAGGCGAGTGCGGGCGTCCGGTTTCACTTCAAGCTGGTAGTGCAGAACTTCGGGACAGGCGTCGAGAACCTGGTCCAGCGACGGAATGCCGGTGGCGTCAGGCCATGGCGCGGTGTTCTGACGGGCGTCCATGGTGGCCAGTTGGGCTGCCGTAAAACTGGCCACCTTGCCCTGCTGGCCGGTCGTCCTGTCGACCGTGGTGTCGTGAATCACTACTGGTACGCCGTCAGAGGAGAGCTGGACGTCCAGTTCAAAGTGCCTGATCCCACGTCGGTAGGCGGTTTCGAAACCCGCCAGGGTGTTCTCCGGGGCTTCGCCCCGGGCGCCGCGATGACCATAGATGATCATGTCGATGCCATTGCTCCCGTCTTGCCGTAGATCTCCTGACGTTTCTTCCACAGTTGGTGGCACTGGTTCACGTCTTCAAGGTAGGCGGGCAACTCCTCCATGAGCAAGGCCTGGGGCCCGTCCACCAGCGCTTTTTCCGGCCTTGGGTGAAAGTCTACCAGTACCATGTTGGCGCCGGCGACCACGCCCTGGGCCGTGGCATGCATGACATCGGGAATGCCGTCCGGGGCCGCGTCACGGCTGCCCACGGAGTGGGAGGGGTCAATGCAGACAGGCATCCGTGTGAGTCGCTTGACCGTGGGTACATGGGCAAAATCCACCATATTGCGGTGGGGGCTGCCGGCATCGGTTTTCATACCCCGCAGGCAGAACACCACATTGGCATTGCCTTCGCTGGCCAGGTACTCGGCGGCGTTCAGGGATTCGTTCAGGGTAATGCCAAAGCCCCGTTTGAGCAGCACCGGATAGGTCTTCTGGCGACCAATCGCCTTGAGCAACTCGAAGTTCTGGGTGTTGCGGGTGCCCACCTGCAACATGACCCCGGTGGGTCGCCCGAGCTTCTCCAGGCACTCGTCGATTTCCTCGATGTGGCTTTCGTGGGTGATCTCCATGGCGATCACCCGGATATCATGCTTGCCTGCGGTTTCGAACACCCAGGGCAGGCAGCTCTTGCCATGGCCCTGGAAGGAATAGGGATTGGTTCTCGGCTTGTAGGCGCCCATACGGGTGCAGTGCTGGCCCTGGGCGCTCAGTTCCCGCATCATGATTTCCACATGCTCCTGGGTATCCACGGCACACAGACCTGCAAACAGGTTCAGGTTATTCTGGCTGAACTCCACGCCGTTGTAAGTGAAGCCCGACTGGCGCTGGTCGTCCCGGTGCCGGCCCAGAATCCGGTAGTCGTCGGAAATGCGGATGACCCGCTCAACAGCAGGCAGGGCCTCAATTTCGTCCTTGTCCAGGCTCTTGGTATCGCCCAGCAGGTAGAGTTCGGTGAGACGCTGAACCGCGCCTTCCACTTCGTGGACCTTGACGGTCACGCCCGGCAGGTGCTCCAGAAAATGAAGGGTCTGGCGATAGGCGTCACTGTCCAGTGGCGTATCCGGATGAAGAATGGCGAGCATGGAATGCCTCCTGGGGGTTGATTCAGCGGGGCTGTTCGGCCCGGTGCCGTGCCTGCATGTATTCCCGGTGATGAAGATGAAGCAGTTCTGCGATGCGGCGGATCAGTTGTTCCTCGTACTTGTCGACCCGACCATCGGCCAGGGCCACCCGCCAGATACTCTCCAGCACGGCCTGTTTGGCCTGCAGGCTCAGTTGTTCGTTGAGTACGCCGGTGAACTCATAGAGGGACGTGGAGTCGTCCGCATGGTTCAGGGCGTCATCCAGAATCGAGCGGGCTTCATCGTGGGTCACTTCATGCACGCGAACGGCACAGTCCACAATGGTATTCAGTTCCCGTTCGTCCTCGTTATTGTCGACCCGAGAGAGCTGCACCATCAGTGCGGTGGCGGCGACGGCCAGCTGGTGGCCGTCCGGGTCCGGGGAGCCGCCGGCCGTTCCTGTATCCGGGAACAGCATCTCGCGTAGGCGGTCTATCATTGTCGGTATTCCTTATGGTCAGGCCGCGCTGGCCAGCCGACTGACCCGCTGCTCCAGTTCAATCTGGTCCGCGGCAAACCGTCGGATACCCTCGGCCAGTTTTTCGGTGGCCATGGCGTCCTCGTTGGATTCCCAGCGGAATCGGCGCTCATCCATGGCAGTCGGTCGGTCCTGGCTGGTGGCGTTGTCAGGGGACAGCTTGCGGGGCAGGTCGCCGGTGTCTTCCTTCAGCTCCTGCAGCAGGGCAGGGCTGATGGTCAGCCGGTCACAGCCAGCCAGCTGCTCGATTTCGCCCATATTACGGAAGCTGGCGCCCATCACCACGGTGTCGTAGCCATGGGTCTTGTAGTAATTGTAGATGCGGCTCACCGACTGCACGCCGGGGTCTTCTGCCGGCGCGAAGGCGTCCCGGTCACTGTGGGCCAGGTGCCAGTCGAGGATGCGGCCAACGAAGGGCGAAATCAGGAAGGCACCGGCATCGGCACAGGCAGCCGCCTGGGTGAAAGAGAACAGCAGGGTCAGGTTGCAGCGGATGCCGTCCTTTTCCAGCTGTTCGGCGGCGCGAATGCCTTCCCAGGTGGACGCGATCTTGATCAGTACCCGGCTGGTGTCGACCCCCATCTGGTCGTAGAGCTCAATGATCCGCCGGGCCTTGTTCACGGTGGCAACAGTATCGAAGGACAGCCGGGCGTCCACTTCGGTGGATACCACGCCGGGAATAAGGTCCAGAATCTGCTTGCCGGCCAGCACGGCCAGGGTATCCGTGGCCCAGGCCAGCTGTTCCTGATCGCTGCCGCCCTGGCGGCTGGCGTAGTCCACGGCCTGATCCAGCATCGGCCGATAGGCATCGGAGGCCGCGGCCTTCAGCAACAGGGACGGGTTGGTGGTGGCATCCTCTGGGCGCCATGTGGCGATGGCTTCCAGGTCGCCGGTATCGGCCACCACGGTGGTCATGGACTTCAGTTGTTCAAGTTTGCTGGTCATGGATCCTGTTCCTTGTGTCGTTCGGTATGCGTCCTGGCGCAGGCTTGTATACCGATACGATAACCGGCTGTCAGGACAGGAACAAGACAGGAGATGCTTACGGGCCCGTCAGGTAACGGCTTCCCGGGCAGGGGTGGGCGCCGGGTGGTGTACTTTCGCCAGCGCATCCAGCACCACTTCGATACCACTGCCCGGGCGGTGGGCGTTCTCACTGATATGCCGGCGGAACTGGCGGCCGCCAGGCTGCCCGTGGAACAGTCCCATGATATGCCGGGTGATATTGCTCAGGTAGATGCCCCGGTCCAGCTCATCCTCGATAAACGGCAGCATGGCCTGAAGGGCCTCGTGGCGGGTGGCGACCGGGCCCGGTTCATCAAAGAACTCACTGTCCACGCCGGCCAGCAGCCAGGGGTTATGGTACGCCTCACGACCCAGCATCACGCCATCGGTGTGCCTCAGATGCTCATGACATTCATCGAAGGTCTTGATGCCACCATTGATGATGATCTCCAGCTCCGGGTAGCGGGCCTTCAGGTCATACACCCACGGATACTTGAGCGGCGGAACATCCCGGTTTTCCTTGGGGCTGAGGCCTTCCAGCACGGCAATGCGGGCATGGACGATAAACGTCCGGCAACCCGCTGCGGCCACGGTTTCAATGAAGTGGCACAGGTCTTCCCAGGATTCGCGACCATCGATGCCAATGCGGTGCTTGACCGTTACCGGCAGGGACGTGGCTGCCATCATCGCCTTCACACCCAAAGCCACTTTCTCCGGGTGTCCCATCAGGCAGGCGCCGATCATGTTGTTCTGCACACGGTCGCTGGGGCAGCCCACATTCAGATTGACCTCGTCAAAGCCATACTCTTCTGCCAGGGCCGCGCATTGCGCCAGCTCAGAGGGGTTACTGCCGCCCAGCTGCAATGCCAGCGGGTATTCCGCCGGGTGATGGCGCAGGAACCGGCCGGTATCGCCGTGAATCAGCGCACCGGTGGTGACCATCTCCGTGTACAGCAGGGCACGGCGGCTGAGCAGCCGCGCCAGGTAGCGGAAGTGAGGGGTCGTCCAGTCCATCATGGGGGCGACGCTGAAGCGGCGGGAGACAGGTGTTCGGGTAGCGATCATTGCAGGCAGTCAAATGCTTGGTGGAAAACCGCCAGTATACCTGATTGCCGATTGCGATCTGTAGTCGTATTCCGAATCGCAGTGAGGGGGCATCCGGCCCGACTGACTCGATATTGCATTGCAGAAGAGGCGTCGCCTGACCTCGATGATCAGACAGCTATAGTTCTGCTTTACGCTCTCTGAGCTCTTCGATTTCTGCATTGATGGAATCGATCTCAGACTGGTAACGCTTGCGGAGCACTTCAGCCTCCTGGGCAAGGCTATTCTCCCAGGTGGCGCCAGCAAGGTTGTTAGCGGCTCGACGCTTATTGCGCTGCCAGTCAGCCAACGCCTTATCCATATCGTGTTCAGCCTGGTCCTTTTCCCGTTCCAGCCTGCGAATCTTCCGTTCAATCTGCCGCTGCTCGACGAAGGTCTCTCCCTGTTCAGTAGCCATCGATCCTCCGATCATCGGCGCGGCCTTATGATCGAGCTCTTTGGCATCGTCTCCACACGGTCGGTCTGAAAACACCGTTGAGCCATTAACCTGGCATTGGTAGACCGCAGCGTGTCCGGGAAGGGGGATGGTGATTGCAGCGAGCGTGAGTAGAATCCATTTTGACATAGTGACCTCCATTTGGTTCGTACAACTGTATCTGAGGTGCCCGAGAACGTTTGTGAAATAGTGTAAAACTATTCGGTTTTGCCTTAGACACCGACCATGGAATCGACCTCCACATCTGCGTATAGAGGTTTATTGGCTGGCCTTTGCTCATCCCCCCATTTTCTGAAAAAATAGCCACCTCATCTTTCGGGCGCCCCTGATGACACAGAAGACGCTGCTTTCATTACGAAATCTCGGCAAGAGTTTCTCCGGCAAGACGGTGCTGGATTCCCTGGATCTGGATATAGGCGACGGGGAGTTCATTACCCTTCTGGGGCCTTCCGGCTGTGGCAAGACCACGCTGCTGCGCCTGCTGGCAGGCTTCGAGGTTCCGGATGTCGGGTCCATTGAGCTGGCCGGTACCGACATCACCCACCTGCCGCCGGAACAGCGCCCGCTGAACACCGTTTTCCAGAACTACGCCCTGTTTCCCCATATGACGGTCTACGACAACGTCGCTTATGGTCTGAAAATGGAGAAACGGCCGAAGGACGAGATAAGCTGGCGGGTAAACGATGTGCTGGACATGGTGCAGCTGGGGGAGTTTGCCCGCCGTAAACCGCACCAGTTATCCGGGGGGCAGCAGCAGCGGGTAGCCATCGCCCGGGCGGTGGTCAAGCGCCCGAAGCTGCTCCTGCTTGATGAGCCATTGTCGGCCCTCGACTACAAGCTGCGCCGCACCATGCAGATAGAGCTCAAGCGCCTACAGCGGGAGCTGGGCATCACCTTCGTGTTTGTCGCCCACGATCAGGAAGAAGCCCTGTCCATGTCGGATCGTGTTGTGGTGCTGATGAACGGGCAGATCCAGCAGAAGGGCACGCCCAGGGAAATCTACGAGCGCCCGGCGAACCTTTTCACCGCCCGTTTCGTGGGCGAGACTAACCTGTTTCCCGGCACCCTGGAACAGGTCAGTGACCAGCAGATCACCGTCAATGTATCGGGTTACCGCCGCTCCATGCCGGCTCCGCGCTTTCCGGTATCCAATGGCCAGGCGGTGCATGTGTTACTGCGGCCCGAGGATATCCGGGTGCTGGAACCGGACGCCGACCACGGCTTCCCCGGCAAGGTGGTTGAGCGCAATTACAAGGGCAGCACGCTGGACTCGGTCATTCACCTGGAGGACGGCACCGAGGTGATGGCCAGCGAATTCTTCGATGAGGATGATCCCACTTTCGACTACAGCCTGGGTGAACCTGTTCGGGTGAGCTGGGTGGAAGGCTGGGAATGGTTGCTGCCAATGGAACCCGGGGCTGCTGATGAGGAACAGGCGGCGGATGCTTAGGGGGTTGCGGCAACCCTTCCGCACCGGGGTGCTGGTACTGGTCTGGGGATGGCTGCTGGCCCTGGTGCTGGTGCCGAACCTGCTGGTGGTGGCCGCGAGCTTCCTGACCCGGGACCCGGGCACCTTTATCTCGCTGCCGGTCACCTTCGAGAATTACCGTAGCCTGATAGATCCGCTGTACCTGGAAGTCTTCTTGCACTCCCTGTACATGGCCTCGATGACCACTGTTATCTGCTTGCTGATCGGTTATCCATTTGCCTGGGCGCTGTCCCGCGTGGCCAGGGAGCGCCAGCTATTGCTGATTTTCCTGCTGATTGTGCCCTTCTGGACCAATTCCCTGGTGCGCACCTACGCCCTCAAGCTGCTGATGGCCACTAACGGCCTGATCAACAACGGCCTGATGGCCCTTGGCGTTATCGATGAGCCCATGCGTATGCTCTACACCGAGGGGGCGGTGATCGTCGGGCTGGTGTACCTGCTGCTTCCTTTCATGATCCTGCCGCTGTATTCCGTTTTCGATGACCTGCGTCAGGAGTTGCTGCTGGCCTCCCACGATCTGGGGGCAGGGCGGTTGAGCACTTTTATTCATGTGGTGGTTCCGCTGACCCTGCCGGGGATCCTGGCCGGGGTGATGCTGGTGCTGCTGCCGGCCATGGGGCTTTTCTTTGTGCCGGATATTCTCGGTGGGTCCCGCAACCTGCTGGTGGGTAATGTCATCAAGAATCAGTTCCTGGACGCCCGTGACTGGCCCTTTGGTGCGGCAGCGGCCATCCTGCTGACCCTGGCCATGGCATTGCTGCTGTTCACTCACCGGCACAGCCAACGGCGGCTTGGTGAGGGCAGCGACGTATGACCCGCTGGCTGCCAAGGGCCTATCTGGGCCTCGTCTACCTGGCGCTGTATATTCCCATCGCCGTGCTGGTGGTGTTCTCCTTTAACGATGGCCGTACCGGGTATCGCTGGGGCGGTTTCAGCCTGCGCTGGTACGAGGCTCTGTTCGACAACAACGCGATGATGCAGGCGCTGTGGAATTCCCTGTGGCTCGCCATTTCCGCCGCCACCCTGTCGACCCTGATCGGTGCGCTGACAGCGCTGGCGCTGCATCGGTACCGGTTCCGGGGCAAGAAGGCGCTGCGGGGCATGCTGTTCGTGGTGATGATGTCGCCGGAAATCGTGCTGGCGATCTCGTTGCTGGCGCTGTTCCTGCTGGTAGGTATTGAGCTGGGCTATGTTTCCCTGCTGCTGGCCCATGTCACCTTCTGCCTGCCGTTTGTGGTGATTACCGTCATGGCAAGGTTGAGCGGCTTTGACGAAAGCCTGCCGGAAGCGGCCCGGGACCTGGGTGCCTCGGACTTCACCATGACCCGTACGGTACTGCTGCCGGTGATCATGCCGGCGCTGCTGGCGGGTTGGCTGCTCGGTTTTACCCTCAGCCTGGATGATGTGGTGGTGAGCACCTTCGTCAGTGGCCCCGGGTATGAAATTCTGCCTTTGCGCATCTACTCTATGGTGCGTGTCGGCCTGAAACCGGAAGTGAACGCCCTGGGCACTCTGTTGCTGGTGTTTTCACTACTGATGCTTGTGTTGTCCCAATGGATTCTGATGAGGAGTAAACGATGAAGAAACTTGCCATTGCCGGTCTGGCAGCGGTCACCCTGGTGGGCTGCAGCGGCCAGGAGGAAGAAGCACAAGTACTGAACCTGTACAACTGGTCCGAGTACATGCCTCAGGAAGTGCTTGATCGCTTCGAGGAAGAGACCGGCATCGAGGTGGTCTACACCACCTACGACAGCAATGAGGCCATGTATGCCCGCCTCAAGCTGCTTGATGACAGTAGCCAGTATGACCTGGCGGTACCGTCCACCTACTACGTCAACAAGATGCGTAACGAAGACCTGCTGATGGAGATTGACCGCAGCCAGATCGAGGGCTTCGACAAGCTGGACCCGGAGCTGGTCAACCAGAGCTTTGACGAGAACAACGCCTATTCCGTGCCTTATCTGTGGGGCACCACCGGCCTGGCCATCGACACCGACGCGGTGAATCCTTCGGAGGTAACAGGCTGGGCTGACCTGTGGGATGAGCAGTACGAAGGCCAGGTGATGCTGACCAATGATATGCGTGAGGTCTTCCACGTGGGGCTGAGTGTGCTGGGCTATTCCGGTAATACCCGTGATCCCCGGAAAATCGAGGAAGCCTATGAAAAGCTGAGCGAGCTGATGCCCTCGGTGCGCACCTTCAACTCGGACGCGCCGCGTATGCCCTATCTGGAAGGTGAAACCGACATTGGCATGATCTGGAACGGTGAGGCGGTCATGGGCAAGGAAGACATGCCGTCACTGGAGTACATCTATCCGGAGGAAGGTGTGATTGTCTGGCTGGACAGTTTCGTTATCCCCAAAAACGCTGCCAACCCGGAAGCGGCCCACCAGTTCATCAGTTTTGTGCTGCAGCCGGAAATCTCCGCACTGATCAGTGAGAGCATCGGCTACGCCACGCCCAACCTGGCGGCCCGGGACATTCTGCCGGAGGATGTTGCCAACAACCGCGCCAGCTACCCTACCAGTGAGGATATGGAGAACGCGGAGTTTCAGGAAGACGTGGGCGACGAGGCCATCCAGGTGTACAACCGTTACTGGGAGCAGCTGAAAACGGGGCGCTGACCCCGTGTTCCCTGACGGGACTTAATGGTAGCATCCTCAGCTTTTACGCCTCGAGGGACGAAGAATGTCAGTTGTGGTCCAGGCCCTGATACCGGTATTCGTGCTGATCGTGATCGGGCACCTGTTTCGCCGCTGGCAGTTTCCCGGCGAGGGCTTCTGGCCCCTGGCCGAGCGCTTCACCTACTACGCCCTGTTTCCGGCCATGCTGATCTACAAGCTGGGGCAGGCGCGCCTTCCCGCCTCCGCCTATGGCGAGATCCTTGTGCTGATTGCCGCCATGCTGGTGGTCATGACCCTGATACTGGTGGTCATCCAGCTCATCTGGCGCTGGCCGGGGCCGGTCTATTCATCGGTATTCCAGGGGGGCATTCGCTTCAATTCCTACGTGGGCCTGGCTGCCGCCGGCATGTTGCTGGGAGATGAGGGGCTCTCGCTGATAGCGGTAGCAGTGGCGGTCAAGGTGCCGTTGCTGAACCTGCTGTGTATCCTGATGTTCTCGGTAACCTGCAGCCAGGGTCGGTTGCGCTTTGCGCCGGTGCTCAGGGCCATCGTGACCAACCCGCTTATTATCGGGTCGGTGATCGGGGTCGTCTGGAGTTTCTTTCGGGTGGGCTTTCACCCGATTGTGGCCGGTATCCTGGAGCCCCTGAGTGACCTGGCCCTGCCCCTTGGCCTGATGTGCGTGGGTGCGGGCCTGGAGCTGAAGGCCCTGCGCAATGCGTCGGCGCCGTTTCTGGTGTCGTCGGTGGCCAAGCTCGTGGTGTTCCCGGTGCTGACCCTGGGGCTTGCCCTGGCATTGGGCATGGATGGCACCATGGTGAAGGCGGCCATCCTGCTGGCGGCACTGCCCACCGCCACTTCCTCCTACATCCTTGCCCGCCAGCTGGGGGGCGATGCCCCCCTGATGGCGGCGATCATCAGTGGCCAGACCCTGTTGGGCATGCTGACCCTGCCACTGTTACTCGGCGTTCTCTGGCAGGCAGTGTAGAACGGCGTCCGCCAGGCTCTGCTGGAACAGCACATAACCCCGGGGTGAGGCTTCGATGTTGCCGGCCAGCGGGTCCCAGGTGCTTAAAGGGATGTCCACATCGTCCATCAATGAGTCCCACCACTGGCGGTCGAACTGGGGTTCGGTCAGCAGGCAGGGTTGCCTGGCGCTGGCGAGTCGATTCTGCACCCCGGCCAGATGACGGGCGCCGGGTGTGCGCTCAGGGCTCAGGGTCAGTACGCCGGCAATGCTGAGGCCATAATGTTCAGCGAAACGGCGGAAGGCGTCATGGTACGTGAACAGGTCCAGTTCACGGGCCGGGACCAACTGCTGGCGAATCCTGTCTTCAGCGGAAATGACATTGCTGTTGAAGTCGGCGAGGTTACGGTCAATGGCGGAGGCATCCACACCTTCCAGGGTTTTCAACTGTTCGGCGATGTCCCGCGCCATGGTCCGGGCCAGGGTCGGGTCCAGCCAGATGTGGGGATCTTCGCCGCCACCATGGTCGTGGCCACTGTGATGGTCGGACTCCTCTTCCTCGTGTTTCTGTTCTTCCTTTTCATGGTCATGGTGTTCATCCTCATGGCCATCGTGAGGCTCCTCATCGATGACCCCCAGTGCCATGGTACGGTCCTGGAAATCGGGACCGGTGAGCAGTCGGGTGAGGAAGTTCTCCATGCCCGGGCCCACCCAAAAGACCTGGTCCGCTGATGCCAGCCGTTGTCTTTCGGAAGGGCGCAGTTGATAGGTATGCGGGCTGGAGCCGCTTGGCACCAGGGTCGATACTTCCACCTGATCATGGGCCACCGCATGCACCAGTAATTCCAGGGGCTTCAGGGAAGTGACTACCTGCGGGCGCCCGGAGGCCCCAAAGGCCTGGGTGCTCAGGAGCAGGGTGCACATCAGTAATAGCAGGGTCTGGCCTGTTTTCGGTAATGCAGGCATAGCGTTTGATTGTCCATGGTCGTCGAATAGAAATGTTATAATATAACAAATGTTGAGGGCTGCAAAGCCAATGTGACAAAAGACGACATGCTCGCTTCATGGGATTTCAGGGCAGGCTCGGTATAATGGCGCCTTTCCATTCACCCTCTGCGTCAGGCAGGACCCGTTAATGACTGTACGTACCCGAATTGCTCCCTCGCCCACCGGTGACCCCCATGTGGGCACGGCCTTCGTGGCCCTGTTCAACCTGTGCTTCGCCCGCCAGCATGGCGGCCAGTTCATCCTGAGGATTGAGGATACCGACCAGGCCCGCAGCACGGCGGAATCGGAACAGGACATCCTGAGCGCGCTTCGGTGGCTGGGCCTGGAGTGGGACGAGGGTCCGGATGTAGGCGGTCCCCATGGCCCCTACCGTCAGTCCGAGCGGAAGGACTCCTACGCCCGCTATGCCATGGACCTGGTCGAGAAAGGGCATGCCTTTTACTGTTTCCGTACCCCGGATGAGCTGGAAGCCATCCGTGAGGAGCGCAAGGCCAATGGCCAGAACCCGGGTATCAAGGGTGACCTTGAATTGCCGGCGGAGGAAGTCAAACGTCGCCTGGATGCCGGTGATCCCTACGTCATCCGCATGAAAGTGCCGGATGAGGGCGTGTGTGAAATCGACGACATGCTCCGGGGCACCATCGAGATCGACTGGGCCCAGGTGGACTGCCAGATCCTGCTGAAGTCCGACGGCATGCCCACCTACCACCTGGCCAACGTGGTGGACGATCACCTGATGGCGATCACCCACGTGCTGAGAGGTGAGGAGTGGATCAACTCGGCACCCAAGCACAAACTGCTCTATGAGTACTTTGGCTGGGATATGCCGGTGCTGTGCCACCTGCCGCTGCTGCGCAACCCGGACAAGAGCAAACTGTCCAAGCGCAAGAACCCCACCTCCATCAACTTCTATGAGCGCATGGGCTTCCTGCCGGAAGCGGTGACCAACTATCTGGGCCGCATGGGCTGGTCCATGCCCGACGAGCGTGAGAAGTTTACCCTGGACGAGATGGTCGAGCATTTCGACATCAACCGGGTTTCCCTGGGTGGGCCGGTGTTCGATGTGGAGAAACTGCGCTGGCTCAACGGCCTGTGGCTGCGGGAGGATGTCTCTGACGAGCAATTCGTCGCGCGCCTTCGCGAGTGGTGGTTCAACGAGGACGCCTTGCGGGCCCTGGTGCCCCATGTGAAGGGCAGGGCGGAGGTGTTCTCGGATGTGGCACCCATGGCATCGTTCATGTTCTCGGGCATGCTGGAGCTGACGCCGGAGGACTTTGCCCATAACAAGCTGGAAGAAGGGCAGGTCAGGCGGGTATTGCAGTTTGCCCTGTGGAAGCTGGAAGCCCAGCGCCACTGGAGCAAGGAGAATATCTTTGCGGACATCAAGGGGCTGGCCAAGGCGATGGATCTGAAGATGGGGGATTTCATGTTCGCCATCTTCGTGGCTATCGCCGGCACCCCCAATTCCTGGTCGGTCATGGACTCCATGGCGTTGCTGGGGCCGGACATGACCCGTGCCCGTTTGCGCCATGCCCTGAATGTGCTGGGCGGGTTTTCCAAGAAGGAGACCAAGCGGGTCGAGAAAGAGTACGCGGCACTGATCGCAGAATGAACGATCTGGTGGAGAATTGAACGGACTGGACAGGGATGTTCAGAAAACTGAAAAAAATGTGTTTCAAGTGTTGACGCCCCCGGGGCTGATCCTTAATATACGCAGCCGTTGGGGGCCATAGCTCAGCTGGGAGAGCGCAACACTGGCAGTGTTGAGGTCAGCGGTTCGATCCCGCTTGGCTCCACCAATTTCTAGTCCCCTTCGTCTAGTGGCCTAGGACTCCGCCCTTTCACGGCGGCAACAGGGGTTCGAACCCCCTAGGGGACGCCAATTTGGCAACACGGTTTAGTCCACCGGGTTGCCAGCATTAAAACCGCCTTCGGGCGGTTTTTTTGTGTCTGAATATTTTTTGCTTTCTATCCGAAACCTAGACTGCGAACTCTGGGTGTTTGAGCCGGGGCGGTAAGACTTTTCCGGACACGCCCCGCAAGTACGTCCCTGTAGGGCTCGACGAGCGCCGTCCATGGCGCTCGACGGTCCGGAAAAGCCTTCCCACCCCAGCTCTTGTATACCTTTGTAATAACGCCAAGGCACGCCAGTTCAAGCTCGGAGAATTTTTATCCGCGGGGTTCGCTGCGATATCTGCAGCTATTTATAGAAAAGCGTACCGGTAAAAGGTCGAACTGCTAACTCTTGTGAGTTAACTCCAAGGTCAGAACTGGAGGCAGGTTGGGAAGGCTTTTGAAAACCGTGGAGCGCCAGGGATGGCGCGACCCGAGCCCTATGACCGCCATGGATGGCGGGAATGCCGATTTTGCAGGAGCAAAAATCGGCCAGGGACGTACTTGCGGGGCGTGTTTTCAAAAGTCTTACCGACCTGCCTCCTGCCCCGACAATCTGCAGTCCAGGGAGGGGTAATCAATATCTAGCGAACCGCAATAGCGCCCTTGCCAACGCCCTCGAAAGCCTTCACCCGAACCTCATCAGTCGGATGCTCCTTCTTGATTTCGTCGGCCAGGTAGGCGGCAATCAGTTCCACCGTAGTATCGGTCTCCAGCAACCAGACTCGCTGGCAGGGCAGGTCGAGCCGGAACTCCCCCTGTTCCGCATCGTAATGGAAGCTGACATAGTCAGTGCCGTCCGAGTCGGTCCAGCTCTGGCTCAGGTCCTCACTGGTACCGATGTAGATATCCTGCCACTGCTGGGCCCAGTGCTTTTCCAGCTCCGTATGACGGCGGCCGTTGATATCGATGCGAATAGGGGAGCGATGACCGTGGGCAATACGCTGGCAGTTGCCCAGGTGCTTTTTCAGGCCGTGAACATAGTGATAGTAGGCACCCTGGATCAGCTCCTCCCGCAGGGTGACCTCCACAGCCGTGACGTTGGCGGGCAGTACCGCCTTCAGTTCCAGCTCAAGCAGGCGTGCCACGGCAGACGGAACAACCTCATAGTGGTCCAGGAAGACAACGGACTGCTCCGGTCCCTGATGACGGATATGGCTACCGTCAGCCAGTTGCCAGGTCAGGCATCCGGGGTTGTCTTCACGTTGCAGGCAGGGGGCCCCGGCGGGGACTACCAGGCGGTGGTCCACCCGCTCATCAATGACCCGCTTGATGGTGCGCTTCACATTGCCGAAGTCGAACACCATCCCCTGCTCATCCAGCTCGCCCCCGAGGACGATATCGGCGATCCAGCTTTCCCCGACCAGGCCACGCTGGTGGTCCAGGTAAGCGAAATCAATGACGGTGAGGTTGTCGATAAACAGGTGATTCATGATTCATCCGGCAGGAAGACTGCGACCGTGGGCTGATAACAGGTCGCATTCTACCAAATTTCAGTGCGCTCGGGTGAACCTGACTGGTTACGTGATTTCCGCCAGAGAAGCGGGCCCGCTGTCAGATCGGCAGCAAGCCCTGCATCCAGGCAATACTGGCGCCTGCGACAACGAGGCTGACAGCCAGAACGCCAACATAGGCGTTGCGGGAGGACTTGCGGCGGCGGCCGGCGGTCAGGTCGTCCAGATGCCGTGCCACCTGTTCGGCCTGCTGGCGCGATGCTTCGGTCGCCTGCTGCAGGGTGTCAGCCTGAAGTGATTTCCAGAACTCCTGGTCCTGATCACGCTGACGATCCAGCTGCTCCTGCAGGTGCACGTTATGGTCCCGGATTATCCTGTCCATGGTTTTCAGGAGGTCCTTGCGGACATTGTCCAGGGATTTTTCCAGCGCCCTGGTCAGCAGCCCATTGACCTCGTGAGTGACGGCCTTGGCGATGGCCTTCTGCTGTACATCCAGCAGAGCTTCCAGCGCGGCCAGTTTCTCATTGATCAGTGCGGTGTGCTGATCGTTGTGCTCTTCCATGCCCTGGCGAAGATAGCCCACCTGGTCATCGAACAACTGGGTCAGGCGCTCATGGAGCTGCTCACTGATCTGCGCCTTGACCTCGGCCCGGGCCGCCATGGCCACCTGGTCGGCGCTTAGCAGAGGGATGTCCGGGTCATTGGCGGGGGGCACCTGGCTTTCCTCGCTGACGGTTACCGGCTCCGCCTCGGGCATGGCCCGGAGCTTTTCCAGCACCCGGGTAACCCCGTCCCGTGCAGGGGGTTTGGGGAGGATTTCGTCGACACCCATCTCCCGGGCGGTTTCCACGAACTCGGCAGACTTCCCGGAGGTGCACATGACAATGGGGATGTGAGCCGTTGTGGGGTTGTTGCGAATCGCCCTGGCCGCGTCAACACCGTTCATGCCGGGCATCAGGTGATCGATAAAGATGACGTCGGGGCGTGTCGAGTTGCTCAGCAGGTCCAGGGCCTCCTCGGCGGAACCAGCGGTGCTGACTTCCATGTTGCTGCCTTTCAGGAGCTTGCTCAGGGTAAAACGGGCGACTTTGGAGTCGTCTACCAGCAATGCGTTCTTGATGTCCATCGAGGCGTTCTCCCGGGTTGACCACCAGGCCCGTTGGTGACGGCGGTGAGCGGCCAGTTGCCGTTGCGCCCCGGGGCTCTGGATACACTTATGCACTTTTATGCAGGGCGAACCCCTGAATCGGGTTCAGGATTCGCCTGTACCCGTTCAGTCTACCCCGGTATGGATACAAAAGGTTACAAAAGGGTGGGCGGAATAGTGCCGATTGCCACCTGGATCACATTTCATCCGGGGGCACGAGGCCCTGGCTTTGTGACCAGGCTCGCATATGGATGTCCGCTTCTTTCTGGAAGGGTGACCGGAAGGGGTTGATCAGTACATCAAACAGGAAGAAGAACAGCCCTACGGAGAGCCACCCGGACACCAGCATACTGATAGTGCGTGCCTGCTCCTCCGGGTTGGACATCACGAAGGCCTCCAGGTGTGGCAGCAGCGACTGCACCATCACCACCGGGTTGAACTCCGCGAGAACCAGGGGAACCCAGAACGCCAGGACTACCGGGAAAAAGCCGAACGACCAGGCGCCCCGCAGCAGCAGGTAACCCAGCAGATTGCGGATATAGAGTTGCCGTAACCCGGGGGTGCGTCTGGCACGGGCCAGGTACCGGCGGCGCTCATTGTGATAGTCGGTGGAGTCGGGTACCCGCGGGCGGTCGCTGTGCTGGGGGGATGTGGATGGGCCCTTGCGGGAAACGGTCGGCTTCCTCCCGGGCGCGTTGGCCGCCTTTGGCCGCGGCGGCTCCGGGTGGCTGCCCGTCCGGGCCTGGGCTGAATAGTCTGTCAGCTGGCTGGATGTTTCCGACATGATCTCGGTTTCCTCAATCTGGGACGTCGCCGGGCGGGGCTTTTCAATCAGCCTTCCCACCTCCATCATAGGGGAAATCTCAGGGAGGGAACTCGCGACCGGTCACATCCGGAGCCTTGAGTGATCGTCCTCCACCAGAGCGAGGATACCGTGATAATCTACATAAAACTATTCGCCAGACGGGACAACCACTGAATGACTGTTACCAACGAGTCCAGCATACACCCTGCCTTTGAAAAGGTTCGCAGCCATCCCATCGCGGCACTGAACCTGACCATGGAAGAGTATGTTCACCGCAAGACCGGCGCCCGCCACCTGCACATGGCGGCCGACAACGATGAGAATGTCTTCTTCGTGGCCTTGCGGACCTTTCCCATGGACTCCACCGGCGTCGCCCATATCCTTGAGCATACGGCCTTGTGCGGCAGTGAACGCTACCCGGTGCGTGACCCGTTCTTCATGATGATTCGCCGGTCACTGAATACCTTCATGAACGCCTTCACCAGCAGTGACTGGACGGCATACCCCTTTGCCAGTAAGAACCGAAAGGATTTCGACAACCTGCTGTCGGTGTACCTGGATTCGGTCTTCTTCTCGGCCCTGGATCCACTGGACTTTGCCCAGGAAGGCCACCGCCTGGAATTCGAAAAGCCGGACGACCCCTCCAGCCCTCTGGTCTACCGGGGCGTGGTCTATAACGAAATGAAGGGCGCCATGAGTTCGCCCACCTCGCAGTTGTGGCAGAACCTGTCCAGCCACCTGTTCCCCACCACCACCTACCACTACAACAGTGGTGGTGAGCCGGATGAGATCGTTGACCTGAGTTATGACGATCTGGTGGCTTTCTACAAGCATCATTATCACCCCAGCAACGCCATTTTCTGCACCTACGGCGACATCCCGGCGCGGGAGCATCATGAGCGCTTCGAGGAACTGGCCCTGTCCCGCTTCGACGCTCTGGAGGTGGACCTGCCGGTGCGGGACGAGAAACGTCTGTTCTCTCCCGTGCGGGTCGACCAGGGCTATGCCGTCAGCGCCGGTGAGCCGACCGAACGCAAGACACACATGGTGATGGGCTGGTTGCTGGGGCACAGCTTTGATCTCCAGCAGAACCTGGAGGCCCAGCTGGTAGCCAGCGTGTTGCTGGATAACAGTGCCTCGCCCCTGATGCACGCCCTGGAGACCACGGATATCGCCGCAGCGCCATCACCCATGTGTGGACTGGAGGATTCCAACCGGGAGATGACCTTTGTGTGCGGCATCGAGGGCACCGAGCCGGAACGCCGGGAAGATCTGGAAGCCCTTATCGAGGGCGTGCTCAGCAAGGTTGTCGACGAGGGTATCGCCGAGGACCGCCTGGAGGCCATCCTGCATCAACTGGAGCTGCATCAGCGGGAGATTGCAGGGGACAGCTTCCCCTATGGTCTGCAGCTGATCATGACGGCCATTTCGCCGATGGTTCACGGTGGCGATCCGGTGGAGTTGCTGGATCTGGAGCCGGTTCTGGAAACCATGCGGGAGAAGATCCGCGATCCGCAGTATGTGCCGGGTCTGATCCGACGTCTGCTGATCGACAACCCGCACCGGGTGACCCTGACCCTGCGCCCCGACGACCAGCTTGAAAACCGTCGCCAGGAAGCGATTCGCCAGGCTTTGGAGCGTCGCAAGGCGCAGCTCAGTGAGCCAGAGCAACAAGAGATTGTCGAGCGGGCACAGGCCCTTGAGGAGCGCCAGCACCGCAAGGATGATGACTCCATCCTGCCCAAGGTGGACCTGAGCGATGTGCCACTGAAGACGCATATGCCGGATGGTCATCGTCTGGAGGCGTTCCCCGCAGCGCTTTACGCCCAGGGTACCAATGGCCTGGTGTATGAACAGGCCATCTTCCAGTTGCCGTCCCTGTCCCGGGACGAGCTGCTCCTGCTTCCGCTGTACACCACCATCCTGACGGAAGTGGGCTGTGGAGACCTTGATTACATGGAAATGCAACATCGTATTTCCGCCTGCAGCGGTGGTATTGGCGCCAGTGTTTCCGCCAGGGGCACTGTGGACGACGTGCAGACGCTGAATGGTTACATGATTCTCAGTGGCAAGGCCCTGGCCCGGAACCGCAAGGCCCTGTCGGAACTGTTGAGGGATGTGTTTGATAATGCCCGTTTCGACGAAACGGGGCGTATCCGTGAGCTGGTGGCGCAGATTCGTGCCCGGCGGGAGCAGTCGGTTACCGGCAGCGGCCACGGCCTGGCGATGAGTGCTGCCTCCCAGGGCCACAGCCCGGGGGCGTGGCTGTCTTTCCGCCTGGGTGGGCTCGCCGGCATCAAGGGCACCAAGGAGCTTGACGATACCCTGGACGATGAAGCCGCCCTGGGCAGGCTGTGCCAGGATCTGGCAAACCTGCACCAGCGTTTCCGCCAACAGCAGCGGCAGTTCCTGCTGGTGGCGGAGGAGGAGCACCTGAACGCAATGGCTGACGGGGTTCGCAGCCTGTGGCCGGAAGCGACGGACACCGATGGTGACCGATGGCAGATCGACCCGGTCAGCTACGACACCCGGGAAGCCTGGCTTACTTCCACCCAGGTTAACTTCTGTGCCCGTTCCTATCCCAGTGTGGCGCCAGATCACCCGGATGCGGCGGCCCTGACCGTGCTCGGTGGATTCCTGCGCAATGGCTTCCTGCACCGTGCCATCCGTGAGAAAGGGGGAGCGTACGGTGGTGGCGCCGGCCAGGACAATGTCAATGGTACCTTCCGTTTCTTCTCCTATCGGGATCCCCGTCTGGCCGAGACCCTGGATGACTTCGACGCCTCGCTGGCCTGGCTGCAGGAGACTGACCATGATCCGCAACAACTGGAAGAGGCGGTGCTGGGCGTTATCAGCCAGCTGGATAAGCCGCGGTCACCGGCAGGGGAGGCGCGCCATGCGTTTCACAGCCGCCTGTTCGGGCGCACGCCCGAGCAGCAGGAGCGCTTCCGCAAGCGGGTTCTCGCCGTTACCGTCAATGATCTGAAGCGGGTGGCGGGAGACTGGCTGCGTCCGGACAAGGCCAGCACGGCGGTTATCACCAGCCATGACAATCGTGACGCTGTCGCCGGTCTGGGGCTGGAGATCCGCGAGCTCTGACGCTGGCAACCACCCCGGTACGCGCCGCGTTACCGGGGTGGGGCTTTTCCTTTGCCTACCGGAGCCGTTTGAGGCCGGTGGTGACCATGATGCGGGTGGAGATTTCTTCCACCGAGTAGGCCGTGGTGTTCAGGTAGGGGATCCGCTCGCGCCGGTACATGGTCTCGATTTCTTCCACTTCGTGCATGCACTGCTTCATGGATGAGTAGCGGGAGTTTGGGCGGCGCTCGTTGCGGATGACCGACAGCCGCTCGGGCTCAATGGTCAGGCCGAAGATCTTTTCCCGGTGGGGGCGCAGCACTTCAGGCAATTGCTGGTCGTCCAGGTCATCTTCGGTAATGGGGTAGTTGGCTGCCTTTACGCCATACTGCAGGGCCAGGTAAAGGCAGGTGGGCGTCTTGCCGGAGCGGGAGGCCCCGACCAGGATCAGGTCGGCCTCATCGTAGTGACGCGTGCGGGCACCGTCGTCATTGTCCAGAGCAAAGTTGACGGCGTGAATCCGCTTTTCGTAGGTGCTTTCGTTGCCGATGGAGTGGGACTTGCCCACGGTGTAGGACGACGAGGCTTGCAGCTCCTGTTCCAGCGGGTTCAGGAAGGTCCCGAAGATATCCACCATGAAGCCGTTCGCCTTGCTGACAATCTCGCGGATATCCGACTTCACGATGGTGTCGAAGACCAGCGGGCGTTGGCCATCGGCCCTGGCGGATTCGTTGATTCGCTCAACCACGGCCTCTGCGGTCTCGTGGTTGTCGATGTAGGGAACGGTTACCCGCTCGAACTCGATTTTCTCAAACTGGGCAAGCAGACTGTTGCCCATTGCTTCGGCCGTCAGGCCCGTGCCGTCGGAGATAAAGAAGACAGTGCGTTTCATGAGCAGAGGTTCCCTAGGTAATCTTCACAGGTTACAGTATCATACACGCCAAATTCGAGAGTCAGGAGCAACCTTATCATTCCCCGGGCCTTGTGGTGCAGCCTTTTCCGGCTGGCCCAGCCACGGATTGCCAGGGAATGAGCGCTCCTCTATTCTTTGCTGTTTGCTCGACTGAACCAAGGGAGACGCGCTTTGGAAGATTACATTATCTGGTTTGAGAACCTGGGGATGTCAGATGTTGAGCGGGTTGGGGGCAAGAATGCCTCCCTCGGCGAAATGATCAGCAATCTGGCCAACGCCGGGGTGTCCGTACCAGGTGGATTTGCGACCACTGCCCATGCCTACCGGGAGTTCCTGGCCAAGGACGGGTTGCGTGAACGCATTGACGAAGCGCTGGATGCCCTTGATATCAATGACGTGAACGAACTCGCCCGGGTGGGGGCGGATATCCGCCAGTGGGTCCTGGAGCAGCCGTTCCCTGCGGACCTTGAAAAGCATCTCGAGCAGGCCTTTATCAAGCTTCAGGCCGGCAACAGGAACCTCGCGGTAGCGGTTCGTTCCTCGGCCACCGCCGAAGACCTGCCCGACGCCTCCTTTGCCGGCCAGCAGGAAACCTTCCTCAACGTGGTGGGTTTTGAGCAGGTCAAGAAATCGGTCAAGGAAGTGTTTGCCTCCCTGTTCAACGATCGCGCCATTTCCTACCGCGTGCATCATGGCTTTGATCACAAGCTGGTGGCCCTGTCCGCCGGCATCCAGAAAATGGTGCGCAGTGAGACCGCGGCCAGTGGCGTCATGTTCACCCTCGATACCGAATCCGGGTTCCGGGATGTGGTTTTTGTGACCGCTTCCTATGGCCTGGGCGAGACCGTGGTGCAGGGGGCCGTCAACCCCGACGAATTCTATGTGCACAAGCCGACGGTAGAGGCGGGTCGCCCTGCGGTACTGCGCCGTAACCTGGGCAGCAAGGCCATCAAGATGGTGTATTCGGCGGACAAGGACGCCGAGCAGTTTGTGGATACCGTCAAGGTGGAGCAGGATGATCGCAATCGTTTCTGTATCACCGACGACGAAGTGACCGAGCTGGCCAAGCAGGCCATGATCATCGAGAAGCACTACGACCGGCCCATGGATATCGAATGGGCGAAAGACGGTGATGACGGCCGCATCTACATCGTGCAGGCCCGCCCGGAAACCGTGAAGAGCCGGGCGGCGGCGAATGTCATGGAGCGTTACCTGCTGAACGAGCAGGGCACGGTGATTGTCGAGGGCCGCAGCATTGGCCACAAGATCGGCAGCGGTGCCGTTCGCGTAGTGGACAGTATCAAGGACATGGACAAGGTCCAGGCCGGCGACGTATTGGTCACCGACATGACCGACCCGGACTGGGAGCCGGTCATGAAGCGGGCCGCAGCCATCGTCACCGACCGCGGCGGCCGTACCTGTCACGCGGCCATCATTGCCCGTGAGCTGGGCATTCCCGCGGTCGTGGGCTGTGGCGACGCCACCGAGGTGTTAAAGGACGGCCAGGAAGTGACGGTGTCCTGTGCCGAGGGCGACACCGGCCTGATCTACGAGGGCAGCCTGGATTTCGAGCTGCGTGAGAATACCGTCGAGTCCATGCCGGACATCCCGTTCAAGATCATGATGAACGTGGGCAACCCGGACCGGGCGTTCGACTTCCAGGCGCTGCCCAACGAAGGGGTTGGCCTGGCCCGTCTGGAGTTCATCATCAACCGCATGATCGGTGTACATCCCAAGGCCCTGCTGAACTACGACAGCCTGCCCCGGGATATCCGTCAGACCGTGGAGAAGCGATTCTCCGGTTACGCCTCACCGGTGGATTTCTATATCGACAAACTGGTGGAGGGTATCTCCACCCTGGCAGCGGCGTTCCATCCCAAGAAAGTGATCGTGCGCCTGTCTGACTTCAAGTCCAACGAGTACGCCAACCTGATCGGCGGCACCCTGTACGAGCCTGACGAGGAAAACCCCATGCTGGGCTTCCGTGGCGCGTCCCGGTACATCTCCGATACCTTCCGTGACTGCTTCGAGCTTGAGTGCCGGGCCCTGCGCAAGGTGCGTGATGAAATGGGCTTCACCAATGTGGAGATCATGGTGCCCTTCGTGCGCACCGTGGGTGAGGCCAGCCAGGTGGTGGATCTGCTGGCGGAAAACGGGCTAAAGCGGGGTGAGAATGGGCTGCGGCTGATCATGATGTGCGAGTTGCCGGCCAACGCCCTGCTGGCGGATCAGTTCCTGGAGCATTTTGACGGCTTCTCCATCGGTTCCAACGATCTCACCCAGCTCACCCTGGGGCTTGATCGTGACTCCGGCATCATTGCCCACCTTTTTGACGAACGTAACGAGGCGGTGAAGGCCCTGCTGTCCAACGCCATCCAGGCCTGCAAGCGTGCTGACAAGTACATTGGTATCTGCGGCCAGGGCCCGTCTGATCACCCGGATCTTGCGAAGTGGCTGATGGACGAAGGCATCGACACGGTATCGCTGAACCCGGATTCGGTGCTCGATACCTGGTTCTTCCTGGCGGACGAAAAACTCGACTGATCCTCACCAGCTATAAGGAGACTGACAACGTGGACATCGTAACCCCGGATATCTGTGACGACCATCCTGAGGTACAGGTGGTGGAGCCCGGTTTCCAGAACTTCGGCGGAATCGACGCCTTTGGTGGCGAGGTGGTCACCGTGAAGTGTTTCGAGGACAACTCCGTGGTCAAGGAGCAGGTGGGCAAGCCCGGCAATGGGTGCGTTATGATCGTTGATGGCGGGGGCTCGAAGCGGGCCGCCCTGCTGGGCGACATGCTCGCGGAAAAAGCAGCGGCCAATGGCTGGGCCGGCCTGATCATCTATGGCTGCATTCGGGATGTGGATGTGATCCGCAAGACCGAACTGGGTGTTCAGGCGCTGGGCACCCATCCCCGCAAGACTGACAAGAAGGGCATTGGTGATCTGAACGTGCCAGTCACCTTCGGTGGCGTGACCTTCAAACCGGGACAGTACGTCTACGCTGACAACAACGGTATCGTTGTATCAGAGACGAAACTGGGCTGAGGCCTTTGTTCGGCCCGGTAAGAAAAAGGCCCCGGCGGTTATCCGTCGGGGCCTTTTTTTGACCGCAAGGAGTCTGCGCGGCGGAAATCGCGCTGAGCGAGAGCGTCCCACTTTGAGTCCATTTTGACGGTCATTTGAGGCACATAGTGGTTCTATGTAACGAAAATGGGCGATCAAAAGGGGCCAAAGTGGGGCGGTCGCAGCTGCGTGACTTTCTGCCGCGCAGGCTCCTAGTGTCGCACCTTCTGTATGGCCACCCCTAGCAGGTGGCCGTCTCCCTGAGGCTGGGCGCGCAGCACCCGCACCTCGGTCTCAAACGGTGGAAACTGATCACTGGCCGAGGGAAGCAGCGTGTGCAGCGTGGCTCCCTCCGGGATATCGCTTTCCACATACAACTGCATCCCGGTGCCGCTGAGATCGCGGCAGATTCCGCTGAACGACCGGCCTTCACCGTCGGTTATCTGGATTTCAGAGTTAACCTGCATGCGGTGAAAGTCGCGCTTTTCCGAGTAATCCCTCATGGTCATCGACATGACTACCCCTTCCTGATCTGGTTGGGAGGCCCCTGTATTGTTGGAAGCCCCTGTAATTCCTTTTAGCGGTTATGTGTCGATCGGTCAAAGAACCTGACGTCATAACAGGGGTATAAAACCATAGATTTGGTATTAGGGGAGTGAACTACTCCCCATATCTGGTGTTCTATTGGAGTCCTGATGACATGACTGCTCACTAGGCAGATTAAAGCGCCGGAAGGGTATCAGGCCCAGGTGTCATTCTTCTTGGTAGGCTTGAGCCACGGCAGGATGACGGCGATGAACATGCCCAGAATCAGAAGGCCCGCGCCAAGCAGCATGAAATCGGATTCCCTTTTGGCTTCCAGGCGCTCAACCTCTGCGGTCAGCACCTCTACCTCATTCTTGAGCTTCTGGTTGGATTCCTGGAGTTCCTCGTTGCGCCGGTCCAGGTTGAGGGCATTGGCGGACACCGAGCGGATTTCTTCCAGTTCGCGGGACAGGTCAGCCACCTGCTGCTCCAGTTGCTGCTCCCTGGAGGATAGCTGGTCCCGCTGGTCAGACACCTCGCTCATTTTCGATTGCAGTTCCTCAAGCTGTGCGCGGGTTTTTTCCAGCTCCCGGTTGGCAGCGTCGAGGCGATCCTGGGCAACGGGCTGGTTGGTCAGGTAGCGGGTGGGAATCCAGCCTTCGATGCCCTGACTGGTCCGGACACGGCTGTACCCGGACTCTTCGTTCTGTTCAAGCAGGGTAACCGGCGTACCGCTTCGCAGCCCGCTGTGGAGGATGCGGAACTGGGTACCCTGACCACTTCGGACCGGGGCATACAGGGTGTCATCAATGTATACCGTTCTGGCCTGAGCGACGCCGCTGACCAGCAACGTCATCAGCAGCAGAGTCAGGGAGCATAGTCGGGCGAATGCACGGATAGTTACAGCTCGGGCGATCACAGCATGAATCCTGGTGGTTGAAACCGGGTTAGGGAAAAATTCGGACTAGCCGGCAATTTTGTCACATCGTCCTCCCTGATCAAGTAGCCAGCTATTACAAAACGCTCATGGTCGTAATGACGGGATTTGAGTCCCAAATCAGGGTAATACCGCTTTAAAGGGTTTGACGGACACTCGCTGGTACACGCCTGCTTCCACATAGGGGTCGGCATCCGCCCAGTCGCGTGCTTCCTTCAGCGATTCGAACTCGGCAATCACCAGACTGCCAGTAAAGCCCGCGTCGCCCGGTTCAGTAGTGTCCAGCGCAGGGTGGGGGCCGGCCACCAGCAGTCGCCCCTGGTCCCGCAGGGTTTCAAGGCGCGCAATGTGTGCCGGTCGGGCCTGCTTTCTCAACGGAAGGCTGTTGTCGACATCGTCGCTGATGATGGCGTAGTACATGAAAGGTCTCCCTTGCTGAACGTGGTAGACTGTCTGATCGAATTCAGACGTTCAGGAAAGCCAGTGACTATAACCCAGCACGCCAGCCATTGCATTGATCTCCACTGCCACAGTACAGCGTCGGACGGTGCCCTCAGTCCCACTGCTCTGGTGGAGCGTGCGGCGGAGAAAGGGGTCACGCATCTGGCGCTGACTGATCACGACACGCTTGATGGCATTGCCGAGGCTCGCACGGCCGCCCGCAAGGCGAATATCTGCCTGATCAGCGGTATCGAGCTGTCTTGCGTCTGGCGTAAACATACCATCCACATCGTCGGCCTGGATATGGACCTGAGCGATGAAACCTTCAGGGCGAGGGTGGCAGGCCAGCAGGCCAACCGGTGGAAGCGGGCCAGCAGCATTGCGGAAAAGCTGGCGCGGCACGTCAACGGCTGTGACAAGGGAATACTCGATAAGGCGACGGAACTGGCCGGAGGAGACGTTCCGGGTCGTCCCCACTTCGCCCGTGCGATGGTGGAGGCGGAGTTGGTGAAAGACTCTGCCATGGCTTTCAAAAAGTATCTTGGCAGCGGCAAACCCGGTGATGTAAAGGCTTTCTGGCCGGAACTGACGGAGGTGGTTCAGTGGATCACTGATGCTGGCGGCATTGCGGTTGTCGCCCACCCCCGCAAGTACAAACTGACTGCCACCAGGCTGAGGGCGCTGGTGGCAGACTTCATGGCTGCCGGCGGGGAAAGCATTGAGGTGATCACTTCGGGTCAGTCCAGCGGTGATCTGGGTTTTCTGACGGAGTTGTGTCGTCGTGAGTCGTTGCTGGCGTCCCGGGGCAGTGACTTCCATTTCCCGGGTGCAGGGTGGTGTGAGTTAGGCCGGATTCCCGGCCTTCCGGAGGGATTGACCCCGGTCTGGGAGCGGTTTCAGAACGCGCCGGCCTGAAACAGCCAGTACCAGGGATTCAATCCGGGGCGTGGAACTGCAGGTAAAGGTCGGTAAGGGAGTCCGGAATGGCATCGGCCATTTGCTGGGCGAGCTTGTCGTCCTCGCGGGCCTTGCGAAAATCCTCGTCGTCGAAAAGACCTGACAGGGTCAGCATCGGCACCATCAGTTCGGCGGTATCCGCTTCGTTTTCCTCCAGCCACAGGTCCTCGTATTCCAGGAAGGTGTCGACAAACCCGGCGCACCAGTTTTCCAGGGCGTTCATGGGGTCGCCATCTTCCGGTTCCGGCAGTTCCAGTGCCTGCCCCATATCCAGTGAATGGGCGAGGCCCTGGGCCAGCTGACTGGTCAGGCGGGCGAATACCTCCGGTACATCCGGGGATGCCACCGATTCCTGACCGGTTGCAAGCCGGAAGATGTCGGAGGTGTCGAGCGTTTTCGGACCCACCACGCTGGCGCAAACAACCCCGTGAAGGCCAAAGAAATCCAGTGACTCCTCGCCCCAGGGATCTGCGAAGAGGATATCTTCCAGCGCTTCGATTTCGTCGTTATTCAGCATTCAACTGCTCCTGGGTGGGGTATCACGGATACCTTAGAAGGGTATCCGTGACTTTTTCAACGTTTACTGGCCAGAGCTGTCGGATCCGTCACTGTCTTTGCCGGAATCCATGCTGCCCGAAGCCAGGGCCTTGCGAGCCGCCTCCGCCGCACGTTGGCGTTTACGCACCTCACGCGGGTCGTTATAGGCCCGGCCAGGGGTAACCGGTACGTCCGGCATGTCAGTTTCCTGGCTGGCCTCAGGCGCGCTGGCCTTGCTGCCATCCTGTTCGGCAGCAGGTGTCGGCTCCGGCTCCCGGGCTGGTTGCTGGTCCGCGCTGGCGGGGCTGTCAGCTGCCGGTTTAGCGGATGCCTCATCACCGGCTGAGGCGGCGGCCGCTGATGGCCGTGTGGCTGCACCCTTTTCGTCGCCCTTGTCGGCGGATCCCGCGTCGGGTTGCGGTTGCGGTGCAGTAGTCCCGGCTTCATCGGACGGCTTGGCGGACATCTCGGGCTTGTCGCTGGTCCCGGCGACAGTTTCAGACGGTGTCTCCGGCTTCTCCGGGGTTCTCTGGGCTTCGTCCTTTGCTGTGTCCGGCCCGGGTTTTGCTGCCGTTTCGGTATCAGCGGCCTCGTTCTCCGATTTTTTCGACGCTTCATGGGCCGCCGGCTTGCTACGGCGCTTTTCAGGGGCTTGCGGCTTTTGCTGACCCTTATCAACCGCACCCACTTCGGCGTTCACATTCCCGCCTTCGCTGTCGCCGGATGTCTCGGCCTTGTTGGCCGTATCACGGGAATCAGGCTCGGCTTGGTTGCCCTCTGGCGCCTTGGCCTCCTGCTGCTTGTCTGCGGATTTGCCCGCTGCTTCCAGGTTATCCGATGCGGATGCGTCGTCCCTGGTGGGCGCTGCCTTCTGTTCGGGGCGGGCAGCCTTCTGTTCCGAAGCGCTGGCTTCGGTTGTGGCTGGCTGCTTCGGCTCACCGGTCCTCTGGTCAGGCTTATCCGACGGCGCAGCCTTGTCCTCGGCTTTCGCGGGTGAGGAAGTTGGCTTGGCAGTTTCACGGTCCGCCGGTTCACCCTTGTGACTCTCCATTCGTGTCGCCTTGCGGCTGGCCGGAGTGGAGGCAGGGGCATCCGCCGGTGATCCGTCCCGGTTGCGGTTGCGACGGCTGCGCCGGGGCTTGTCGCTCTTGGCGGATTTTTCCGATGCCTTGTCCTGGCCTTTTTCAGGGCCTTTTTCAGGGCCTTTATCCGGGCCCTTGTCCTGGTTGCTGTCCTTGTCGGACCTGGGCTGGTCCGGGCGACCCTGGGGTTTCCGACCCTGGCTGTCGTCCTTGCCCTTGCCGCCTTTCGGGCCCTGGCCGCCGCGACGGTCATCCGGCTTGCCGCCGTCCTTCTGGCCGCCACTGTCTTTCTGGCTACCGCTTTTCTGGGTGTTGTCCCTGGTCTGGCCGTCCTTGTTGCCCGGCTGGTTCTGACGGTTGTCGCCGGTCCGGCGGTTGCGGTTGCGATTACGGTTGCGACCGCCACGATTGTCATCGTCCCGGTTCTGGCCGCCCTGGTTGCGACGTTCAGCACCCTGACGATTGCTGTCGCCGCCACTGCGGTCATCGCGGGCCACGCGGGACTTGCGACGATCCTGGCGGACTTGCTGGTTGCGGTTTCCGCCGGTGTTCTGCTGGCGGCTTTGCTCCTGTTCGGTGCTGTCCGCACCGAAGAAGTTGGCGAGCTTGCGGGACAGCTTGCGGAACATGCCTTCGTCCGGCTCTTCTGCCTTCTGTGGCTCGGCGCTTGCGGCCGGCTTGGGCGCGGGCGCCGCCGGGCGGATGGATTTCACCGCGGCTTCCTCGCGGGGAGGTGCCTCCCGGGTGGCGTGAGCGTCAACCTGCTCCTCTTCCAGGGCGCTGTACTCCTGGGCGACCTGATAGCTGGAGACCCTTTCCCCGGTTTCGTCGTCGCGCATCCGGAGAATTTCAAAGTGGGGCGTTTCCATGTGAGCGGCGGGCACCACCAGGATTTCCACCTGCTGCCTGGCTTCGATGTCAGCCAGTTGCTTGCGCTTCTCATTCAGCAGGAACGTGGCCACCGATACCGGTACCACCGCACGGACCTGGCCGGTCTTGTCCTTGGAGGCTTCCTCGAAGATCAGGCGCATGATGCTCAGGGCCAGAGACTCGATACCGCGGATGGTGCCCTGGCCATTACAGCGGGGGCAGACTTCGCTACGGGTCTCTCCGAGGGAGGGACGCAGCCGCTGGCGCGACATTTCCAGCAGACCAAAGCGGGAGATCTTGCCTACCTGGACCCGGGCGCGGTCGATCTCGAGGGCCTGGCGTACCCGTTGCTCCACGTCCCGCTGGTTGCGGGCCGGTGTCATGTCAATGAAGTCGATAACGATCAGGCCGCCCATATCCCGCAGCCGCAGCTGGCGGGCGATCTCCTCCGCCGCTTCCAGGTTGGTCTGCAGGGCGGTTTCCTCGATGTCCTGGCCCTTGGTGGCCCGCGACGAGTTGATATCGATGGATACCAGGGCTTCGGTAGGATCGATCACGATGGAGCCGCCGGAGGGCAGCTTCACTTCCCGCTGGAAGGCGGTCTCGATCTGGGCCTCGATCTGGTAACGGCTGAACAGCGGAATCTCGTCGTCGTAGAGCTTGATCTTGTTCTCGAAGGAGGGCATTACCTGGCGCACGAAACCAAGCACGTTCTCGTAGACGCCCGGGGCATCGATCAGCACTTCGCCGATATCCTGGCGGAGGTAATCCCGCACGGCACGGATAATAACGTTACTTTCCTGATGCAGCAGACGCGGTGCCTTCTGCTCCTTGGCGGCACCGGTAATGGCGTCCCAGGTGGCGATCAGGTAGTTGAGGTCCCACTGGAGTTCCTCGGCGGTGCGACCGATGCCGGCCGTGCGCACAATGATGCCCATGGACTTGGGCACGTCCACTTCGTTCAGGGCGCTCTTCAGCTGCGCGCGCTCCTCGCCCTCGATGCGGCGGGAGATGCCACCGGCGCGGGGGTTGTTGGGCATCAGCACCAGATAACGGCCAGCCAAAGAAATAAACGTGGTCAGGGCTGCGCCCTTGTTGCCGCGCTCTTCCTTGTCGACCTGGATGATGATTTCCTGGCCTTCGGAGACCACGTCCTTGATGTTGATCTTGCCTTCGATCTGACCGGGAGGCTTGCGGAAATAGTCCTTGGAGATTTCCTTCAGGGGCAGGAAGCCGTGGCGCTCGGCGCCAAAGTCGACAAAGGCCGCTTCAAGGCTGGGTTCTACGCGGGTAATGCGGCCTTTGTAGATGTTGGCTTTTTTCTGCTCGCGGGTGGAGGATTCGATGTCGAGGTCGAACAGGCGCTGGCCATCGACCAGCGCAACGCGCAACTCTTCGGGGTGAGTTGCATTGATGAGCATTCTTTTCATGGAAAAGACGATTCCTGTCAATTAGTTAGACAGGAAACCGCGGGTGTCGCGAAGCGCAACTGCGTAAAGCCGGGCAAATCCCGGCAGCCAGAACGGTCAGGCGGATACGGCGAGCCGAATCCCTTGTCCCAGTCCGCTGCATACGTCTTCCGTGCCTGCCGGCAGGGAAGGGGAGTATGGAGTCAGTTTCTGTTTACACATGTTGCGTATCTTTCGGTTCACGCTGGTGCCTGGGTCTCACGTCGTATTGGTTAGCTGGACGGCCCGGCCCTGCGTGCTGGTGTAAATCTTCGCGTTCCCGCAGGGTTTCCTGCGCGGTTACTGTCATACCCGGTATGAACCCACTATCGCCTCAGCAACCTTGCTTGTCGGTACTGGGGTGGGTGGCCTGCCGCTATCCGGCTGGCGCTCCGGGCCTGGTGCTGCCAATTCGCCCAACCGGCTGATTTGTATGGGCCGATCGGGGTGCGGGTGTGGTTCTGGCCGTTCACCTTCAGTGACCAGGCCGGCACCCGGATTTCTCTGTCTGCTTCTGCCGTGTTGGTTGCCCTGGTGACTACCCGGTTGTCAGGGTAACGGGCATTCAAACTCCCGGTCAGTCTCTGTATACTTCAACCGCTCCGGCGGTCGGCGTGTTGGCCGGGCCGTAGACAAACGGAAAAGCATGCCGGAATATAGCAGTAAAGCCCCGACTCATCAATCCCGTACCTTTCAGGAATCCGTCCCAGCCATGGCACCACCCCAGCGCAGTCAGAATGCGACGTCCCGGCGCCGCTCAGGGCCTGCCAGTCATCGCCAGAAAGAACCCCAGGGTCTGCCGACCGGAGTGCAGTGGATTACGGTCGAACCGGATATGGCCGGCCAGCGTCTGGACAATTTTCTGATGGCCCGTCTCCGGGGGATACCCAGGAGCAAGATCTACAGGATCGTGCGCAAGGGCGAGGTCAGGGTTAACAAGGGGCGGGTCAGGCCCGACACCCGGCTGGAGGCCGGCGACCAGGTGCGGATTCCGCCGGTGGTGAAGCCTGAGCGGCCCACCAGCTCGATACCCGGTGATCGCGTACAGGCGGTTATGGAGCACGCGGTGGTATTCGAGAACGATGACCTGCTGGTGGTGAACAAGCCTTCCGGCATTGCCGTTCACGGCGGCAGCGGGCTCAGTTTCGGGCTGATCGAGGTATTACGGGCCGCCCGCCCCGATGCACGATTCCTTGAACTGGTGCACCGGCTGGACCGGGATACATCAGGCCTGGTGATGGTCGCCAAAAAGCGGTCCACGTTAAGGTTCCTGCAGGATGAATTGCGCCGGCGGGATGTGCACAAGCATTACCATGCGCTGGTCAGTGGCCACTGGCCGGCCAGCGTTACCGAGGTTGCCGAACCGTTGCTTCGCTATGAGATGGCCAACGGAGAGCGCCGGGTTCGTGTGGATGTGGAGGGCAAGCCTTCGCTGACCCGGTACCGGGTGCTGGACACCTGGCCCGGCTACAGCCTGGTAGAGGCGTCACCGGTTACCGGTCGTACCCATCAGATTCGTGTTCATTGTGCCTTTGCCGGTCATCCGATTGCCGGCGATGACAAGTATATGGATGCAGCCAGTCAGCGGGTTTTCCGTCGCCAGGGCGGAAACCGGTTGATGCTGCACGCCCGTGCACTGGAATTTCGCCTGCCGGGCGGTGAGCAGTGGCTGCGGCTGGGGGCGCCCTACGATGAGGCTTTTGAGCAGGTTCTCGCGGGGTTGGCCCGTTAATACAGACAATCCTGGGAGGTGAGGTATGGCCTGCAAGGTAGTGATTTTCGACTGGGACGGCACGCTGGTGGATTCCGTTGAGCATATTGCCGGGAGTCTGCATCAGGCCGCTGTCGAACTGGGTTTCCCCGCCCGCGAGCGGGAGGCCTACCGGGATATTATCGGCCTGGGTATGGCGGAGGCGCTGGAAGCGCTTTACCCCGGCATCTCAAAGGATGAAATGCTGGCAATCCGGGAGGGCTACGCCCGTTATTTCTTTGCCCGCAAGACAACGCCGCAGAACGTCTTTGACGGCATGGCTGATGTGGTCGCCGACCTTAAACTGGATCGTCGCCAGGTGGCCGTGGCTACCGGCAAGAGCCGCCGTGGGCTGGACTCGGCCCTGGTATCCAGTGGGCTTGGTCCGCATTTCGATATTACCCGCTGTGCCGACGAAACCCGTTCCAAGCCGGATCCGAAAATGCTGTTGGAAATTCTCGAGCATTTCGAAATTGAGCCCGGTGACGCAGTGATGGTTGGTGATACCCGGTACGATCTGGATATGGCCCGCCGGATCAATATGCCATCCATTGGTGTGGAGTGGGGTGTTCACAAGCGTGATGAGCTGGGCAAATATGACCCCCTGTTCGTGGCGGGCAGTGTTCGCGAGCTGCGTGAAGCTCTGGAACTGATCTGAATTCAGGTACCGGGAAACGCCCGGAATCCGGTCGAAAAGCAACGAGGTAATGCATGTCAGAGTGGAATTCATCCGGTGGCTGGAACGAAGAACCGGTCCGGAAAGCGCCGCAGTCGCAATCAGGGGGTGCGGATTCGCAGGCCCTGGAAAAGCTGGTGGGGTCGCTGACCGCCGAACAGCGGAAGAGTAGGCGCTGGGGGATCTTTTTCAAGAGTCTTACCTTCCTTTATCTGTTCGCGTTGCTGTTCATGTTCCGGGGGTCCCTTACCGGTGGTCTGGATGCCGCCACAGTGGAGGCTCATACAGCGGTTGTGGAGGTGAACGGCGCCATTGCCTCGGATACCCATGCCAGCGCCGACAACCTGGTGGGTGCGTTGCGCCGGGCCTTCGAGGCTGAGAACGCCAGGGCGGTGGTGCTGCGCATCAACAGCCCCGGGGGCAGCCCCGTTCAGGCTGGCTATGTCTATGATGAGATTGTTCGCCTGCGGGATGAGCACCCGGACAAGAAAGTTTATGCGGTGATCACTGATATCGGGGCATCCGGTGCCTATTATATTGCGGCGGCGGCGGACGAGATCTATGCCAATCGTGCCAGCCTGGTGGGCTCCATTGGCGTGGTGTCCGGAGGGTTTGGTTTCACCGACCTGATGGACAAGGTGGGTGTTGAGCGTCGGCTTTACACTGCCGGTGAGAACAAGGCTTTCCTGGATCCTTTTTCCGAGGAGGAGCCCGGCGAGGTCGCCTTCTGGCAGGATGTGCTGGAGAACACCCACGACCAGTTTATCGAGTACGTGCGCAAGGGGCGTGGCGACCGGCTGAAAGATGATGGGCGTCTGTTCAGCGGTCTGGTATGGACCGGGGAGCAGGCATTGGAGCTTAGCCTGGTGGATGGTCTGGGCAGTACCTCCTGGGTGGCCCGTGAAGTGGTAGGCGAAGAGGAGTTGGTGAACTACACGGTGCAGCCTTCACCGCTCAAGAAGTTTACCGATGCCCTCGGCGTGTCCATTGTCAGTGCGCTGCACACCGAAATGGTGGGCTCCCGTTACGATCTCCGATAAGCGTTCAGGCTGGTGGGGTGCCGGAGTGCCCCGTCTCGCTTATCCTCCGGAGATGCATTCCAGAATATTCACGCCCCGGTTCTTTAGCAGGTCGGTCAGTGCAATCAGCGGCAGGCCGACCAGGGTATTCGGGTCCCGGCCTTCCAGTCGGTCGAACAGGGCAATGCCAAGACCTTCCATCTGGAAGCTGCCGGCACACTGATAGGGTTGTTCAAGCCTCAGGTAGCGGTCGATATCGCTGTTGGACAGGCGGCGAAAGTGAACACGGAAAGCTTCTTCCGTCACATCCGTGTCGCCGCTGGCGGAGTTGTAAAGGGTCAGCCCCGTATGGAAGGTGACCGTCCGGCCAGAGCAGCGCGTCAGCTGTTCGCGGGCCCTGTCGTGGTTGCCTGGCTTGCCGAGGATCGAGCCATCGAGTGTGGCGACCTGATCGGAGCCTATGATCAGGTGTTGCGGAAAGTTGGCGCCCAGGGCCCGGGCCTTGCTGCTGGCCAGGCGCTGGACCAGTGTTGGTGCCGTTTCGCCCGCTAGTGGTGTTTCATCGATCTCCGGTGAGGCGCATTCGAACGGAAGCCTCAGCCGTGACAGCAGTTCCCTGCGCCAGGGTGAGGATGAGGCCAGAACCAGTGGCGGATGAACAGGCATGGGCAGGCTCCCTAATAATGAAGGAAGGCAACCTTAGCCGGTTGTGACCCGGTTCGTCCATATACGAACTTCCACGCTAACCGGCAGGAAGTCTTTGACAGAGCGGCAATGCGTCCCTAAAATTGCGCGCCTATGTCAAACACCGAATTGCCCAGGTCTGTTGATCCACATCGCATGGCGGAAACCGGTGCCGAGCTGGAGGGAGATATTCCCCTGTCGGAGCTGACCCGTTTCCGGGATGCGGTGCTGGCCATTCCCGAGGGCGGCCTTTGCCGGGTTGGCCTGGTTTTCAGCGCTGACAGCCAGCGCAGGCGAATCGTTCGGGGTGAGCTGGAAGCGGATGTTGAGCTGGAGTGTCAGCGCTGCATGACCGGTATGAGTTCCACGCTGCGCTCGTCCTTTGAGCTGGGCCTGGTATCCAGCGATGAGAAGGCCCGGCAGTTACCGTCCGAGCTGGAGCCGTTTATCACTGATGGTGATGCGGTCGATCTCTGGACGATGGTGGAGGACGAATTGTTGCTGGCCCTGCCGGCCTATCCGCTTCATGAGCGGGAGGACTGTCCGGCAAAGTCGGAGCTGGAGGCCCTTGAGCCCGGCTCCGGGAGTGACGAGCTGGCATCGGATTCTGATGACAAGCGTGACAACCCTTTCGATGTCCTGAAAGGGTTGAAGACAACCAAGCATTAGCACTTAATTTCACGTGCCTTCGGGCACACAGTAAACAGGTCAGGAGTACAGTCATGGCTGTCCAGAAAAACCGTAAAACCCGCTCCAAGCGCGGCATGCGTCGTTCTCACGATGCCCTGAGCAAACCGACCCTGTCGACCGATGCCACCACTGGTGAAGTTCATCGTCGTCACCACGTGTCTCCGGACGGCTTCTATCGTGGCAAGCAGGTTATCGAAGCATACGACGAGTAATCTTGTCGAGCCGGCCCTTTCCGGGGCCGGGACCATGCGCAGGCACAGGTGAGATAGCACGGTGACTTCGGTAACCCTTGCCATTGATGCCATGAGTGGGGATCGTGGCCCGGACGTCGCTGTGGCGGCGGCCCTTGAGGCGGTCCAGGAAAACGAGGCCTTGACGCTGATTCTGGTAGGTGACCAGGTTCAGCTCAAGGCCTTGTTGCATTCCGGGCATCCGAGAATCCGTATAGAGCCGGCTGTCGATGTTGTGCGCATGAACGAACGCCCCTCCCATGCGCTTCGCCACAAGCAGAACGCCTCCATGGCGGTGGCCCTCAGGCTGGTCCGGGACGGCGGTGCTGAAGGTTGCGTTAGCGCCGGTAACACCGGTGCGCTGATGGCTTTTGGTCGCTCCATTCTCAAGATGTACCCCGGTATCGAGCGCCCGGCCATCACCAAGCTGATTCCCTCCCTGCGGGGCCAGTGCCATGTGCTGGACCTGGGGGCGAATGTGGATGCCTCGGCGGAAAACCTCTACCAGTTTGCCCTGATGGGGTCCTTGATGGCTTCGGCGGTCAGCGCCATTCCCGAGCCCCGTGTTGCACTACTGAACGTGGGCGAGGAAGAGATCAAGGGCAATGAGCAAGTGCGACTGGCCTCCCATATGCTGGCACAGTGTGAAACACTGAACTATATCGGCTATGTTGAAGGCAGCGACCTGTTTCGGGATGTGGCCGACGTTGTTGTCTGCGACGGCTTTGTCGGCAATGTCGCCCTGAAGACAGGTGAGGGTGTTGCCGGTTTGCTCATCGAGCTGCTCGAACAGTCCTTTACCCGCAGTCTGTACAGCCGATTGGTGGGGTTCCTGGCGCGACCAATCGTGGGGCGCCTGCTACGGGATATGGATCCGACCCGGCATAATGGGGCGAGCCTGCTGGGTTTGCAGGGAGTAGTGATCAAAAGTCATGGCAACGCCAACGAGCTCGCCATGAAAGCGGCCATCAGGCAGGCCGTCAGAGAGGTGGAGCTGGAAGTTCCCCGACGCATCAACGAACGTCTGGACGACCTCATCCTTTGATATTACGGTATGTCAGATTCGGCATGGGGTGCTCTCGTGGTCCTTGTCGCGGTTTGCTTGTACTATTGGCTAATCTTACTGAACCACCAACCACGGTAAAATTTTCGTCATGAAAACAGCCTTTATATTTCCGGGACAAGGGTCTCAGTCAGTTGGTATGCTCAGGGCCGCTGCAGAAGCCTGGCCGGTGGTAGAGCAGACATTTTCCGAAGCTTCAAATGTGTTGGGTTATGATCTTTGGGAGCTTTGCCAGAATGGTCCGTCGGAAGAGCTTAACCAGACTACGGTAACGCAACCGGCATTGCTCACCGCCAGCATTGCGCTTTGGCGCCAGTGGTTCATTGCGGGCGGCCGGGAGCCTCAGTATCTGGCTGGCCACAGCCTGGGTGAATACAGCGCTCTGGTGGCAGCCGAAAGTCTGGACTTTGCGGATGCTATCCGTCTGGTTCGCCTGCGTGGTGAGCTCATGCAGACGGCCGTGCCGGCTGGTGTGGGCCGTATGGCCGCCATCCTCGGCCTTGAGGACGACCAGGTGATCGGGGCCTGTGAAGAGGCTGCCGGCGATGAGGTCGTCTCAGCGGTCAACTTCAATGCTCCGGGGCAGGTAGTGATTGCCGGCAATAGTGCGGCCGTCGAACGTGCCATCGACATCTGCAAGGACAAGGGTGCCCGCAAGGCGATGCCTTTGCCGGTCAGCGTGCCGTCACACTGCGCCCTGATGAAGGGTGCTGCAGAGGAGCTCGCCAAGGCGCTGAATGATGTCAGTTTCGGTAATGCCCTGACTCCGGTGGTGCAGAACGTTACGGCCGAGCTGGTGCAGGATGCCGACCGGCTCAAGGCCAACCTGGTGCAGCAATTGTATTCACCGGTACGCTGGACCGATTCCATGACCTTGCTGGTGGAAGAGGGCGTCAGCGTTGCCGCCGAGTGTGGTGCCGGCAAAGTGCTGGCCGGGCTGGCCAAGCGCATTGACCGCAGTCTCAAGGTCTTCAATATCGAGACGCCGGAAGGCCTGGACGGTGCTCTTGAGGCGTTCAGGCAGTGATTGAAGATTTCATCAACGCCATTCAGCGGGATGGCGTTTTTTACATTGTATGGAAGGGAGCAATCCATGTCTCTTGATGGCAAAATCGCGTTGGTTACCGGTGCCACCCGTGGCATTGGTCGTGCCATTGCTGACGCCCTTGGCAACCAGGGCGCCACCGTAGTGGGCACGGCTACGTCCCAGGGTGGCGCGGATACCATAACCGCCAACCTGAAAGAAGCCGGAATCGAAGGCTTTGGCATGGTGATGGATGTTTCTGACCCGGACAGCATCAATGCAGGGCTGAAGAAAATGACCAGCGAGGTTGGCGCGCCTGTGATTCTCGTCAATAACGCCGGCATTACCCGTGATAACCTTCTGCTGCGCCTGAAAGACGATGACTGGTCCGCCGTGATCGAAACCAACCTGTCCAGCGTCTACCGCCTCAGCAAATCGGTTCTGCGGGGCATGGCCAAGGCTCGTTGGGGGCGTATTATCAACATCAGTTCCGTAGTGGCCGGCATGGGCAATCCTGGTCAGGGCAACTATTGTGCTGCCAAGGCTGGTGTTGAAGGTTTCACCCGGAGCCTGGCCAAGGAAATGTCCAATCGGGGCATCACTGCCAATTGCGTGGCGCCCGGGTTTATTGACACCGACATGACAAAGGCTCTTGATGAAGGGCAGCGCAGTGCCATGCTGGAAAATATTCCGGCTGGTCGACTGGGCGCGCCGGAAGAGGTGGCTGCCGTGGTGGCCTTCCTGGCGTCGGATGCCGCTGGCTATGTGACCGGCGACACCATTAACGTTAATGGTGGGATGTATATGGGATAACCCCTGTCTATCGCCGGGTGTTTGCCCGGGATGGGTGGTGGGGCCAAGCCCTTTATCTGATTAGGTTTTATCTTCGTCCCTGCTTGTTTGCAGGTGGGGTTTACCATAAACTGGCAATCGTTTATTGCCTGGTTGACAAAAAAGTGAGGAAATTATGAGTACAGTTGAAGAGCGCGTTAAGAAGATTGTTTGTGAACAGCTGGGTGTCAAGGAATCCGAAGTTCAGAACAGTTCTTCTTTTGTAGAGGATCTGGGCGCTGACTCACTGGACACTGTTGAGCTGGTCATGGCTCTCGAAGAGGAATTCGAAACCGAGATTCCCGACGAGGAAGCAGAAAAGCTGACCAGCGTTCAGGATGCGATTGATTACATCAACGCACACAGCTGATCGTCTGTAAGCCAGGCAGAAGCCGTCCTGTTGTCGCAAACAGGGCGGCTTTTTTGTGTGTGTTTCAGGGAGACATATGGTCAGGATTCTTGCCGCCCGGGGTTTGACAGATCCGGTTACCGTGCCCGGCGATGACCGCGGGTTGTCCTATGGCGACGGCCTTTTTGAAACTATCCTTGTGCGTCGTGGGCGCCCGGAACTGGTTCAGGCTCATTGCAGGCGGATGCTGGAAGGTGCCGGTCGTCTGCGCATTCCCCTGGAACAGGCGGATCTCGACGAGGCGCTGGATCAGGCCAAAAGCCTGATCCGCCAGGCCAATGGTCAGGATCCGCTGGTACTCAAGCTACTGCTGACCCGCGGGAGTGGGGGGCGAGGCTATCGTGCTCCACAACATCCTGAACCACGCCTGCTGGTGTCGGTGCATTCAGCGCCGCCCATGCCCTCTGCAGAGGGGGTTGCGGCTTCCATCTCCGAGGTCCCGCTGACAGTGAACCCATTGCTGGCCGGTATCAAGTCCCTGAACCGGCTGGAGCAGGTTCTGGCGAGCGAGCAGATTCCGGATACCTGCTACGAGGCGGTGATGAAAGGCGATCGGGGTGACCTTCGGGAAGGGACCCGGACCGCCTTGCTCTACCGGTGGCAGGGCCAGTGGATGACGCCACCGCGGGACCAGGTGGCAGTCAACAGTGTCATGGTGGGTCATGTGGAGCGCTGCCTTGGCCGGAACGGTGAAAGTCTGCTGGAAGCCCCCCTTTACCCGGAACAGTGTCATCAGGAAGGTTTCGGGGGATTGCTGCTTTTGAATAGTGTGATTGGCGCGGTGCCGGTACGCACCCTGGCGGGGCGGCGGTTGCCTCTTCCGGAGCGGCTTGCGACAATCGTTGATCTTGCCAAACACGTTGAGGAGTTCCGTTGATTAAGTCGTTTCTTGTTGCGGTTGTTGCATCGGTGCTGGTAGCTGCTGCCGGTGCTGCCCTGTGGGGCTGGCAGGGCATGAAAACCCTGGAAATGGAAGCTGACCTGCAGGAACCCATGCTTTACCTGGTACCTCGCGGCACATCCTATAATGCCGTTGCCCGGGATCTTGAGGAAAAGGGACTGGTGGACAAGGCCATCTGGCTGAAGCTGTTGGCCAGGGTGGAGCCGGAGATGACCTCCATCAGGGCAGGAGAGTACGAGTTTCAGCCGGGTATGACGCCCAGGGAGATGATTGCCCTGATGGTCCGGGGCGAGACCAAGGTGCGAACGGTCCAGTTTATTGAAGGCAAGCGGTTTCGTGATGCCCGTACGGCCCTGTCGCAGGCTGAGCACCTTGAACAGCTGACAGCAGACTGGGCGGCCGAGAGAATCATGGCCGAACTCGGTGACGAAGGGGCCCATCCCGAGGGGCGGTTCTTTCCGGATACCTACGCCTATAACCGTGGCGACTCGGATCTCGACATTCTTCGCCGTGCCTATGAAAAGATGAACAGTGTGCTTGCTGAGGAGTGGGCGGGGCGTGCCGATGACCTGCCCTATGAGAATCCCTATGAGGCGCTGATCATGGCGTCCATTATCGAGCGGGAAACCGGTGTGCCTGCAGAGCGACCGGATATCGCCGGTGTCTTTGTGCGGCGACTGCAGCGGGGGATGCGTCTTCAAACGGACCCCACGGTGATTTATGGCATGGGCGATGCCTACGAAGGCCGGATTACCCGCCGCGATCTTCGCACCCATACCGCGTACAACACCTATCGTATTTCTGGTCTGCCGCCTACGCCCATCGCCCTGCCGGGGCGTGCGGCCATTCATGCGGCTGTGCACCCCGCCGAGGGCAACACGCTCTACTTCGTGGCCCGTGGTGATGGCAGTCACAAGTTTTCCCGCACCCTGGAGGACCACCGCCGGGCGGTACGGGAGTATCAGCTGAACCGCCGTGAGGACTACCGCTCCTCGCCCGCACCAACCAGCGTTGAAGGCGACCAATGAACCGGGGAAAGTTCATCACGTTCGAAGGTACCGAAGGTGTTGGCAAGTCCACCCAGTTGGCCACCGCAAGAGACGCCCTGGAGGTTGCCGGCAAGACTGTAGTGGTCACCCGGGAACCGGGCGGTACGCCCATGGCGGAAGCGATACGGGAACTGCTGCTTAGCCCCAGGGACGAAGCGGTGAATGACCTTACCGAACTGCTGTTGATGTTTGCCGCCAGGGCGCAGCATCTTCATAGCCTGATACTGCCAGCACTGCAGCAGGGCACATGGGTGCTGTGTGACCGGTTTACCGATGCGACCTATGCGTACCAGGGGGGTGGCCGGGGCGTGCCACAGGAGCAGATTGCCGTGCTGGAGCAGCTGGTTCAGGGTGAGGTGCGGCCTGACCACGTCATATTGCTTGATGCGCCCGTGGAAGTGGGCATGGCCCGGGCCCGCAACCGCAGTGCGCCGGACCGTTTTGAGCGTGAGACAACGGCATTTTTCCAGCGTATACGTGACTGTTACCTGCAACGGGCAGAACAACACCCCTTGCGCTACCATGTGGTGGATGCCGCACAACCGATTGATGACGTCAGTCGGCAGGTGTCCGGGCTGATCACCAGTTTGCTGGCTTGAGTCATACTGCCGGATCAGCCAACTAACCAGACGGGACCCCCGAAGAGCGACCCATGCTGTCCGCCCGACTTCAGACGCTTCCCGAGTTTACCCACCAGCATCGCCATGATCACCATCAGGCGGTGATCGGAGTCTATGGTGGCACCGAAGTGAGCGTTGATGGCATGGAAGGGCGTCTGGATACCTGGCGGGCTTGCCTGGTGCCGGCGACCATACGCCATGAATTCTCCGGGGGGCGTGAGAATCAGGTATTGGTGATTGATGTGGATGCCTGGCATCCACGGCCCCAGGACCCCCATTATCGGGATTTCCTGACGGTCAGTCGCCTGTTCCGTCAGCCGGTAGTCGTGGGGCTTGACGCCCATCTGCAGCAGTTGGTGCAGGTTTCGGCTACGGAGATACGCCGTTCTGCCACTGAACAGGGCATCAGTGATCATCTCGCCACGGCCATTCTGCTGGCGCTGTCTGATCGGCTTGATAAGGGGGCGGAAACGGTACCGTTGCGCCGCCCTGGTCTTGATCCGGAAAATCTCCGACAGTACGTGCTTGAGAACCTGAACGAGCGAATAACCGTTGAAGACCTTGCCGCCCAGGCCTGCCTGAGTCAGAGTCGGTTCCACGAGCTTTTCCGTGAGACCATGGCAACCAGCCCTTACCGGTTTCTGCTCAACACCCGTCTTGATCACGCCTGTCAGATGCTGAGAACCACCTCACTGTCGGTAGCGGATATCAGTTTTCGCACCGGTTTTTCCAGTCAGTCCGCCTTTACCACCGCACTCCGCAAGCATCGCGGGCTCACTCCCACCCAGCTCCGTGAGCGTCTCTGACGCGCCTGGTGAGACACCAGCCCTCTGAAACATCGTAGGAATTAACAAAGAGTTCGAAGGAATTCGGAAGTCTGATCCCTTGAGCCAGAGTAGATTAAATAATTCTTAATTCGCTATCCGGATACTGGCCCGTCAGAGAGCCCTTCTGTGAGCAGGGTATCTGTCCGATCAGAACCTGCGAGCCTCAAAGAAGTGGCACTTTTCGCTGGCCATCTATACTGGATGGTATTGGTTGCGCCGGTGGCGGCTTTCGCAATCCGATGGACGGATGCCCCGGCGCGCCAGATTACGACGAACAGGAACGACAAGAACGCAAATGGAATTGGTGCACCATCAACATAATAACTAGAAGGTATGACTTGCCTGTCCGGCTAACGGGCGCGCGGTTTGCCTGACGGTCGCTTGGCCGACCGAGTCGATAAACTGGAGGAACTGCATGGCTACGGGTGTTTGGATAAGTCTGTTTCTTTATTTCGGGGTGATGATTGTCATCGGTTTGTACGCGATGCGTACGTCGACGTCTTCGTCGGAAGACTACATGCTAGGGGGGGCGGTCACTGAGTCCAAAGGTTGCTGCATTGTCGGCGGGGGCGTCAGACATGAGTGGCTGGCTGCTCCTGGGGCTTCCGGGTGCCTTGTTTGTGTCTGGCCTGGCTGATGCCTGGATTGGTATTGGTCTGTTTGTGGGCGCATTCCTGAACTGGGTCTTTGTTGCGCCTCGCCTGCGTGAACAAACGGTTCATTACGGCAATGCGATTACCATTCCGGCTTTCCTGGCCAACCGGTTCCCTACGCAGGCGTTGTCGCTGCGAACCGTGTCAGCCGTCGTTATCGTCATCTTCTTTGCGGTCTATACGGCGTCCGGCCTGGTGGCTGGTGGCAAGCTGTTTGAAAGCGCATTTGCCGAAATCATCGATGTCAGTGGTATGAGTGACTATGCCGTGGGTATTGTGATTACCCTGGGCGTAGTGCTGGCCTATACGGTTGTGGGCGGTTTTCTGGCCGTAAGCATGACGGACTTTGTTCAGGGCTGCATCATGATGGTTGCGCTGGTCATCATGCCGGCCGTGGTGCTGTTTGGCGAAGGCGGCGGTGGCTTTGCTCAAGCCTCGCAGACGCTTAATGAAGTTGATCCCACGCTCTTGTCATGGACCGAAGGGCTGACCATCGTAGGCTGGCTGTCCGCCGTTACCTGGGGGCTTGGCTATTTCGGGCAGCCGCACATCATCGTCCGCTTTATGGCGATTCGTACCCTGAAGGATGTTCCAATTGCCCGGAATATCGGTATGACCTGGATGGGGATTTCGCTGATTGGCGCCATTTCGCTGGGCATTTTTGGTCGCGCCTATGCGGTGCGTAACGGGCTGGATGTTGCCGACCCGGAAACGATTTTCATCATTCTGTCCGAACTGCTGTTCCACCCGCTGATCACCGGCTTTCTCTATGCGGCCTTGTTGGCTGCGGTGATGAGCACCATATCCAGTCAGCTTCTGGTGTCCTCGTCTTCTTTGACAGAAGATTTCTATCGCCTGTTCCTGCGCAAGGAAGCCACTGACCGTGAATGCGTCAACGTGGGGCGGGCCTGCGTCGTAGCGGTTGGTCTGGTGGCAGCCTTGATTGCATCGGATCCGAATTCCATGGTTCTGCAGCTGGTCAGTAATGCCTGGGCCGGCTTCGGTGCAGCCTTTGGCCCGTTGATTATCCTGTCGCTGATGTGGCGCCGTACCAATGGTGCTGGTGCCATCGCCGGCATGGTCATTGGCGCGGGCACCGTTCTGGTGTGGATCTCATTGGGATGGAACGCGGAATTCATGGGTGGCCCGGGTGTTTACGAGATCATTCCTGGCTTTATTGCTGCCTTGATTGCGATCGTGGTTGTGAGCCTTGCCACGTCTGATGCCGGGGAGTACCAGCATATCGAACGCTGATACGACGGCGCACAAGACGTAAAGTTGTGAAAGGGCCCTTCCGGGCCCTTTTTTATAGGCCGGTCAGTGCGTGTCAGGGAAATTACAATCTGACATAAAAAAACGCCAGCCCGAAGGCTGGCGTTTTGTCTTTCCGTCGCCCCGGTATTCCGGGGCGTCAGGTTCAGGCCACTTCCGCGGACTTCGCCTTATCGGAGTACTCTTCCATCTGATCAAAGTTCATGTAGCGGTAGATTTCCGCTGACATGCTGTTCAGATCCTTGGCGTACTCCATATACTCCGCCGGGCTCGGCAGCTTGCCCAGTACCGCGCCGACTGCCGCCAGCTCCGCTGACGTCAGGTACACGTTGGCACCATCACCCAGACGGTTGGGGAAGTTACGGGTGGAGGTGGACAGCACTGTGGATTTGGCGTTCACCCGGGCCTGGTTACCCATGCACAGGGAGCAGCCCGGCATCTCGGTGCGCACACCGGCGGTGCCGTAGGTGTTGAAGTAGCCTTCCTCCATCAGCTGCGCCTGATCCATCTTGGTGGGCGGAGACATCCACAGGCGGGTCTTCAGGGGTTCCTTGTTCATCTCCAGCAACTTGCCGGCGGCGCGGAAGTGACCAATGTTGGTCATGCAGGAACCGATGAACACCTCATCCACCTTGTCGCCGGCCACTTCAGACAGGAATTTGGCATCGTCCGGGTCGTTCGGGCAGCAGACGATGGGCTCCTTGATGTCGGCCAGGTCGATTTCCACCACGTGGGCATACTCTGCGTCCTTGTCGGCACGCATCAGCTTGGGATCGGCAATCCACTCTTCCATCTGTTTGGCGCGACGCTCCAGTGTACGCGGGTCGCCATAGCCTTCAGCAATCATCCAGCGCAGCATGGTGATGTTGGAGCGCAGGTACTCGGCCACGGACTCTTCAGACAGGTTGATGGTACAACCGGCTGCAGAGCGCTCGGCGGAGGCGTCGGACAGTTCGAAGGCCTGCTCCACCGTCAGGTGCTCAAGGCCTTCAATTTCCAGGATGCGACCGGAGAATTCGTTGATCTTGCCCTTCTTCTCAACGGTCAGCATGCCCTGCTTGATGCCGTACAGCGGGATGGCGTGGACCAGATCACGCAGGGTGATGCCCGGCTGCATTTCGCCCTTGAAGCGAACCAGAACCGATTCCGGCATATCCAGCGGCATGACGCCGGTAGCTGCAGCAAACGCCACCAGACCGGAGCCGGCCGGGAAGGAGATGCCCATCGGGAAGCGGGTGTGGGAGTCACCACCGGTGCCCACGGTGTCCGGCAGCAGCATGCGGTTCAGCCAGGAGTGGATGATACCGTCACCCGGACGCAGGGAAACGCCGCCACGGTTACGGATAAAGTCGGGCAGGGTGTGCTGCATTTCCACGTCGATCGGCTTCGGATAGGCAGCGGTGTGACAGAAAGACTGCATCACCAGGTCCGCCTGGAAGCCCAGGCACGCCAGGTCTTTCAGCTCGTCCCGGGTCATCGGGCCGGTAGTGTCCTGGGAGCCGACGGTGGTCATGTGGGGCTCGCAGTAGGTGCCCGGGCGAACGCCCTGGCCTTCTTCCAGACCACAGGCCTTGCCGACCATCTTCTGGCCCAGGGTGAAGCCCTTGGTGCCTTCTTCCGGATCACTGGGCAGACGGAAGATGTCGGTGGGGCCCAGGCCCAGGGCTGCACGAGCCTTGGTGGTCAGGCCACGGCCAATGATCAGCGGGATACGGCCGCCAGCCTGCACTTCGTCCAGGATGACGTCGGACTTGAAACCGAACTCGGAGATGGTCTCGCCAGCTTCGTTCAGGATCTTGCCGTCATAGGGGCGGATCTCGATCACGTCGCCCATGTTCAGGTCATCAACCGGTGCTTCGAATACCAGGGCGCCTGCGTCTTCCATGGTGTTGAAGAAGATGGGGGCAACCTTGTTACCGATACACACACCGCCGGCGCGCTTGTTGGGAACGCCCGGGATATCGTCACCGAAGAACCACAGTACCGAGTTGGTGGCAGATTTCCGTGAGGAGCCGGTACCTACCACGTCGCCCACGAAGGCGACCGGCAGGCCCTTGCTCTTGATCTCGTCGATCTGCTGCATGGGGCCGGTAACGCCGGGCTCGTCCGGCTTCAGGCCATCGCGCTCCATTTTATAGGCAGCACGGGCGTGCAGGGGGATGTCCGGGCGGGACCAGGCATCCGGAGCCGGGGACAGGTCGTCGGTATTGGTTTCACCGGTGACCTTGAACACCACCATCTTGGTGCTTTCCGGGACCTTCTTCTTGCCGGTGAACCACTCGGCATTGGCCCAGGATTCAACCACGTCCCTGGCAATGGCATTGCCGGCATCCATCTTTTCCTTCACATCGTTGAAGGCGTCGAACATCAGCAGGGTTTTCTTCAGTTTCTCACCGGCCAGCTTGGCCAGCTCATCATTGTCCAGCAGTTCAACCAGGGTGGCGATGTTGTAGCCGCCCTGCATCATGCCCAGCAGCTCAACGGCTTTCTCTTTGTTCAGCAGCGGGCTGGTGGCCTCGCCCTTGGCAATGGCAGACAGGAAGCCGGCCTTGACGTAAGCGGCCTCGTCAACGCCCGGCGGGATGCGGTTTTCCAGCAGGTAGACCAGGAACTCTTCCTCGCCCTTGGGCGGGTTCTTCAGCAGCTCCACCAATTCGGCGGTCTGCTCGGCGTTCAAAGGCTTGGGGGGGATGCCCAGAGCTTCGCGCTCGGCAACGTGTTCACGGTATGCTTCTAACACGGTATAGACCCTCATCAGTTGGGGAAACCCGCGCGGGCCTCGTGAGCTGGCGGGCGTTGTTGTGTGGAAAAGGCCACGAATTGGCGCTGCATTCTATAGGATTCAGGCATTAAAGTTAAGTTGGCTTATGGTCGGAGACTGAACACATCCTGAGGTATACTCCCGCGCAAATTGAACTCTCAGCCGGATACCGTCATGCCTGAAACCAGCGCCGCCCTTGCCGAAATACAGCATTTTCTTCCCTGCCCGACGCCCCGGGCGTGGATCGACAATGCCCTGGCGAATCAGGACCTGATGCTGATTGACCACGCCCATTGTGAGAAAAAGGCTGCGTCTACAGCGCTCAGTCTGATGTATCGCTACATGGACAATCACGACTTGCTCAACAAGATGTCTCGCCTGGCCCGGGAGGAGTTGCGGCACTTCGAGCAGGTGCTGGCGATCATGAAGAAGCGGGGTGTCACCTACTGTCACCTGTCACCAGCCCGCTATGCGGCCGGGTTGCGGAGGGAGGTCCGCAGTGATGATCCGGGTCGACTGGTGGATGTGCTGATCGTTGGGGCCATCATCGAGGCCCGTTCCTGCGAACGCTTTGCGGCTTTGGCGCCGCATCTGGACGATACCCTGGCGGATTTCTACAACAGCCTGCTGAAATCCAAAGCGCGGCATTACCAGGATTATCTGAAGCTGGCGGAACGGGCCAATGGTGGGCCGGTGGATGAGCGGGTGGGGAAGTTTCTTGCCATCGAGAAGGAATTAATTGAGGCGCCGGATGAAGAGTTCCGTTTTCACAGTGGGCCGGTAACCCATTGACCAGATCACGTATTGGTCAGTGGTTCCGGAAGCGCACACAGACCGGGTTCGGCCCGGCCTGTGCGTTTCTCAACGATCAGCGTTACTGACGGAAAATCACCAGACCTCCTCCGCCGTCAGCCACATAAACCCGGCCGTTGGCGATGGCGGTTCCCGTCGCTTCGCCAACAGTGTGCTGGTGTTCCATCAGCACGGGACTGGCAGGGTTACTCCAGTCCAGTTTGGCCACGCCGGCTTCCCCGTAGGCGACGTAGAATAGAAGACGTGGTTCGTCAAGGGTGTATGAGTTGCCATTGCCGTCGCTCAACAATGTGTCGGCCGGGAAGTACTGCAGTGTCATGTAGAGCGCTTCGGGGTCCGAGTCTTCCAGGCCAGGCTCCGCAGAGAGTCGATATTGGGCGACGGCTTCGGGCCGGTAATCATAGCCGCCGCTACCCATGGTCCAGATCTTGGTCGGATCGACGCCTTCGGGCAGGGGTTCGAGCAGGTCATCAATGTGGTACGCGAGCAGACCGAAACCACCGTAGCTGAAGTACGCATGGTCGCCAACGACGTCCACATCAATGCTTCGGCTATCGGCTTTACCAATATGCACGGTGCCGTCCAGCTCCTCTTCAATTTTGATGGGCTGGAAAATCTTGATCAGTTCCATGCCGGGGGTTGTCCCATCCACCAACAGGCCGCTCATATCGACCACTGCAATGCCAGAGTGGCCGGCCGCGACGAAAGCATAGATCTTTCCGTTGTCCGGATGAGTCCAGAGTTCGACGCCAGAGGCCCGGCCGAGTCCGGGGTTGCCGGTTGATGATCCCAGATTCGCAACCACGTGGGCTCCACTGCCGTCAGCCGGGTTCTTGGTCATATCGTAAACGGTTAAACCGTTGCTCCCGTCAGCCACCACCGCATAGTCGCCGTGGAAGTCAACATCATAAGCATGGTCTTGTCGGCTGATTCCACCATAGGACCCGGAAGCCAGGTTATGTTCGTAGAAATCCGAGGGTTGGGGAGTAAGCAACAGTGGAAGGCCGGGCGTGCCCTGTCCATCTTCGGCCGCACTGATATCCACCCGTCGCAGGCCCAGGCTTTGTGACATGACGTAGCCCAGTTCGTTGTTTCCTGACAGGATCACATTGTAGGCGTGGGGGGTGGGGTAGATGGTCGTGCCATCAGGATTGTCTACGGCATACTCGTCCACGACGGTGTTGGCGACTACATGGGGTTCTTCAACTGGCATACCACTGGAATCGGCAATCTGCCAGACACTCATACCGTGGGGGCCGTCTGCGAGGTAAAGGTATTGCCCCGAGGCAGCCAATCCCTGGGTGTGCCCGACAGCCAGCGGTGCCGTGGGCATTCCGTCTGCGGCGGCATAGGTTTCTTCGGTGCTGGCGAAGTATGCAGGAACACTGAATTTGCTGCTCATGTCGGTACCGGCGATGGTCAGGTCGCCGAGGTCCATGAAGTTCAGGCCACCTGCGCCAGTAGCCTGGACAACATCGACAGCTCCGGTGGTGTCGCTGACAACGGGCATCAGGAACAGCGCGTTACCGTGACCGCTGACCTCACCGGTAACGAGCAGGCTTGGAGCCTGGTACATCCAGATTGGCAGTGATTCATTGTCATCCGGGTCCCAGGCGCCCATGTCATATGACGTGATGAATTCGTAGTCGGGCCAGTGCAGTCTTTCCGGGAAGAGGTCGTTGTCATAGGGCGCCCCCGATTGCTGCCATTGAGTTTCAGGCGCGTCAGCGCTCTCAAGTACCACAAGTCCTGCGAAGTGGTCAGCATACAGCACCCGATTGTTTGCTGTGTCCACCTCGACATCAACAACGCCTGCCTCTTTGAGCATGCCGACGCCAAAGTAGGGGAACAGACTCTGTGACTGCTCGCCGGTTGGTTCGTCGGGGCCATGGGCTGGTACCGCCGGGGCGTAGCCCTGATAGGTGATGTTTGCCAGATCTGTGGCATCGACCGCTACCAGTCCGGCCAGTCCGTATGCCATGTACACCAGGGTCCGGTCGCCACCCCCGGGGCTATAGGTTTCTACATCCAGCTTGTTGGCTTTGTAATAGTATTTTCCGTAACGGTCGAAGTCGGCCCAGGGGGTGGGTGCGTCCACGTCACCATGCCACACATCCTGGATTTCGAATGAGGCCTGGTTGTAATTGGGCATACCGGTATCCGGATCGATATGCGTTGCCGGGTCGACAACCTCGGTTGTGACATCCATTCCCAGGAACCAGTCTTCAGTGACACTGGTGTCTGTGTAAAGGTTGTAATAACCCACCCGGTCCAGGGTGACCGGATCATAGACGCCAAGCCCCAGGAACCCGATTGCAGCGTAGAGGTAACCATCATGGAGCTGAAGGTCGGCGGGGGCACCCCAGGGATGCTCACCGGAGTACTGGAGGGTATAGACCTCTGCTGTTGGGTCAATCTGAAGGCTGCCGTCTTCTTCCAGGAGTGGGGAGGTGGTGACGATGTTGGCAAGAGGCACGCGATGGATGCCGTAGCTTTCATTGGCGATCCACAAATCCGTGCCATCGGTTTCAAGTGACTTGATGAAACCATGGCCTTCGATAATGACATCGGTTACCAGGTCACCGCCGCCTTCTGCGTAGGTGATGCCATCCTGGTAGTAATTGACCGGGGTTGTGTGCAGGACCTCCATTGCGGAAGGGTCAGTGATATCGACAACGGCAATCCCGGATTCGCGCACCGCAGCCAGTGCATAGGTTCTGCCATTGTAGGGGATCACGAGGATGTCCTGGATAAAGTTTTCCAGCGCAATCTCATGAACGGTCCCGGCCGTTGTCTGAACAGGCGTTATAGCGAGCCGGTTGGCCATGTTGTAGACCGCCCAGTCGGTTCCCCCTATGTCGGCCCTGGCGGCGGCGGTGGTAGCGCCACCAATCTGATTGGCCTGTTCGGTAAGGAATGCTTCAATGATAGGCTGAGGCGTGCCCGCTGAGCTGCTGCTGTCACTGCACCCGGTCAGTGCTGCGGCGATGCCCGCCGCCAAAATTGCAGGTATGGCAGACCGATTGATTCGATGATCCATGATTCAGTTCCCCTTGGCTCACATTTGCCAGATTGGCGAGACTTAATGATATGAAGTGCCTGGGGCATGGACTTCTGGGCGTTTGCTCAAAAAATACCCAAACCCATCATCACTATAGATCCTTTGTTCCGGTTTGCACCTTGATGTGGCTCAACGTTGCAGAATGAACGCATCAAAAGAGAGCGCCAGAGCACTAAAGATTCCTGCAAAGCTCCATCCATCGATCAATACCGGCACTTTTGTACTTCTGCTTGTGCAGGATGAAGTAGAACTGCCGATCAAAACGACGGTGGGCCGCGGCCTGCAATGGCACGAGCGAACCTCTCTGGAAAGCATCCTCAAGGCAGACCTTTGACAGGCACCCAATACCCAGATTGGCTTCAACGGCGCGCTTGATGGCTTCGGTGTGTTCCAGGTCCAGCAGAATATTCAGGTCCGGAAGCAGGCCGTGCATGCCGCGCTCGAAGGTCTGGCGGGTGCCCGAGCCGGGTTCGCGGGCGACCCAGGTGGCCGACTTCAGGTCGTCGTCGGTCAGGCCCTGTTTGTTGGCGAGCGGGTGCTTCGGGGAGCAGAAAATCACCAGTTCGTCATTGCGCCAGGGGATCACTTCAAGCTCCGGCGCCTACAGCTCCCCCTTGACGGAGGGAGGTCCGCAGTGATGATCCGGGTCGACTGGTGGATGTGCTGATCGTTGGGGCCATCATCGAGGCCCGTTCCTGCGAACGCTTTGCGGCTTTGGCGCCGCATCTGGACGATACCCTGGCGGATTTCTACAACAGCCTGCTGAAATCCAAAGCGCGGCATTACCAGGATTATCTGAAGCTGGCGGAGCGGGCCAATGGTGGGCCGGTGGTCGCGCGCATCAGTGAATTTCTCTCAGCAGAGCAAGGCCTGATCGAAGCTCCCGACACGGAATTCCGTTTCCACAGCGGCCCCCTATGATCTATGGTGTAGCTGCAGGCCTGGCCGGTTCGCCGGGCCACGCAGAGGGCAGCCTGGAGACTATGCATGCTGAACGTTCTGCGGCGCCTCTGGGGGCAGGGGGCCGGTAACCAGACCGCTACTATAAGACGTCAGATAGAGCTGGCTAACCAGGTGGCGCTGTTCGGCGCGATTGCCACCATTCCTTACCAGTTTTTCTACGCCATTGCCGATTTCAGTCTTTATCTTTCGGTATTTCTGGCGAATATGATTTGTATTACGGGTTATATCGTCGTTGTTCTGTTCAACCGTATGGGCAGATATTGGCTGGCCAGCGTTTTGTTACTGGTAAATGCGACTCTGCAGATCTTTGTAGTCACTTCCGAGATCAGCACCAGCGCTGGCGTCCATTTTTTCTATTTCACCATGGCATCGGTTGCGGTGTTCCTGTTCCATCGGGCTCGTCTGTCGATATACATCGGGCTGATGGTGCTGCTGATGTTTCTGTTTCTGGTTACCTATTTTCTGTTCCCGGCAGGGAGCACGCCTGCCCCCGTGCCAGCTCCCTGGATTCACATTATGTTTGGTGTCTCCGTTGTGGCCAGTATGGCGCTATCAGCAGTCGTGTTGTTTCTGTTCCGCCACAGTATCGATCAGACCCAGCATGAGCTTCTGCTGACCAATCAGCGCCTTGAGCGGCTCAGCGGTACCGATCAGCTCACTGGTCTGGCCAACCGACGGGAACTTGATGACGTTCTGGAAGTTGCCTGGACCAACGTCGCCCGCTATCGGATGCCTCTTACCGTATTGATGTGCGATGTCGACTATTTCAAACGGTTCAACGATCGTTTCGGTCATGCCGACGGTGACCGTTGCCTCAAGCAGGTGGCTGACGCACTGCAGCAGGTCTGTGGGCGCCCCGGAGACGTGGTCGCCCGCTATGGAGGCGAGGAGTTTGTTATCGTCCTTCCTGGCACCGACAGGGCGGGCGCCGTCACAATAGGAGAGCAGGCGAGAAAAGCGGTGGAAGCCCTGCGGATTGCTCACCCGGATTCCCCCGCCGGGGTCATTACGCTCAGCCTCGGCAGTGCAACCTCAGACCGGGGCCATAATACCGTTACTGAGCTGCTGGATGCAGCCGACCGTGCGCTATATCGGGCAAAGGAGGCAGGTCGCAACGCTGTGGTTTTTGCGTCCGCCTGAGGCATCAGAAGCTCCGGCTTTCTCAGGGCAGATCACGGCAAAGCTCCATCCACCGATCGATCCCCGCGCTTCGATACTTCTGCTTGTGCAGGATAAAGTAGAACTGCCGGTCAAAGCGCCGATGGGCAGCGGCCCTCAGTGGCACCAGTGAGCCCCGGTTGAAGGCATCCTGCAGGCAGACCCGGGACAGGCAGCCGATGCCCAGGTTGGCCTCCACCGCCCGCTTGATGGCCTCGGTGTGTTCCAGTTCCAGCAGGATATTCAGGTCCGGCAGCAGTCCGTGCATGCCCCTTTCGAAGGTCTGGCGGGTGCCGGAACCGGGTTCACGGGCTATCCAGGTGGCTGATTTCAGGTCCTCGTCGGTGAGCCCCTGCTTGTTCGCCAGCGGATGTTGCGGTGAACAGAAAATGATCAGCTCATCATGGCGCCAGGGAATGACTTCCAGCTCCGGTGCCTGCAGTTCCCCCTCGATGAGCCCGATATCCAGCTCGAAGTCCGATACACGGCGGGCGATTGTGCTGGTGTTGGCCACCTCCAGCGACACCCGGGGCCGGGATGCAGACTCCATGTACTGTGCCATTACGCCCACTGCCAGATAGTTGCCGATGGTCAGGGTGGCGCCCACCTTCAGAGCGCCCGCTTCTGTGTGCTTGCTGAACGCCTGCTCCAGCTCGTTGGCCTGGGCCAGCAGGCTCTCTACCTTGGGCCTGTAGAGCCGGCCCAGCTCGTTGAGCTGCAGACGCTTGCCGACCCGGTCGAACAACTGGATGTCGAACTGGTTCTCCAGCTCCTTCAGGGCACTGCTGGCGGCGGACTGCGACATGGCCAGTGACTCCGCCGCCCGGGTAATGTTCTGGTAGTGGGAGGCGGCCAGGAAAACCTCAAGTTGGCGGAAACTGTACTTCATAATCGGTTTTCTCGAATAACGTTATGAAAATATCCCATTTCATCGATAGGTTACCCGTCAGGTACCATACAAACAATCGCATTTACCATGTTTTGAAAGAAACCCAGAGATTCAGGCGGATTGACTACTATGAGCAAGATGAACGTAGAGACCGTTACCAGCGTCAAGCACTGGAACGACACCCTGTTCAGCTTTACCACCAGTCGTGATCCGGGCTTCCGGTTCAAGAACGGTCATTTCACCATGATCGGCCTTGAGACGGATGGCAAGCCCCTGATGCGGGCCTACAGCATTGCCAGCGCCAATTACGAGGAGGAACTGGAGTTCTTTTCCATCAAGGTGCCTGATGGCCCGCTGACCTCACGCCTGCAGAAGATTGAGGTGGGTGACGAGATTCTGGTCAGCCGCAAGCCTACCGGTACCCTGATTCTGGACAACCTGCTGCCAGGCAAGAACCTCTGGCTGATCAGCACCGGCACCGGTCTGGCGCCGTTCATGAGCATCATCAAGGACCCGGAAGTGTACGAGGCGTTCGACAAGGTCATCGTTACCCACGGTGTCCGCTATGCGTCCGAACTGGCGTACCAGGAGGAGATCGAAGGCCTGCCGAAGAACGAGTATTTCGGCGAGATGGTGGACGGCAAGTTGCTGTACTACCCGACGGTAACCCGTGAGGCGTTCCGTAATCAGGGTCGCCTGACCGACGCTATGCAGACCGGCAAACTGACCAGGGATCTCGGCCTGCAGGATTTTGATCTGGAGAACGACCGCTTCATGGTCTGTGGCAGCCCCAGCATGCTCAAGGACACCTGCCGCATCCTGGATGACATGGGCTTCAGGGAAGCCCGCCAGGGTGACCTCGGGCATTACGTCATCGAGCGTGCCTTTGTAGAGCAGTAAGACATCAAGACCCTTCGACTTGAACCCCGGCCCCGTCCGGGGTTTTTTTGGGCGGCCTGACCACCCGTTCAGAAAGGATGCAATGCCCGGTAACACCCGGCGAACGTGTTCCACCGTCTCCTGATTTTGCTACACTCCAGATTAAGGAAGTTCCATGATATTCATTCTGACAGGGAGTCAACGATGCCAGGCGTCATCCCGCGTGACCGTTACCTGCTTATCATCGGAGCCATGAAGTGTGGGACGTCTTCCCTCTATGACTACCTCTGCGGCCATCCTGACCTCTGCCCGGCCCTGACCAAGGAACCCGAGTATTTCTCCTCTCATCAACGCCATGGTGTGAATGTAGGCCGTTATGAGCAGTTATGGACGTTTGATAGCCGGTTCCATCAGTACGCCATGGAGGCCTCTACGGGCTACGCCAAATTTCCGGTGGCTACGGATCCGCATGAGGGGTAATCGTTTGCGAACATACCTGATGGTCTTCCTTTACCTTGCCGTCATTAGCCTGGCGCAGGGCTGCGTTGCTATGCAGTCAGACCCGCCGCCAACGCTGGTGATAACCGACAGCCAGCTGGAGTGGGTCGGCCGCCAGGTGTTCCGCAATGAGTGCGACTTACGCCCGTCCTGTCTGGTTCACTGGAACCGGGGGGAGCCTTTCCCCTCTCTCGGTATCGGCCATTTCATCTGGTATCCGGTAGGTGGCGGCGGCCCATTTGTGGAGAGTTTTCCATCGCTGGTGGCCTATATGGGGGCACAGGACGTGGATGTGCCCCAGTGGCTGCTCCGGCAGGCGCCGGAGGGGGCGCCCTGGCCAGATCGTGAGGCTTTCCTGCGGGCGGAACAGGAGGACAGTCGAGTCGATCAGCTGCGTCAGCTGCTGTCGGCCACACCGGCCGTCCAGGCCGCCTTTCTGATGTCGAGAGCCAGGGATGCCATGACTGACGTCGTGGCTGCTTCGGACAACCCCGGCCGCACCCGGGCAAAGATCAACGCGCTGACAATGACGCCCGGCGGAACCTACGCCCTGATCGACTATGTGAACTTCAAAGGGGAGGGGCTGGCCGAGTCCGAGCGTTATCGGGGTGTCGGCTGGGGGCTGTTGCAGGTGCTGGAGGCCATGCCCGAGAAGGAACTGGCCACCGTTACGGTACTTGAGCAGTTCAGGGAGGCAGCGGCGAAAGTACTCACCTCGCGGGCGGAGCTGGCCGAACGTCCCATTGAACGGGAACAGTGGTTGGCAGGCTGGTTGAAGCGTGTTGATACCTACCGGGAGCCCGATGACCAGTGAGTCCGGTCACGGTCATTTCAGCCAGCTGCGAAGCTTGACCGCCAGGCGTTCGGCGTCTGAAAGCTGTTTGCGTTCCGCCAGTATCCGGGCCAGCACGTCGGGCCTGTCGGTGATGATGCTGTCTACGCCCATATCGATGAACTTCGACATATCCTCGGGCTGGTTGACCGTCCAGACGTATAGCTCGTACCCAAGCTGTCGGGCACGGGCAACGGCTCCCGGGGTAATGCGGTTGTAGCGCAGGCCGAGGATATCGAATTGCTCGTCACGCAGGGGGCCGATCACGAACTCGGCGAGCAGAGCCGTTCGCAGGCTGGGCTCCATGGCCCTGGCATCATTCAGAACGTGGCGTTCGGCTGCTGCGATGACGGTTCCCTCAAGGGCGTCTTCACGGCGAAGCACGCTGACGACTTCGCGGGCCAGGTCACGGCTTTTGTGATCCGGCTTGAGATCGAGGAACAGGTTGACCCGCCCCCTTGCCAGTTCAATCAGTTCCGTTAGCGTCAGGATCCGTTCGCCGGCAAAAACGGGTGAGAACCAGGCTCCCGCGTCCAGTGTCCGGATCTCGGCCCAGGAGAGTTCGGAAATACGTTCGGGGCGGCCATATACCCGTTGCAGGTCGGCGTCATGCCACAGTATCAGCGTGCCATCCGCGGTCATGCGAACGTCCACTTCAAGGAAGTCAGCGCCGTCAGTAATGGCCTGCTCCAGGGCACTGGCGGTGTTTTCCGGGGCAGCGAACGCGTTGCCCCGGTGGGCGGTGATGGACACCTTATCCTGAACGCCAAAGGCCCCCACGATCATCAGTGCCTGGGTAATGGCAACGGCCAGCAGTATGGTTTCTGCGAGCAAGGCCCTCACGCCGGTCGCTTTGGGCGGGGTCGGGGCGTGGTGATGGTGTGAGTGTCCACTGGTGGTCAGGTATACCCGGTAGATCAGCAGGCTGTACCCGGCCGACAGCACAAAGACCGTTACAACCATGGTGAGCAGATACAGGGCTATATAGGCCGTAATCGCCGGGGTCAGGGCCCTCGGGCTGTCTGGAAACAGGCTCAGATAGGGGGTGCCCATTAGCTGGAACGCGTAGGTGATCAGCAGTGGTAGCAGAAACAGCAGCCCCCCGAAAAGGCCGATGGGGACAATCAGCTGGCGTTTGCTGTCGTGGATGCGATGGCTGCTTTCCTCCAGCGCCCCCATGGCCGTTGTCTGTTCCAGGGTCGCGATGGGCTCCGCCAGGCTCCAGCGAAGGAACAGCCAGCCGTTGCAGACCACCATGCCCGCCAGGGCTGACACAGCAATACCAACGAACCACCACAGCTCGGCAGGGCGGGTTACCCGGATAAAATAGGCTTCGTAGTCGGACAACAGGCCCCACCATGCCAGCGCCAGTGTCAGCAGGAAGGGCATGGCCACAATCAGGTGCCCCAGAGCCTGTAGCAGGGCCAGCAATACCAGCCGACCGGATCGCCGGGCCACCAGCCAGAGGGCTGCCAGGGTCAGCCGGTACTCGCCGGCACGATCCACCGAGGAGGCAATCACCATCATTCCGGCCTGTTCCAGCGTGAAACTGGCCAGGATCGCGGTCAGGGTGACGACCATCCACACCAGGCCGCCAGCCGACAGCAGGAATGCCGCAATACCGCCGGTGCTGATCGCGCCCTGGCCGGTTACCGGCTCCAGGGTGGAGAACAGGGCGTTGACTGCCGGTCCCACCAGGGCCAGGGTGAGCCCGGTAAAGAACAGGTGGTACAGCAACAGGCTGCGCCGGTGCCTGCGCAGGATGCCGAGGGTGTCGATAAGCAGTCTCATCATTGGGCGTCGACGGATGGCCCTGCGGACAGTTTGGCGGATTCGCCGAAGAGATGCAGGCGTTGCTCAAGGGTCAGAAAGGGCTGCTGGTCTGAAGGCGACAGTGATCCAAAAAGGCGGCCGGGGGTGAATTGCCAGGTCTGACAACGAACAAGGCTTTCAGTGCAGGCCAGTAAGCTCCCCGACTCCCGAAGAAAAAATTTCATCCCGGTATAGGTATCGGCCAGCATCAGTTCCCTTTCTACATCATCGCCATGACTCAACAGGCTGCGTCCGGTCATGGGCCCGCCCGATTCGGCGGCACCGGTAGCGTCAAGAATCGTCAGGGGGATATCCAGTTGTGCCACGATGCGATCACGGTCTGCGTAATCCTCCAGGCGCCCGGGCCGGGGCGGCCGTACTGCCAGCACTCCGGTATTGCCATTGAGCGGAAAGAAGGCCTGGCCCTGGCGCACGAAACCGCCGGACTCATCTGAGGTGAGAATGACCAGCGTGTTGTCCAGCACTCCGGCATGCTCCATGTTACCCAGGAAACTGATCAGCTCCTCTTCCATCACCGACATGGCGTTGCGGCGGGCTTCCTGGGGGTCGGTTGGCAGTGGTGGGGCCTCGTTACTGTCTTCTGCCGTATCGCCAGCAATTCTGCCGCCGGTATTGAACGGGTGGTGTGTACCCACGTTCAGCAGGGTTACCAGCCACCTGGACTCGCTCTGGTCAAGTTCTTGCAGTCGTCGTGCCACGTCAGCAAAGTAGACCGGATCCGGCGGTCCCCAGCCCTCAGGCTCCTCGCCTCCCTTATCAAACGCGTCCGCACCGGTCACCCGGGTAAAGCCGGCCCGCGGCATGAACCGGTCCTTGCTCATGTATTCCAGGGGTGCAGCCTGCCAGTAGGCGGTGATGTATCCATGGGCACGCAACAGTTCGGGCATGCAGACCGGGAAGGCTTCGCCGTTGGCGACATCCTCCAGCTTTGTGGACAGGCGCTGGAAGTCCGGATACTGGCCGCAAAGGATGGCGAAGGTGCCACGATCCGTTTGCCGTTCCATGCTGAGCATGTTGCGATACAAACGGAAGCCCTTGTCGCTGAGGGTGGCTTCAAGCTCCGGCAGCGAAATGGCGGGTGTGAGGCCGTGATACTCGCTGATTGAGGGGAAGTACCCGGCCGACAGGCCTTCCACCATGATCAGCAGGACATTGGGAGGGTCGTCCACATCCGGTCGGGCCAGGTCCGCCTGGAAGTAGTCATCATCCTCGTCCGGGGTGGCGTTCTTTGCGACTTCCTTGCCGATCTGCGACCCGGCAGGCGCCAGGATTGCGCCCGGGACCTGTGCCAGCATGCTGGCCACCACATTGTTCCTGGAGGTCGTCAGGCTGTGAGACGCGGCCAGATAGACCAGGGTAGTGGCTATCACCAACAGTGCGGCAGAGGAGTTCTGGTGTGGCGGGATCGGGACCAGCCAGCGGTAGGCCCTGAGCAGCAGCCAGGCAAGGCCGATGTAGACCGGCAGGAGCAACAGGTGGGGGCTGATTACCGAGGAGGCCAGGAACACCGGGTCGGCACTCTTGGCCACCATGGACAGGCGAGGATAGGTGCCATGGGCCGCCAGGTGCATGGCTGCGGTCATCAGCAGGCCGCTGAGACCAATCAGCAGCACCCATCTGAGCAGGAAGGTGCGGGCAAGCGTCAGCAGGCCAGCCAGAATGGCGGCCCCCGCAAGATCACTCAGCAGCATGCGCCCGATCTCGGGAAGCACACCGCTGTGCAGGATAAGCGCTACACGAACCAGCAACAGCCAGGCAAACGCCAATGCCATAGTCTGGGCAAGCCGCCGATACTGGGCTGTCCTGTAAAGTGACATATCAGACTCCCCGTAGCGGAGGCGGCATCCATTTATTCCAGCGGCTGTTTTTTCAGTACCGGTTCTTCGCCAGCCGACACGTCCAGCCACCAGACGTTTTCGGCCCAGTCGCCCAGTACTATCCGCTTTGCCGGCTGGCCATTGGCTTCGAGTTCGTGTTCCGCCGGGCGGTGGGTGTGGCCATGAATCAGACGTTGCACCTGGTGCGCTTCCATTTCACTGACCACTTCCTCCGGCGTGACGTCCATGATGAACTCTTCCTTGCCCTGATTCTTCGCCATACTGATTTCCCGTAGCTGGCGGGCCACGGTCTGGCGGTCGGCCAGGGGGCGTTGCAGGAACATCTGTTGCCACTGCTGATTGCGCATGGTGGTACGGAACTTCTGGTACTCCACATCAGCCGTGCACAGGCTGTCGCCGTGCATCAGCAGGGTGGGGGTGCCATACAGATCCACCACTGTCGGATCTGGCAGCAGGGTGGCGCCGCAACGACTGCTGTAGTCCTCGCCGATGAGGAAATCCCGGTTGCCGTGCATCAGGTAGATGGCAGTGCCACTGTCGCTGACAGCGCGTAGTGCCTCGGCTACCTGGTTCTGCAGCGGTGTTTCCTCATCGTCTCCGATCCATGCTTCGAAGAAATCCCCCAGGATATAAAGCGCATCGATGCCCATGGCCTTGTCCTTCAGGAAGGCGAGGAAGGCATGGGTGATGTCAGGACGAGCTTCTTCCAGGTGGAGGTCCGAGATAAAACGGGTGGTCACACTTCTCCCCCGTCTTCGATCACCTCCGCTTTCTCGATGATCACATTCTCACTGGGGACGTCGTCGTGCATGCCCCGGCTTTCGGTGCGTACGGCGCGAATACGGTTGACCGTGTCCATACCGTCCACCACCTTGCCAAACACGCAGTAGCCCCAGCCGTCGGCATTCTTCGCGGTGTGATCCAGGAAGCCGTTGTTCTCGGCATTGATAAAGAACTGCGCGGTGGCGGAATGCGGGTCCATGGTACGGGCCATGGCCACAGTACCCTGCATGTTGCTCAGACCGTTATCCGCTTCGTTCTGGATCGGTTCACGGGTCTTGCGGGGCTGCATGTCCGGGGTAAAACCACCGCCCTGAACCATGAAGTTGGGAATCACGCGGTGGAAAATCAGGCCGTCGTAAAAGCCATCGCGAACGTACTGCTCGAAGTTCTTCGCGGTCTCCGGGGCCTTGTCGTGGTCCAGTTCCAGCGTAATATCGCCGTGTGTGGTTTTCAGCAGAATCATCGGGTTTTCCTGTGTGGGCTATTCGTCATCGATTTCAGAATATTGTACGCAAGAGTTGGCAGCCATGCATGAGTCCCGCCGCCTTTTATGCGTATAATAGGCGGTTTCAGATCCACTTCTTTCATTTCGAGACCTTATGAGCGCCGAGTCGAAGAAAGCCCACAACTTTATTCAGAGCCTGATCGAAGACGCCATCGAGAAGGGCGAGCACACCGGCAAGGTAGTTACCCGGTTCCCGCCGGAGCCCAACGGCTACCTGCACATTGGTCACGCCAAGTCCATCTGCCTGAATTTTGGTATTGCGGACACCTTCGGTGGTGAATGCAACCTGCGGTTCGATGACACCAACCCTGAAAAGGAAGAGCAGGAATACATAGACTCCATCAAACGGGATGTCAGCTGGCTGGGCTACGAGTGGGCCGGCGATGTGCGGTATGCATCGGACTATTTTGACGCCATTTACGATTTCGCGGTGGAGCTGATTGAAAAGGGTAAGGCCTATGTCTGTGCCCTGACGGCCGAGGAGATGACCGAGTACCGTGGCACCCTGAAAGAGCCGGGCCGCAACAGCCCTTACCGTGACCGCCCCGTGGAAGAGAACCTGCAGCTGTTCCGGGATATGCGCGACGGCAAGTTTGGCAATGGCGAGCTGGTACTGCGGGCGAAGATCGACATGGCGTCCCCGAACATCAACCTGCGGGATCCGATCCTTTATCGGGTCAGGTACGCCACCCACCATCAGACCGGCGACAAGTGGTGCATCTACCCGATGTATGACTTTACCCATCCGATTTCTGATGCCATGGAGGGGATTACCCACTCTTTGTGCACCCTGGAATTCGAGGACCATCGCCCGCTGTATGACTGGGTGGTCCAGAATATTTCCGCCCCGTGCCAGCCCCGGCAGATCGAGTTCGCCCGGCTGAACCTGAACTACACGGTAACCAGCAAGCGCAAGTTAAAGCGCCTGGTGGACGAAGGCCACGTGGATGGCTGGGACGACCCCCGTATGCCCACTATCTCCGGCCTGCGCCGCCGTGGGTTCACGCCGGCTTCCATTCGCACCTTCTGCGACATGATTGGTGTCAACAAGGCCGGTGGCACGGTGGATGTGGGCATGCTGGAGCATGCCATCCGGGAGGACCTGAACACCCATTCGCCCCGGGCCATGTGTGTCATGCGACCCCTGAAGGTGACCCTGACCAATTATCCTGAAGACAAGGCAGAAACCCTGGAGCTGCCGGTGCACCCCCAGAATCCGGATATGGGAACGCGCCAGGTGCCCTGGACCCGCGAGCTGTACATCGACCGGGAAGACTTCGTGGAGGAGCCACCCCGCAAGTGGAAGCGGCTGGCCCCCGATCAGGCGGTGCGGCTGCGTGGCGGCTATGTGATGACCTGTCGCGAGATTGTCCGTGATAACAGTGGCGAGATCGTCGAGCTCCGGTGCGAGTACGACCCGAACACCCTGGGCGTGAACCCGGAAGGCTACAAGCCCAATGGTGTTATCCACTGGGTATCTGCAACCGACAGTGTGGAAGCGGATATCAACGTTTACGATCGGCTGTTCAACCACGAAAATCCGGACAGTGACAAGACCGGCGACTTCACCGACCACCTGAACCCGGATTCGCTGGTGCGCCTGGAGAAGGTGAGGGCGGAGAAGAGCCTGGGCGAGCCCCGGGGCGATCTGCCGTATCAGTTCGAGCGGGAGGGGTATTTCTTCTTTGATGAAGAGGCCTCCGAGTCCGGGCGCCTGGTGTTTAACCGGACCGTAACCCTGCGGGACTCGTGGGGTAAGGGAAAGGCGTAAACCACAAAGGCTGGTGGAAGCCGGCGGGGAGGTCCTTCCGGGACCTTCAAAAACAGGGACGTTTTTGAAGAGCCTACAGGGATGTATTCACGGCGTGTCCCGGAAGGACCTCCCCGTTGGCTTCCCTCCCGGACGTTCTGATTGTCCTGCTCCGAGCCAGTCAGTTGCCGTGTAGTCCCAATTCATTTAACGCATGATCTGGATGCCGAACGCGTGATTAGAATCTACAACACCCTCAGCCAGCAAAAGGAAGACTTCCAGCCCATTCAGCCGGGCAAGGTGCGCATGTACGTCTGTGGTATGACGGTGTACGACTACTGTCACCTGGGCCATGCCCGGGTTCTGGTGGCCTTTGATGTGATTACCCGTTATCTGCGTCACCGGGGCTACGATGTGCACTATGTTCGCAATATCACCGATATTGACGACAAGATCCTGCGCCGGGCCGATGAGAACGGTGAGACGTTCACTGATCTGACCGATCGCATGATCCGCGCCATGCACGAGGACGAGCGCCGGCTGGGCGTGCAGGCCCCGGATGAAGAGCCAAAAGCTACGGATTTTATTGACGAGATCATCGCCATGATCCATCAGCTTATCCACAAGGGCCATGCGTATGCCGCGGATAATGGCGATGTCTATTTCTCCGTCGACAGTTTTGACGGCTACGGCAAACTCAGCAAGAAAAAGCTGGAAGACCTGTTGGCCGGCGCCCGTGTGGATGTGGAGCAGGCCAAGAAGAGCCCGGCGGACTTTGCCCTGTGGAAGGCCGCCAAGCCAGGGGAGGTCAGCTGGCCATCACCCTGGGGTGACGGGCGTCCGGGCTGGCATATCGAATGCTCCGCCATGTCCACCAAATGCCTAGGTGACACCTTTGATATCCATGGTGGCGGGCCGGATCTGCTGTTCCCGCACCACGAGAACGAAATCGCCCAGTCTGAATGCGCTACCGGCCATCATTTCGTCAATACCTGGATGCACGCCGGTGCCATCCGGGTGAACAAGGAGAAGATGTCCAAGTCCCTGGGCAACTTCTTTACCATCCGTGAGATTCTGGACAGCTATCCACCGGAAGTGGTGCGCTATTTCCTGGTGTCGAGCCATTACCGCAGCCAGGTGGATTACTCCGAGGACAATCTGGTCGAGGCCGGTCAGACGCTGGAGCGGCTTTACCACGCCCTGCGTGGCGTGATTCCGGGCAAGAACGTACCGGAGAGCGACTATGACCGCCAGTTCCACGAGGTGATGGACGACGACTTCAATACCGCAGGTGCCATCAGTGTGCTGCACGGTGTCGCCGGAGCGCTGAATCAGGCACGACGGGATGGGGATGAAGACCGTATCCGTGAGCTGGCGGCGGTGCTGGTCCGTCTGGGCGGGGTGCTGGGCCTGTTGCAGCAGGACCCGGAGGCGTTCTTCAAGGCCGGCGTGCCCGATGACCTGTCCGCCGAGCAGATCGAGGCCATGATCGAGGCCAGGGCGACCGCCAGAAAAGAGAAAAATTTTGCCGAAGCGGACCGTATCCGCGACGAACTGCAGGAAAAGGGCATTATTCTCGACGACAGCCGTGAAGGCACCAGCTGGCGCCGGGGCTGAGTGGCAAGGTGTGAAATAGCCCCCATTATGGCGTAAACTATCGCGCCCCGAGGTATGAGCAAGAGGCATCAGGATGGATGACGCAATCCGCCTGGCCTCTTAGGGAATACAGACAACACTGAGGCAGACAACGATGACAGAACGCGTGCAAGTCGGCGGCCTGCAGGTCGCAAAGAACCTGTTCGATTTCGTGAACAACGAAGCGATCCCGGGAACCGGCGTCGACGCAGACAAATTCTGGGCCGATTTTGACCGGATCGTCCACGAGCTGGCGCCCCGTAACAAGGAGCTGCTTGCCAAGCGTGACGATATTCAGGAAAAAATGGACGGCTGGTACCGCAACCACAAGGGTCAGCCCTTCAACATGGACGAGTACAAGTCGTTCCTGAAGGAGATCGGTTACCTGGTGGACGAGCCGGGTGAGTTCAAGATTTCCACCTCCAACGTTGACCCGGAAATCGCCACCATGGCTGGTCCGCAGCTGGTGGTGCCGGTGATGAACGGTCGTTTTGCCCTGAACGCTGCTAACGCACGCTGGGGCAGCCTTTACGACGCCCTTTACGGTACCGATGCCATCTCCGAGGAAGACGGAGCCCAGAAAGGCCCCGGTTACAACCCGGTACGTGGCGCCAAGGTTATCGAGTTTGCCCGCAACCTGCTGGATGAGTCCGCTCCGCTGGCTTCCGGCAGCCACAAGGATGCTGCCCAGTATCTGGTCAAAGGCGGCAAACTGGTGGTCAAGCTGCAGAACGGTAAAAGCACCGGTCTGAAGGACGAGTCCGCATTTGCCGGCTACACCGGCGCCGAGAGCGAGCCCACCGGCATCCTGCTGGTGAAGAACGGCATGCACTTCGAGATCCAGGTTGACGCCACTCATCCCATTGGCAAGGACGATGGCGCCCACGTGAAAGACGTGCTGATGGAGTCCGCGCTGACCACCATCATGGACTGTGAGGATTCTGTTGCTGCCGTTGATGCGGACGACAAGACCCTGGCCTACCGCAACTGGCTGGGCCTGATGAAGGGTGACCTGGAAGAGAGCTTCCAGAAGGGCGGCGAGATGATGACCCGTCGCATGCACCCTGATCGCACCTATACCGCTGCCGATGGCAGTGAGCTGAGCCTGAAGGGCCGCAGCCTGATGTTCGTGCGTAATGTGGGTCACCTGATGACCAACCCGGCTATCCTGCTCAAGGATGGCAGCGAAGTGCCTGAGGGTCTGATGGACGGCCTGCTGACCTCGCTGATCGCCATTCACGACCTCAAGGGCGACAGCAAATACCAGAACAGCACCACCGGCTCCGTGTACATCGTGAAGCCCAAGATGCACGGTCCCGAAGAAGTGGCCTTTACCAATGAGTTCTTCGGCAAGGTGGAAGATGCCCTGGGGTTGCCGAGCTTTACCCTGAAGGTGGGCATCATGGATGAGGAGCGCCGTACCACGGTGAACCTGAAGGCCTGCATCCATGCCGCCAAGGAGCGCGCCGTGTTCATCAACACCGGCTTCCTGGATCGCACCGGTGATGAGATCCACACCTCCATGGAAAAGGGCCCGTTCATCCGCAAGGGGCCGATGAAGCAGGCTACCTGGATTCAGGCCTATGAGCAGTGGAACGTGGATATCGGTCTGGAGACCGGCTTCCGTGGTGTCGCCCAGATCGGCAAGGGCATGTGGGCCATGCCGGATCTGATGGCCGGTATGCTGGAAGCCAAGATTGGCCATCCGAAAGCTGGCGCCAACACCGCCTGGGTTCCGTCGCCGACCGCGGCTACCCTGCACGCCATCCACTATCACCAGGTGAGCGTGGCGGACGTGCAGAAAGATCTGGAAAGCCGTCAGCGTGCCGCTCTGGAAGACATCCTGACCGTGCCGGTGATGGACGATCCCAAGTCGCTGTCAGAAGGTGAAATCCAGGAAGAGCTGGACAACAACGCCCAGGGCATCCTCGGCTATGTGGTGCGCTGGATCGACCACGGTGTGGGCTGCTCCAAGGTGCCTGACATTAACGATGTAGGCCTGATGGAAGACCGTGCCACGCTGCGGATTGCGTCCCAGTTGCTGTGCAACTGGCTGTACCATGGCATCTGCAGCGAAGACCAGATCGTCAAGACGCTGGAGCGTATGGCGGCAGTGGTGGATCGCCAGAACGAGGCAGACCCCACGTACCGCAACATGGCACCCAGCTTTGATGACAGCGTTGCTTTCCAGGCCGCCAAAGACCTGATTCTGAAGGGCCGCGAGCAGCCGAACGGCTACACCGAGCCGCTCCTGCACGCCTATCGCCTGAAGGCCAAGGAGAAGTTCGGGCAGTAATAGTCTGAACTGATTCAGAAAACCCCGTTCGGTTTATGCCGTTCGGGGTTTTTTATTTTTGGGGAGGTGGTGTGGTCTGAGGCTTCGGCCTACAACCTCAAGGCTCAGTCGTCCGTATGGAGAACGTTCGCTGCATACAGAGTGTTCTGCAGTAGCGTGGCGATGGTCATGGGGCCTACGCCACCAGGTACCGGCGTAATGTAGCCAGCGCGCTCTGAGGCCGCCTCAAAGTCCACGTCGCCGCGCAGCTTGCCATCCTCCATCCGGTTGATGCCCACATCGATAACGGTGGCGCCCGGTTTGATCCATTCGCCCTTGATCAGCCCTGGCTTGCCGGCAGCCGCGATCAGAATGTCGGCCTCACCGACAAACTTTTCCAGGTTTTTGGTGAAACGGTGCGTGACGGTGGTGGTGGCACCCTTGAGCAGCAGTTCCATGGACATGGGGCGGCCAACAATATTGGAGGCGCCCACGATGACCGCGTGCTGGCCCTTGTAGGGGGTGCCGATATGGTCCAGCAGGGTGATGATGCCCCTCGGCGTGCAGGGGCGCAGGGCCGGCTGCCGCTGGACCAGGCGGCCAATATTGTAGGGGTGAAAGCCGTCGACGTCTTTGTCCGGTCGAATGCGCAACAGGATTGGATCGTCGTCCAGGTGGTCGGGCAGGGGGAGCTGGACCAGGATGCCGTCCACTTCAGGGTTGTCGTTCAGCTCGTCAACCAGGGCTTCCAGCGCTTCCTGTGATGTGTCGGCAGGAAGGTCATAGGACAGGGAGTGGATGCCTGCCGCTTCGCAGGCCTTGCGTTTGTTGCCTACATACACCTGGGAGGCAGGGTCGCTGCCCACCAGTACCACGGCCAGTCCGGGTGCCCGCAGGCCTTTCTGGCGTCGTGCTTCAACACCGGCGGCTACCTGCTGGCGGATGCCCGCCGCGATCTCTTTTCCCTTGATGAGTTCTGCGGTCATGTGATTGTCTTTTTGATGCGAAAATGGAAGCTATGCATTCTCGCATGTAAGCGATCCGGCGCCAATTCCTCTTGCCTTCCTGCGGTGCGGGGAGAAAAATAGCGGTGATGCAGGTTGACGCACCCCGGATCCGCCGGTAATATGCGCGCCAACTTTGCTGAGGCATCTGTTGTTCAGGTTTCGGGGTATAGCGCAGTCTGGTAGCGCGCCTGCTTTGGGAGCAGGATGTCGGGAGTTCGAATCTCTCTACCCCGACCATTCCCATGCTGATGTTCAGGTGGGCACACGGTCATGCGCTCGTAGCTCAGCTGGATAGAGCATCGGCCTTCTAAGCCGGTGGTCGCAGGTTCGAGTCCTGCCGGGCGCGCCATTCGCCGTTCAGGCAGACTTAAAAGCAGCTGCAGGCAAGGTTAGCGTTATCCGGTATGGCCGGTGAGCGTTGTTTGAAAGGATTATGGTGGACGTAGCTCAGTTGGTAGAGCTCAGGATTGTGACTCCTGCGGTCGAGGGTTCGAACCCCTTCGTCCACCCCATTTCCCTCTTTTCCTGATCCTTCCTTCCTGATTGTCCGGAATACGTGGTTGATATCGTACTTTTCGCGGGAATGGCAGGTGATATACGATAGTGCGGTGACGCCCTGAAGCAGGTGCGGAACTGGAGCAGGTCTGATTCGGGCAACGGGTGCCCGAATCAGACAATGATTCATGCCGGTGTGGTGGAATTGGTAGACACGCTTGGTTTAGGTCCAAGTGCCGAAAGGCGTGGGGGTTCAAGTCCCTCCACCGGTACCAATTGACTGGGAAGCCCTGTCCCCCGGGGTTTCTGCGTGAGCCTGCCGGGATTCATCCCGGTTCGATGCTGCATCGGGCGAGTCGGTTTCCAGGCTCGCGCAGCCAGCTGGCCCGGTTGGCGTCCGAATCCTGTTCACAAAAACATCCAGCCCGTGCTCCCCATAGTCACCTTCGTGCTTTTCAGGTGATTCTCTCCCCCGTTGGTTCCGTGATAGACTACGTCTTTTAATTTTAGCCAAACCCAAATCCACTTAATTGATCCGGTAATTTGAGGAACTTCCATGCAAGTGTCTGTTGAAACGACGTCAAACATCGAGCGTCGCATGACGATTGGTGTGCCCGCCCAGGAAATCGACCAGGCGGTTCAAAAGCGTCTTCAGGAAACCGCGCGTACCGTGCGCATGAATGGCTTCCGCCCGGGCAAGGTGCCCTACAAGGTGGTCAAGCGTCGTTTCGGTGAAAGTGTTCGCCAGGAAGTGGTTGGCGAAGTCATGCGTGACAGCTATGTAAAGGCACTGGAAGAGAAAGACGTATCCCCGGCGGGCTGGCCGCAGTTTGAACCCAAGACCATGGAAGAAGGCAAGGACCTGGAGTTCGTGGCCATTTTCGAGGTGCTGCCGGAAATCGAGCTGGGCGACCTGAGCAAGGTTGAGGTTGAAAAGCTGGTTGCCGAGGTAACCGACAAGGATATCGACAAGATGATCGATAACCTGCGTCGCCAGCAGGCCACCATGAAGGAAGTGAAGCGCAAGTCCAAGAACAAGGACACCGTGACCATCGACTTCAAGGGCTATGTCGACGGCGAGGCCTTTGAGGGTGGCGAAGCCCAGGATCACCGCCTGGAGCTGGGCTCCGGCCAGATGATCCCCGGTTTCGAGAAAGGCATCGTCGGTGCCAAGACCGGCGAAGATATCGAGATTGAGGTTGAGTTCCCCGAGGACTACCACAATGAAGAACTCAAGGGTAAGCCCGCCAAGTTCGAGATCAGCGTCAAGAAGGTTGAAGAGCCTCAGTTGCCTGAATTGAACGAAGAGTTCTTCAAGCGCTTCGGTATCGAGGCTGACTCCGAGGAAGCCTTCCGCGAGGAAGTGAAGAAGAACATGGAGCGGGAACTCAAGCAGGCCATGTCTGCCAAAGTAAAAAACGACGTGGTTGACGGTCTGCTGGAGTCCACTGAACTGGACGTGCCCCAGGCGCTGGTGGACCAGGAAATCGACCGTCTGCGCAACGACGCCGTACAACGTTTTGGCGGCCAGATGGATCCGCAGCAGCTGCCCAAGGAAATTTTCCAGGATCAGGCAACCCGTCGTGTAAAGACCGGTCTGCTTTTCCAGGAAATCGTAAAGGTCAACGACCTGAAGGCGGACGACGAGAAGGTTGACGAGAAAATTCGCGAGATTGCGTCCACCTACGAGCAGCCGGAAGAGGTGGTGACCCACTTCAACAGCAATCCGGAGCAGAAGGCCCAGATCGAATCTGTGGTTCTTGAGGATGCGGTGGTTGACTTTGTGCTTGATCAGGCCAAAGTTAAGGAAAAGAAAGCGAAATACGACGACGTCATTCAGGCGGCCCAGCAACAACAGGGGTAAGTGCCAGCCACTTGTCCCGGGCTGACCGCCCGGAGAAACAGCCGGCTCGTCCGGCTGTTTCTATGTTCAGAGACATTCAGTCCGAATCCGAAAAGGAGTGCAGGCACACATGACCCAGAAGCCTTTTGACGGTTCTTCCATGGACCCAAATGCCGCCTTGATCCCGATGGTGATCGAACAGACCTCTCGCGGTGAGCGGTCTTTCGATATTTACTCACGGCTCCTGAAGGAGCGGGTCATCTTCATGGTGGGGCCGGTGGAAGATCACATGGCCAACCTGATTGTGGCGCAGATGCTGTTTCTGGAGTCGGAGAATCCGGACAAGGATATTCACCTGTACATCAATAGCCCGGGTGGTTCGGTTACGGCGGGCATGTCGATCTATGACACCATGCAGTTCGTAAAGCCCGATGTGGCGACACTTTGTGTGGGCCAGGCGGCCAGCATGGGGGCTTTCCTGTTGGCCGGCGGCGCCGAGGGCAAGCGCGCGTGCCTGCCCAATTCCCGGGTGATGATCCATCAGCCGCTGGGCGGTTATCAGGGCCAGGCCACCGATATCGAGATCCATACGAAAGAGATTCTCAAGATTCGTGACACCCTGAACCGTATCCTGTCGCAGCATACCGGGCAGGATCTGGAAACCATCGCCAGAGACACTGATCGTGACAACTTCATGGATCCGCAGCAGGCGAAGGAATACGGGCTTATCGACACCGTACTTGATAAGCGCGTATCGAATAAATAATACTGACGGTAATCGACAGGATGTGTGGCCGCGTACCCTTGTTTACATATCAGGGCGGTAAAGGTGCATGCCAGGCCGCACATTGGCACCGGAAACCAGACCAGAGGTAATTCAATGGCAGATGAAAGAAACGGCAGGGGCGACGACAACGGTAAGTTGCTGTACTGCTCGTTTTGCGGAAAAAGCCAGCATGAAGTCCGTAAGCTCATAGCAGGGCCCTCGGTATTCATCTGCGACGAGTGTGTCGACCTGTGCAATGACATTATCCGGGAGGAAATCCAGGAAAATGCACAGGAAGAGGCCAGTGACCGCCTGCCGACACCGGAGGAAATCCGCGGTACGCTCAACGAGTACGTGATCGGGCAGGACCGTGCCAAAGTCGTGTTGTCTGTTGCTGTGTACAATCACTACAAGCGCCTGCGCTATGGTGAAGGCAAGGCCGAGGTGGAACTCGGCAAAAGCAACATCCTGCTGATAGGGCCCACTGGCAGCGGCAAGACGCTGCTGGCGGAAACCCTGGCGCGGATGCTGAATGTGCCGTTCACCATTGCCGACGCCACCACGCTGACGGAAGCCGGTTATGTGGGTGAGGATGTCGAGAACATCATCCAGAAGCTGCTGCAGAAGTGCGACTATGACGTAGACAAGGCCCAGCGTGGCATTGTCTATATCGATGAGATCGACAAGATCTCCCGCAAGTCTGATAACCCGTCCATCACCCGTGATGTGTCCGGTGAAGGCGTGCAGCAGGCGCTGCTCAAGCTGATCGAGGGCACCGTGGCCTCGGTTCCGCCCCAGGGTGGCCGCAAGCATCCCCAGCAGGAATTCCTGCAGGTGGATACCGGCAACATGCTGTTTATCTGTGGTGGTGCCTTTGCCGGTCTCGACAAGGTGATCCGCGAGCGTACTGAAAAGAGCAGTATCGGGTTCTCGGCCTCCGTTGCCAGTCGGGACGATGCCAAGAGCACCGGCGATGTCATTCGCAACGTGGAAACCGAGGATCTGGTCAAATATGGCCTGATACCCGAGTTTGTAGGTCGTCTGCCTGTGGTGGCAACCCTGACCGAACTCGACGAGGAAGCCCTGGTGCAGATTCTCACCCAGCCCAAGAACGCGCTGACGAAGCAGTACCAGAAGCTGTTCGATATGGAAGGCGTGGAGCTGGACTTCCGGGAAGACGCCCTGCGTGCCGTGGCCCGCAAGGCCCTGATCCGGAAAACCGGGGCCCGTGGCTTGCGCTCCATCATGGAAGCTACCTTGCTGGACACCATGTACCAGATTCCGTCAGAACCGGATGTCTCAAAAGTAGTGATCGACGAAAGCGTGATCGACGGTGATTCCGAACCGTTCAAGATCTACGCCAGCAGCGATCACGCCAAGGCGGTACCGGAAGATTGACGGCAGTGCACGCCGGACGACAAAAGAAGGGCGGCAACGCCCTTTTTTTGTGTCTGTTATTGCGACGGTGTGACGTGTCTCCAGGTTACATCCCGTATGGCTCGGCAACCGTCTGTAAAAACATTGCAATCCCGCAAATTATCCCAATATTCGGTGGTATGCTGAAAGAAACGTCGTCAGAGGATTCCGTATGACCCCGACTCCCGAAACCCGTACCGAGTACCCGATGCTTCCCCTTCGGGACGTGGTTGTCTTCCCCCACATGGTGGTGCCGCTGTTTGTGGGGCGTGAAAAGTCCATCCAGGCCCTGGAAGTGGCCATGGAAGGCAGCAAGGAAATTCTGCTGGTATCACAGCGGGACGCTGGCACCGATGACCCGGGCCCGTCCGACGTGTTTGACGTGGGTACCCTGGCCACGGTCCTGCAAATGCTCAGGCTGCCGGACGGCACCGTCAAGGTGCTGGTGGAGGGCAATGCCCGCGCCAACATCGATGCCGTGGCTGAAGGGGATTACCTGACGGCCACCGCGTCGCTCCTGGAGCCGGACTCCGTGCCGGAACGGGAAGAAGATGTGCTGGTCCGTACCTTGACCGAAGAATTCGAGAAGTACGTCAAGATGTCCCGCAAGGTGCCTTCCGAGGTCTCCAGCGCACTACAGGGAATCAATGAAGTGGAGCGTCTGGCGGACACCATGGCCGCCCACCTGGAGTTGAAGGTGCCTGAGAAGCAGGAGCTGCTCGAGGCCCTGGATATCCGCACCCGGGTTGAGCTGTTGCTCGGCCGGCTGGACAGCGAAATTGACCTGATTGAAGTGGAGAAGCGAATCCGCGGACGGGTCAAGAAGCAGATGGAGAAGAGCCAGCGGGAGTATTACCTCAACGAACAGATGAAGGCCATCCAGAAGGAGATGGGCTCCCTGGGTGAAGGCGGTGGTGACTTCGAGGAGCTTGAGCAGAAGATCGAGGAAGCTGGCCTGCCGGAAGAGGCCCGCAAGAAAACCGAAGCCGAACTGAACAAGCTCAAGATGATGTCGCCGATGTCTGCCGAGGCGACCGTTGTGCGTGGTTATATCGACTGGATGCTGGCGCTGCCCTGGAAGAAGCGTAGCCGTGTCCGTCATGACATCGAGAAGGCCCGTGAGATCCTCGATGAGGACCATTATGGCCTGGACGAGGTAAAGACCCGTATCCTGGAATACCTGGCGGTTCAAAGCCGTGTGAAAAAGGTGAAAGGGCCGGTATTGTGCCTGGTAGGCCCTCCCGGTGTCGGTAAGACCTCCCTGGGTCAGTCCATCGCCCGCGCCACCAATCGCAAATACACCCGTATGGCCCTGGGTGGTGTTCGTGACGAGGCCGAGATCCGTGGTCACCGCAAGACCTACATCGGCGCGCTGCCGGGCAAGTTGGTCCAGAAGCTGTCGAAGGTCGGGGTCAAGAACCCGCTGTTCCTGTTTGACGAAATCGACAAGATGGGCATGGACCACCGGGGCGATCCGGCGTCGGCGCTGCTTGAGGTGCTGGACCCGGAACAGAACCACACGTTCAACGATCATTACCTGGAAGTGGATTACGACCTGTCCGATGTGATGTTTGTCTGTACGTCAAACTCCATGAACATCCCGCCGGCGTTGCTGGACCGGATGGAGATCATCCGCATCCCCGGTTATACCGAGGACGAGAAGGTCAATATCGCCCTCAAGTATCTGATGCCCAAGCAGCTCAAGGCCAATGGGCTGAAAAGGAACGAGCTCGAGATTCCGGAGCAGACCCTGCGAGACGTCATCCGCTACTACACCCGCGAGGCGGGCGTGCGGGGGCTTGAGCGGGAGATCGCCAAGATCTGTCGCAAGGTGGTTCGCGAGCACGTGGAGAAGGGCGAGAAGACCGCTTTCGAGCTGACGCCGGAGCTGCTGGAGGACTACTCAGGCGTACGCAAGTTCAAGTACGGTCTGGCGGAAGAAAAGAACCAGGTCGGTTCCGTGACCGGGCTGGCCTGGACCTCCGTGGGTGGCGAGCTGCTCACTATCGAGACGGCTGTTACCTCCGGCAAGGGCCGGGTGGTGAAGACCGGTTCCCTGGGGGATGTGATGCAGGAATCCATCCAGGCGGCCCTCACCGTCGTCCGTAGTCGCGCACCGGGACTCGGAATTCGTGATGACTTTCACGAAAAACACGACTTGCATGTACATGTACCTGAAGGCGCTACACCGAAAGACGGGCCCAGCGCGGGTATCGGCATGTGTACTGCCCTGGTGTCTTCCCTGACCGGAATTCCCGTCCGTGCAGACGTCGCCATGACCGGTGAAATCACTCTCCGTGGCCGGGTACTACCCATTGGCGGGCTGAAGGAAAAGCTGCTGGCGGCCCATCGGGGCGGCATCAAGACTGTTATCATTCCGGATGAAAACGTTCGTGATCTCAAGGAGATACCGGACAATATCAAGGAGTCGCTGGAGATCCGCCCGGCCAAGTGGATCGATGAAGTCCTGGACATCGCCCTGGAGTACACTCCGGAGCCACTGGCCAGCACCAGTGCCCCTCAGGGGCAGGGGACGACCGGTCGAGATGAAGAGGGCGACGCTGGCGAACGGATCAACACACATTAAAAGCTGCGTGCTTTGTTGACATGCCGGAGAGCCCGTTGGTATAACTGTTTCGCCGTGAAGCAGCCAATACCAAGGGCTCCCGCGCAATCAGAACCTATTCCGTGGACCGGTTAACAGCCGCAGGGAATAAAGAAAGTGAAAAATGGCATTCTCCGACCGCTTGTGCGATAGTCGGGAACGTCTCAGAAAAATAAACAGACCGAGAACTTCTCCAACCTGAAATCGAAGGGGTTTAGTGTGAACAAGTCCGAACTTATCGATGCAATTGCAGAGTCCGCCGATATCTCCAAGGCCGCCGCCGGCCGTGCACTGGATGCCATGACCGGCTCCATCACAGGCGCACTGCAGAAAGGCGACCAGGTCACCCTGATCGGCTTTGGTACTTTCTCTGTAAAAGAGCGTGCCGCTCGCACTGGTCGTAACCCGCAGACTGGCGCTGAGATCAAGATCCCGGCATCCAAGGTGCCCGGGTTCAAGGCAGGCAAGGCTCTGAAGGACGCCGTCAAGTAACGGACTCCTTCGGCAGGCGGTGCCGGCATTTTCTGTTCAGTGCCGCCCTGCTCGAATTCAAGGCGCATTCCATCCCGGGTGCGCCTTTTTACGTTCAGTCAGTTAACGAGTGTTGGCCGGCTCCTGCGAACAGAAGGTTCCGGGACTTTCCACAGACTCCCTCGGCCCGGCAGTTCCGATAACCCCGCTGACTGATTCTTCAGACGAACATTGAAAAGAGGCCTGACGCCGAGCCTGGTACCAGCACAATGGTATAAACGGGTGCGAGCGATCCGGGAGGAACATGCTTCAAGACATTCGGGACAATGCCCAGGGCACCATTGCCAAGATTATCATCGCCGTATTGATCGTATCCCTGTCCATCTGGGGCATGGATGCCATCGTTGGTGGTTTCCGTGGAGAGCCTGAAGTGGCAACGGTAAACGGTGAAGACATTACCGAACGTGAATACCTGCGGATGGTACAGATTGCCACTCAGGACCGGCTCAGGCAGATGGAACGTCCGGATCCGACCCTGCTGGATGAGGACCAGATCCGCAAGGATGTTCTTGAAAGCATGATTCAGGCCGAAGTGCTGGCCCAGGATGCAGGGGCGCAGGGCCTTGCGCTGAACAACGCCAGCGTGGACCAGTTGATCGTGGGTATGTCCCAGTTCCAGGTGAATGGCGAGTTCAGTCAGCAGCGCTTCACCTCTTTTGTCAGCAACCTCGGCATGACCCCCACCGAATTCCGGGAATTGCTGAAACGGGACTATATCAGCAACCAGATTCGCACCGCGGTGGTTCGTGGCGGCATCGCGCCGGCTGAGTCGGCCCGCCGCCTGCTGGCCATTCAGGGCCAGAGCCGCGATTTCAGCCTGATGCGCCTGAATGGCGACTCGGTGGCTGACCAGGTTGAGGTCACCGAAGAGGATGTGGCGCAGTGGTACGACGAAAACCAGTCGCAGTTCATGCAGCCTGAATCGGTGGACGTCGAATACCTGGTGTTGTCCCTGGACGATGTACAGGATCGCATCGAGATCTCTGAAGAGGAGGTGCGCCAGCGTTATGACCAGATGGCTGACCAGCTGACACAGGAAGAGCGCCGTAGCGCCCACATCCTGGTTGAGGACGGTGACAACGCCCAGGAGCGTATTGAAACCATCCAGCAACGTCTGGAGGAAGGCGCCGATTTCGCTGAACTGGCTCGGGAGTTCTCTGATGATCCGCTGTCGGCGGAGCAGGGCGGTGATCTGGGTTACCTGATGGAGGGTGATCTGGGTGGCGCCTACGATGAAGCGCTGTTTTCGCTGGACGAGGGCGACGTGGCCGGCCCGGTGGAAAGCGAATTCGGTACCCACTTCATCAAACTGCTGGATATTCGCAAGGGGGACGCCCCAAGCTTCGAGGAGCAGGCACCGGATATCCGCGCGCAGCTGGCCCGGCGCCAGGCTGGCGATGAGTTTTCCCGTCAGCGCACCGAGCTGGCGGATCTGGCCTTTTCATCGGAAGATCTCGAGTACCCCGCTGAGCAGTTCGACCTGGAACTGCAGACCCGCAGTGGAGTGACCCGTGACAATAACAGGGCTCCCTTTGACCATGCCGGCCTTATACGTCAGCTGTTCTCCGGCGATGTGCTTGAAGACGGCTTCAACACCGAACTGATTGACGTCAGCCAGACATCAGCCGTGGTGGCCCGTGTGACTGAGCACCAGCCGGAGAAGCCCCGGCCCCTGGCAGAAGTCGCTGACCAGATTCGCGATCGTCTTGAGCGTGAGCGTACCCTGGAACTGCTCGGGCAAAGGGCCGAGGAACTCCTGAGCCAGCTTCGCAATGGCGAGATTGCGCCGCAGGGAGAGGGCTGGACAGAATACGATGACGTCGTTCGTGCTCAGGCCGACCTGGCCGGGCCGGTGGTGGCTGAAGCATTCTCACTGCCTGCGCCCGGTGAGGGCGAGTTCCGTTTCGGTGCCGCCGAGGATGGCACGGACCTGGTGGTTATTGCCCTGTCCGGCGTCACTGATGGCGAAATCGAGGAAGGTAGCGAGGATGTGAAGAACATGAGTCTGTTCCTGGCCCAGCTCAATGGGCAGCAGGAATATCAGGCCTATGTCCGCACGCTTCGTGATCAGGCAGAGGTCGAGCGCCCCTGAGGCCTGAAACGCTACTACGCCAGTGAAAAAAACCCGCCTCCGGAAAGTTCCGGTGGCGGGTTTTTTATTATGGGCATACGCTGATTCAACCATGAACTGGAAATCGGGGCGACGGTTGTCATGATTTTTGTATGATCATGCTGTAAATGGCGACAACTGCCGTTCCTGAACCGGAGGAAGCACCAATATGGGGAGCCCGGACACTGCCTGTGACCTGATTCTGTTCGGGGCCATGGGCGATCTTGCCTCGAAGAAGCTGTTTCCCGCTCTGTACCAGCTGCACCGTGCAGACTTGCTGTCGCCGGGAACCCGTATCCTTGGGCTGGCGCGACGGGACTACACACTGGATGAGGCCAGGGAGGCCGTGCGAGAGCGGCTGTTGGAAAAGCTGGAGCCGGACGAGGTCTCTGCGGATGCCATGGAGAGTTTCCTGGCTCGGGTGGGGTACCAGAACCTCGATTTCTCCAGTCCCGAGGGGTACAAAGCCCTGGCAAAATGGCGGAGCGAGGGCCCAGCGGACAATACCCTGATCCTGTATTACGCAACACCACCAGGCCTGTACGCCACCATTACCAGTCACCTGGCCGACCTCGACAGCTGTGACGAGCATACCCGCGTGGTGGTTGAGAAACCTATCGGCCATGACCTGCCTTCCTCCAGGCAGCTCAATGATCAGTTGGCGTCGGTGTTCCGGGAGGAGAACATCTTCCGCATTGATCATTACCTGGGTAAGGAAACCGTGCAGAACCTGATTGCCCTGCGGTTTGCCAATAACCTGTTTGCCTCCCAGTGGGACCAGAACCATATTTCCCATATGGAGATTACCGTGGCGGAGAGTGTCGGTATCGAAGGTCGCTGGTCCTACTTCGATGGTGCCGGCCAGCTGCGGGATATGGTGCAGAGTCACCTGTTGCAGCTGCTGTGTCTGCTGGCCATGGACCCGCCATCGGACCTTTCCTCTCACAGTATCCGTGATGAAAAGGTCAAGGTACTCAAGGCACTCTCGCCCATGACCCAGACGCGTATACCGACTCATCTGGTTCGGGGGCAGTACACGGCTGGCACCGCCGATGGCCACCCGGTACCCGGATACCTCGAAGAGGAAGGCGCTGCGGGTCACAGCCACACCGAAACCTTTGTCGCTCTCAAGGTGGAAATTGAAAACTGGCGCTGGGCCGGTGTTCCCTTCTATATCCGCACAGGCAAGCGGCTGCCCGAAAAACGTTCGGAAATCATTGTCCACTTCAAGCCGGCGCCACACTACATTTTTGACCCGGACCAGAAGCATCTGGCCAACAACAAGCTGATCATCCGCCTGCAGCCGGATGAAGGTATGGCGCTTCAGATTCTCACCAAGGATCAGGGCCTAAGCCGCGGTATGCGGCTACGCCAGGGCCCGTTGGACCTGTCATTTGCCGAGGCTTTTGATACCGACCGGATACCCGACGCCTATGAGCGGCTGTTGCTGGAGGTCATGAAAGGCAACCAGTACCTGTTCGTACGCCGAGATGAAGTGGAATACGCCTGGCGCTGGATTGATGAGCTGCTGGATAACTGCGAGGAATGCGGAGCCCATCCCAAGCGCTACTCGGCCGGAAGCTGGGGGCCTGTGGCCTCTATTGCCATGATCACCCGTGACGACCGGAGCTGGTATGAAGACGCCTGAGCACACGTTGCTCCCCGGGGTGGCGTTCTGTGCCTGGAATGATTCGGAAACACTCGCGCGGGATCTCGCCGGGCAGGTGGCGGATCGTCTGCGCCAGTCCATCGAAACCCGGGGCGGTGCGTTGATGGTGGTGTCCGGTGGACAGACGCCGGTGGACTTTTTTCGCGTCCTTTCCGGCCAGGCGCTGCCCTGGGAGAAGGTGACGATCCTGCCATCGGACGAACGCTGGGTACCCGCGGACAGCGACCAGCGCAACAGCCGCCTGATTCGGCGGAACCTGTTGCAGGGGGCGGCCGCCAGCTCCCGGCTGATCGATCTGGTGGAGACGGATGACCAGTCACCGGAGCAATCTGCGGAGCGGGCCTCTGACCGGCTTTACCCGCTGCATTGGCCTGCGGATGTGGTGGTTCTGGGCATGGGTGAAGATGGCCATACGGCGTCGTTGTTTCCGGATGCTCCCGAGCTGGCGTTCGCCCTGTCAGCCGATGCCCCGTCGGTGGTGGTCACAACACCACCCTCCCAATCCACGGTAAGGTTGACCCTGAGTGCCCGGGTCCTGTCTGGAGCGGCCTTGACGGCGCTCCTGATACGGGGTGAAGGCAAGCGGGTCGCCCTGGAAGAGGCTGTTTCCGCCCCCCTGGCCATCGGACCGATGCCGGTGCGTTATTTTTTCCAGCAACCATTGCGGGTTGTCTGGAGCCCCTGAACCCCAAGGAGGACCGTGCCATGCCCGGACTGTCACAAGACCAGCGGCAACGCATCCAGGCCGTATTGTCGACGGGACCCCTGATGCCGGTGATTACCATTCATCGGGAAGAGGACGCCTTGCCCCTGGCTGAAGCGCTGGTGGAAGGGGGTATCCGCGTGCTGGGGGTGACCCTGAGAACGCCACAGGGGTTGCCCGCGATCGAGACCCTGAGCAAGCGCCTGCCCCCGGAAGTACTGGTGGGGGCTGGCACCGTGACCGACCCGGGCCGTTACCGCCAGGCTGAAAGCGCCGGAGCCCGGTTCGTGGTCAGCCCGGGCATTACGCCCCGCCTGCTGGATTACGGGTTGACCTCGAATGCGCCACTACTGCCAGGCGTGGCGACGGTATCGGAACTGATGCTGGGATATGAGTTGGGATATCGTGCTTTCAAGTTCTTCCCGGCTGCAGTGGCCGGGGGTCTGGAAGCCCTGAAGGCGATGTCCGGCCCCTTTCCGGATGTGATGTTCTGTCCTACTGGAGGCATACGGCGGGATACGGCCAGGGAGTACCTGGCCCTGGATAACGTGATGGCAGTGGGCGGCACCTGGCTGACGCCTGAGAAACAGGTCAACGCAGGGGACTGGCCGGCTATTGCCAGACTGGCGCGTGAAAGCCTGGCCAGCTGCCTCGGTTGAGGCAGACCGGGCTAGCCGGTGATTCGGGCCGGCCCCCGGGCCATCAGCGGATATCGTCGTTCACGCGGACAATTTTCATGGTGTTGGTGCCACCCTGGGCATTCACGTAGTCGCCCTTGGTCAATACCACCAGGTCCCCCGGGTTGACGATGCCCCGGTCCTGCAGTTGCCGCACGGCCAGGGCATTGGTCTGCTCCGGCGGCACCTCGGCAGAGTCGAAGGGTACGGTCTGTACGCCCCGGTACAGCGCCACCCGGTGCTGGGTGGTGAAATGGCGGGAAAACGCGAAGATGGGCAGCCCCGACTTGATGCGGGACATCAGCAGAGGCGTGGACCCGGTTTCGGTAAGGCAGATGATGGCGGTTACGCCTTGCAGGTGGTTGGCGGCATACATGGCCGACAGGGCAATGGCCTCGTCCACCCGTTCCATACTCTCGTGCATGCGGTGGCCGGACTGATGCATGGACGGATGACGTTCGGCACCCTTGCAGATGCGGTCCATGGCTTCCACCGCCTGGATCGGGTAGTCGCCCACGGCGGTTTCGGCGGACAGCATGACCGCGTCGGTGTAGTCCATCACGGCGTTGGCGACGTCGGAGACTTCGGCGCGGGTCGGCATGGGGTTGTCGATCATTGACTCCATCATCTGGGTAGCGGTGATGACCACCCGGTCCAGGGCGCGGGCGCGGGCAATGACGTGTTTCTGCACTGCAACCAGTTCGGCGTCACCGATTTCCACGGCCAGATCGCCGCGAGCCACCATGACAGCGTCCGAGGCGAGAATGACGGCGTCCAGGGCTTCGGTATCGTGGGCCAGTTCGGCGCGTTCGATCTTGGCCACCAGGCCTGCCTGGGAGCCCGCATTCCGCAGCAACCGGCGGGCGGTATGCATGTCTTCGGCGGTGCGCACGAAGGAAACGGCCACATAGTCAGCCCCCAGCTCGGCCGCCGTAACGATATCTTCCCGATCCTTGGAGGTGAGGGCATCGGCAGAAAGGCCGCCGCCCCGTTTGTTGAGGCCTTTGTTGTTGGACAGTGGGCCGCCGATCAGCACGGTAGAGGTGATGCTGTGATCATTCACGGCGGTCACTTCCATCTCGATACGGCCGTCGTCAAGCACCAGAATATCGCCGGTAGTGACGTCCTGGATCAGCTGTTCGTAGTCAATGCCGACACACTGGTCATCGCCGGCCTCCTTGTCCATGGCCGCATCCAGTACAAAGGTCTGGCCCGCCTTCAGGGTGACCTTGTTGTCGCGGAACCGCGCGATCCTGAGCTTGGGGCCCTGAAGGTCGGCCAGAACGGCCACAAAGCGTTCGCACCTGGCAGCCGCCTGGCGTACCCGGCGGGCACGCTCACAGTGCTCTTCGGCGCTGCCATGGGAGAAGTTGAGGCGGCAGACGTCCAGGCCTGCGCGGATGATGCGCTCCAGGGTGTCCGGAGAATCGGTGGCGGGGCCGAGGGTGGCGACAATCTTGGTGCGCCGTAGCTGCTCTGGCATAGCGTATCAGTTCCTTTTCTGGGGCCTGCCCGGGCGGGCGGCCTGCAGGTCGTTGCTGTTGGTCATCAGCCCGTCATGGTAGTGTCAAAGTGTAACAGAATGGTGAAGGAGAGCATCGATGCACCCCACCGTACAGCAGGTAACGGACCGGATTATCCACCGCAGCCGCGACAGCCGGCAAGACTACCTTGGGCGTATGCAGGAACTGGGGCGCCAGTCACCGCACCGGGCGGCACTGTCCTGCGGTAACCTGGCCCATGGTTTTGCGGCCTGTCAGCCTGGCGAAAAGCAGACCCTGAAGCTGATGAATCAGGCCAACGTGGCCATGGTCTCAGCCTACAACGACATGCTGTCCGCCCATCAGCCTTATGCCGGATTTCCGGACGTGATCCGGCAGGCGGCCCATGGCATGGGCTCCGTGGCCCAGTTCGCCGGCGGCACCCCGGCCATGTGTGACGGTGTGACCCAGGGCCAGCCCGGCATGGAGCTGAGTCTGGTATCCCGGGACGTGATTGCCATGAGCACGGCGGTTGCTCTCAGCCACAACATGTTTGATGCCACCCTGTTGCTGGGGATCTGCGACAAGATCGTACCGGGGCTGCTGATTGGTGCCCTGAGCTTCGGTTACCTGCCGACGGTACTGATCCCTGCGGGACCCATGCCGTCTGGCCTGCCGAACAAGGAAAAGCAGCGTATCCGTCAGTTGTATGCCGAGGGCAAGGTGGGCAAGGATGAGCTGCTGGAAGCGGAAAGCCAGTCCTATCACAGCCCGGGCACCTGTACCTTCTATGGCACAGCCAACAGTAACCAGCTGCTGGTTGAAGTCATGGGGCTGCACCTGCCCGGTGCGGCCTTTGTGAACCCGGGAACGCCTCTGCGTGAGGCGCTGACCCGTGCCGCCACCGAGCAGGTGATCCGCCTGTCCAGGCCGAATGGCGGTCATCTGGGGCTGGCCGACATGGTGTCGGAGAAAACCATCGTCAATGCGCTGGTGGCGCTGCTGGCCACCGGAGGCTCCACCAACCACACCCTGCACTGGGTGGCCATTGCCCGGGCAGCAGGTATCCTGATCGACTGGGATGACTACTCGGAGCTGTCCACCGTTACGCCACTGCTGACCCGGATGTATCCCAATGGTCAGGCAGACGTCAATCATTTCCACCAGGCCGGTGGCACGGCGTTCCTGATCCGGGAGCTGCTGGATGCGGGCCTGCTGCACGAGGACGTCGACACGGTGGTCGGTCATGGGCTGCGGGCCTACACCGAAATTCCCACCCTGGAGGACGGCAAGCTGGCCTGGCATCCGGCGCCGGCGACCAGCACTGATGCCGGCGTGCTGCGCCCGGCATCGGAACCCTTCGATCCGGAAGGAGGGCTGACGGTGGTGCAGGGTAATCTGGGGCGGGGCATTATCAAGACATCGGCGGTCGCGCCTGAGCACCGTGTGGTGGAAGCGCCGGCCAGGGTCTTTGACGACCAGTCCGAAGTGGCCGAGGCTTTCGACCGCGGAGAACTGGACATGGACTTCGTTGCGGTGGTCCGGTGGCAGGGGCCCGCGGCCAATGGCATGCCCGAGCTGCACAAGTTGACACCCTACCTGGGCAGCCTGCAGGACCGGGGCTACAAGGTGGCGCTGGTGACAGACGGTCGTATGTCCGGCGCCAGCGGCAAGGTTCCGGCCGCGATCCACGTCTATCCAGAAGCTGCCAGGGATGGTGTACTGGCCCGGGTGCGGGATGGTGATATGATCCGTGTGGACGCCGGCAGGGGAGAGCTGTCTGTTGGCGTGCCTGACGATGAACTGTCTGCCCGTGAACCCGCGACGGCTGATCTCTCCGCCAACCAGCATGGTCTTGGCAGGGAGCTGTTTTCCTGGTTCCGTACAGGGGCATCGGAAGCCGAAAAGGGTGCTACGCTGTTTTTCCAACCCCACCCATTCCAATAACGGGAGTGGCGCGCAAGCGTTATGGCAGAACAATACAGCTTTGGCGGCACTTTCAACAATAACAGGGAGCAAAGCTGCACATGAGTCAATATCTGCTGGCGATCGATCAGGGGACCACCAGTTCCCGGGCCATTCTGTTCACACTGGAAGGCCGCATCCATGCCGTGGAGCAACAGGAGTTTGCACAGATCTATCCGGACAGCGGCTGGGTGGAGCACGACCCGGAAGCTATCTGGGAGACCGTCAAGGCCACCTGCCAGGCGGTCCTCGACAACAGCGGCGTGGACACCCGCCAGATCGCCGGCGTCGGCATTACCAACCAGCGGGAAACCACCGTGGTGTGGGACCGGAAGACCGGTAAGCCCGTCTACAATGCTATTGTCTGGCAGGATCGTCGTACCGCCGGTTTCTGCCAGCAACTCAAGGAGGACGGCCATGAGCCGGGGGTGACCGAGCGTTCCGGTCTGATCATCGATCCCTATTTCTCCGCCACCAAGATCCGCTGGATACTGGAGAACGTTGATGGTGCCCGTGAACGGGCAGAGCGCGGCGAGCTGGCCTTCGGGACTATCGATACGTTCCTGCTGTGGCGGTTCACCGAAAGGCGCTCATTCCTGACCGACGCCACCAATGCCTCCCGCACCATGCTGTTCAATATTCACGAGCAGTGCTGGGACCCTGACCTGCTGAAACTCTTCGACGTGCCGGCATCCCTGCTCCCGGAAGTACGGGACTGCGCCTCGGATTTCGGCACTATCGCCGAAGGCCTGCCGGCCGCCGGCGCGACCATCGGCGGTGTGGCCGGTGATCAGCAGGCGGCGCTGTTTGGCCAGACCTGCTTTGCCGAGGGCACTGCCAAGAGTACGTACGGTACCGGATGCTTCCTGATCCTCAACACCGGAGAGCAGGCACTGAAGTCGGAACACCGGTTGCTGACCACGGTGGGCTACCGGCTCAATGGCAAGACCACCTACGCCCTGGAGGGCAGCATTTTCATTGCGGGCGCCGCCATCCAGTGGTTGCGGGATGGCCTCAGCCTGATCCAGATGGCGGACGAGTGCGAGATGCTGGCGGAGCAGACCCCGGTGGATCACGGCGTCTATCTGGTGCCGGCGTTTACCGGGCTGGGCGCACCGCACTGGGATCCCAAGGCACGGGGTGCGATGTTCGGGCTGACCAGGGATACGGGCATCAAGGAGATTGTGACCGCCGGCCTGCAGTCGGTGTGCTACCAGACCAAGGACCTGCAGAAAGCCATGGAGGACGACGGCGAGCGTCCGGTGGCGCTGCGAGTGGACGGTGGCATGGTCGTCAACAACTGGGTGCTGCAGTTTCTGGCGGATATCCTCGGGGCCACCGTGGACCGGCCCGAGGTTATCGAGACCACGGCGCTGGGGGCGGCTTTCCTGGCCGGCCTTCACGCTGGCGTTTATCGGGACCTGGAGGAAATCGAAAAACTGTGGCGCTGTGAGCGCCGGTTCGAGCCGGTCATGTCCAAGGCGGACCGTGACCGGCTCTATGATGGCTGGCTGGAGGCCGTACGGCGGCTACAGGCGAATTAGCCGGGGCGGGCGTTGCGCCCGCTGCCACCTCCTGGCCGCCGTCAGCGCGTCACTGCAGGGTCAGGGGCACACCGGCTTCCCGGCGGGCCTCCTGCCACTCTTCGAGGGTCCGGGCGGCCTCTTCGCCGGGCACGGACCCGAGGATTTCATAGAACCCACTGTTGTATTCATCGGCCAGCACTTTCTCGCGGGAGGCCATGCGGACCAGATACACCGACTGGACGTTCTGATGATCAAAGGCGCGCCACTGCTGCTCGTCCTTCAGCAGTGAGTAACGGTGTCCCTCCAGTGCCTCGATGACATCGGCGGTGTTGGTGGTGCCGGCCCGTTCGACGGCATCCTTGTACTGGTAAACGATACTGTAGGCGGACGCCGCTGCGGATGATGGCCGCATGCTGTGCCGTTCGGAGAAAGCCTCGACAAACTGGATCCCACGGTCAAAGCCCTTTTCGTAGGGCAGGTTCCAGAACCAGGGAGCCGCTCCGATAATGCCTTCCATCAGTGTGGGCCCCAATTGCAGTGCGGTCCCCAGGCTGGTGTTGGGCCAGACGATCTGCATCTTGTCCTTCAGGTTCATGTCATGGGCGATATTCACCGCACGGACCATGTCACCACCACCGAGGATCAGTACCAGCACTTCAGCTCCGCTGTCGTCCGCCTGCTGGAGGGCAGCCTGGAAATCCCGTGAGGTTGCATTGGGGAAGGGTGTACGGACCACGGGGTGGCGATCGGCATCCTGCGTGCCGGACGCACGGCGCATGGATTTTTCCACCGAGTGGCCCCAGGAATAGTCGGCCGCGATATAGAAATACTTCTTGTCCTGGAACTGTTCTGACAAATACTGCCCCATCGCGCTGGCCGTCATCCAGGCGTTGTAGGATTCCCGGAACATGTGGGTATGGCCGGCGACTCCTGTGGTGGCATTGGCATAGGTGAGGGTGCCGAAGTAGATTCGGTCCTTTTCCTTTGCCGCCCTGCCTGCGGCAATGGCCACGGCCGAGGATACCCCGCCGAACAGCATCTGGACATTCTCCTCGTCGACCATTTCACGGACGTTGGCTGCGCCCCGCTTGGGGTCCAGCTGGGTATTGCGGATGATCAACTCCACAGGATGGCCAAGAATGCCCCCGGCTTCGTTGATTTCGTCCACGGCAAGAAACGCCCCCATCCGCTGTTGCAGCCCCAGGTACTCGTAGCGGCCGCTGGCCGGGTAGTTAAGGCCAATTTTCAGAACCTCCTGTGCACTGGTTAGCTGACTGGCGAACAGCAGTGTAAGCGCCATAAACATTCTTTTTATCATGTACTCTTCCATCTATTCGGGGGGGTGAATTGTTACTGCAGGTTCAAAGGCATGTCCGCTTCGCGTCGGTCTGCCTCCCATTCTTCCCGGGTCCGTACTGCTTCCTCACCGCTCAGGGTGTGGACGATTTCGAAGTAGTCGCTTGAGTACTCGTCGGCCAGCACCTGTTCGCGCGGCCGGATACGTACCACATAAACCGACTGGACATTCTGGTGGTCAAACGCTCGCCATTGCTGCTCGTCCTTCAGGAAGGTGTAGCGATGGCCCTCAAGCGCCTTGATTACTGCATCGGTGCGGGTGGTTCCAGCTCTTTCTACCGCATCTTTGTACTGATAGACAATACTGTAGGCAGATGCCGCGGCTGAGGACGGACGCATCTCGAAGCGATTGGAAAAGGTGTCCACAAAGGTCTGGCCACGCTCATAGCCCGCCTCGCCCGGCAGATTCCATACCCAGGGCGCGGCCCCGATAACGCCTTCCATGATACTGGGGCCAACCTGGTTGGCCATGCTCAGAGTGATGTTGGGGACCACGATCTGCATCTTGTCGTGAAGGCCCATGGAATAGGCAATATTGACGGCGCGCACCATGTCGTCCCCGAACAGTACCATGGCCAGCACATCGGCATCGCTGTCGGCTGCTTCCTGAAGGGCGGCCTGGAAGTCGTTGGTGAGGGCATTTGGGAAGGGGGTCAGCACCCCGCCATGCCGGCTGGTATCGTTGGTGCCGGTGAACTGCCTCAGGGACTCCTCCACCGACCAGCCCCAGGTGTAGTCGGCCGTGATATAGAAGAACTGCTTGTCGGCGTAGTTCTCACTCAGGTAGCTGCCCAATGCCTTGGCGGACATCCACGCGTTGAACGGTTCCCGAAACATGTGGGTATGACCGGCGCTGCCTGTTGTGGCGTTGGAATAGGTCAGGGTGCCGAAATAGAGTCGGTCCCGTTCTTTTGCAGCACGGCCGGAGGCGATGGCCACCGCGGAAGAGGACCCGCCGAATACCATTTCCACGCCGTGGTTATCGATCAGGTCAGCGGTGTTGGCGGCACCACGGTCGGGATCACCGCGGGTATTGCGAATCACCAGTTCCACCTCCCGCCCGAGGATGCCACCGCTGGCATTGATTTCTTCCACGGCAAGGAAGGCGCCCATACGCTGTTGCAGCCCCTGATCCTGATAACGCCCCGACTGGGGATAGTTCAACCCGAGCTTCAGGGGTTCTGCCAGGGCGGGCAGGGCGGTGAGCAATAACCCGAGCAAAACGGGCAGCGAGCGAAACCGGATCGACATAGTGACATCACCTTTTCTGTTGTATTTGTAAAAAAATGCAAAATTACAGGCAATGGCAAGTGTTGTCGCTGTTGGCAAGATTCGCAATGTGACCATGGTGGAAAATTGTGGTTACCTGTTACTGCACGTAAGCAAGCGTAACCCGGAAGCGCCAGGCGTGACTTATCCGGACTGGCTGTCGGTCTGCTCCGGTTCCGGACCACTCAGCCGGAAGCGGTTTCTGCCGGCAGCCTTGGCGCGGTACATGGCCTCGTCGGCGGCTTGCATCAGTGGTTTTACCTCCTCGCCGTCCAGGGGATAGAGGCTGATGCCAATGCTGGAGCCAACCGGAAGCAGGGCATCGCCGAGGCGGTAGGGGCGGGCATTTACTTCGATCAGTCGGGAGGCGACACGGCGGGCATGGTCGACACTGTCCAGCTCCGGCAGCAGTACGATGAACTCATCACCGCCCAGTCTGGCCAGGGTGTCATCTTCCCTCAGACAGCTTTTAAGCCGGCGAGACAACTCGGTAAGCAGCTGGTCACCAACGGCATGGCCATGAGTGTCGTTAACCGTCTTGAAATGGTCCAGGTCGATAAACAGGACTGCCAGCATCTGTTGCTTGCGGTGGGCATGACGGATGGCGTGCTCCAGCCGGTCCTCCAGCAGGCGCCGGTTGGGCAGACCGGTCAGCGCATCATAGTACGCCAGCTGGCGGATGTGCTCTTCGTTCTGCCGGTTCTGGGTAATGTCGGTAAACAGGCCGGCATAGTGGCTGATATTGCCGTCGTCATCGCGGATAGCGGTGATGGTGAGCAGTTCAAGAAAAAGCTCACCGGTCTTGCGGCGGTTCCAGATCTCGCCGCGCCAGCACCCCGAGCGCTTCAGGGTGTCCCACATGTCGCTGTAGAAGCGGTCATCGTGACGTCCGGAAGCGAGTAGCCCCGGTGTGCGGCCAATAACCTCTTCCGGCTGATAGCCGGTGAGCTGGGTGAAGGCCGGGTTAACGAACTGGATGCGCATTTGCGGATCCGTGATCAGGATTCCCTCGAGGGAGGCATCAATAACCCGTTCAGCGAGCTGCAGGTGCTGCCGTGATCTTTCCAGGGCCTCATCGCGCTGCTCCAGGGCCTCCCGCAGATCCTCAAGGTACATATGTTCTGCGCCGGCGATCAGGTCGGCAAAGCCAAGCAGACCGGTGAGGTTGCCGTCGTCATCCTCCACGCCCAGGTGGCGGATGCGATTGTCCAGCAACATGTCCCGGGCCCGGATCAGCGGCTCATCCGGTCCGATGGTGAGTAATGGCCGGCTGGCCAGGCCGGAAATGGGGGTGTCGCCCGGGTAATTGCTGATGAAACGCAGTATATCCCGTTCCGTGATGACGCCCGGTCCCCGCTGTTCACAGGTGATCAGCGCCGCATCGTGGTGGGTCCGGTGCATGCGCCGGGCCGCCTCGGAAAGCTTGAAGTGTCCACCGAGCACCAGCGGTGCCTGGCGCAGTGCCGAGTGCACCTCACGCAGTCGCAGGTAGGGTTCCAGGCCCTGGTTCATGGCGATATCGCTCTGGGTGAGGATGCCGATGGTGCGTTGCTGGTCATCCTCCACCAGGAAATGCCGAAGGTTTTCCCGACGGAATCGCATGGCTGCTTCAGCAATGCTGGTGTCGGCGGTAATGGTGGCGAGCGGCGTACTCATGACCCGGGCGATGGGCTGCTGCATGGAATCCGGGTCGGCGAAGTTCACCAGCAGGGCGTCGTGTTCTGTCCAGATCCCCACGGGTTTTCCCTGGTCCATGATCACAATGGAGCTGCAGGCGCGCTCCGACATCCGTCGAGCCGCCTCTCGAAGCGGTGTCTCCGGTGAGCAGTGTATAGGCTCGCCGGATCGCATGATGCTCTTTATGGGAAGATGGTTGGCCATGGTCGTTCCGTCAGGGTCAGGTTTTATGAGCAATGGAAATGATTGTGGCGCCTGGTGGATGGTCGGTTTTTGACGGCCATCAATTGCTCAGCCATTCTTTGGGGTAACCTTGCAATCTTTTACGTTCTCCCGGGACTGAGCAGGAGGTACCCACCTGATGGCCAATACCCGTAAAGAAGAGCTCGAACGTCTGAAGCAGGAGCTGACTCGGCGGCTGGGGCGCTATAAGGCCCACCAGCATCGTGAGGATGGCAAGCTGGAGGCCGATTTTTCCGAACAGGCGGTACAGCGCCAGAACGACGAGGTGGTGGACTCCCTGGAGTCTGAAGTGCGGCTGGAGTTGCGGCACGTCATCCATGCCCTGGACCGGCTTGAAGAAGGCGAAGGGGACGTGTGTGAACGTTGCGGTGACCGGATCAACCCCGAGCGGCTGAAAATCCTGCCCTGGGCATCATTGTGCGTCCGCTGCGCCGAAGATGAGGAGGAGTAGCACTTTCACACCTGGAAGGAGGTTGCTGAACTGTGTCCCCGACTGCCGATAATTCCGACGGAAGGATGCCCAAAAGCCAGTTTATTGGTCTGTTTACCGGGCTGGCCCTGCTGGCAGTGACCTTGGTTTTCCCGCCACCCGGTGGCCTGTCCGGTTCAGCCTGGGCTGCGTTGGGCCTGATGATGCTGATGGCCACCTGGTGGGCCACGGAAGCCATCCCCATACCGGCTACATCGCTGGTGCCTATTGTGCTGATCCCGGCATTGGGGCTGGGCACGGTCAAGGATGCCACCACGCCCTATGCCAACCCGATCATCTTCCTGTTTCTGGGCGGTTTTACCCTGGGGCTGGCGATGCAGCGCTGGAACCTCCACCGGCGTATCGCCCTGCACATACTGTTGATGGTTGGTACCAGTCCCCGGCGCCAGATCGGCGGTTTCATGCTGGCCACCGCCTTCCTGAGTATGTGGGTGTCGAACACCGCGACCACCATCATGATGCTGCCCATTGGTCTGTCTGTGCTGAGCATGATGGAGATCGGTGATGAGGACAGCCGGCGTCGGTTCGGGGTGGCACTGTTGCTGGCGATTGCCTACTCGGCCAGCGTGGGCGGTATTGCGACCCTGATTGGCACGCCACCCAACGCCTTGCTGGCCGCTTACCTCTCTGATCAACAGGGTATTCCGGTTGGCTTCGCCCAATGGATGATTATCGGCCTGCCGGTGGCATTGGTGATGCTGCTTGTGATCTGGTGGTGGCTGACCCGGACGGATTTCAATATGGGCAGTGCCGGCAGTGCGGGCGATGCTATCCGGGATGAGCTCGGCGCGCTGGGTCCCATGGGCAGGCCTGAAGTCAGGGTGGCGGTTGTCTTTGGGCTGACCGCCGCTGCCTGGATATTCCGGCCCCTGCTGGCTGATACCATCCCCTGGCTGAGCGACACGGTGATCGCCATATTCGCCGCCATCGTGCTGTTCCTGTTGCGGTCCGGGCAGCATGATGGCCGGGCTCTGATGGATTGGGAAAGTGCCAGGGAGTTGCCCTGGGGTGTCTTGCTGTTGTTTGGCGGGGGCCTTGCGCTGGCCGGGGTGATCAGCAGTTCCGGGCTGGCGGAAGCCATTGCAGAGAGCCTGTCGGTGCTTGAGATATTGCCGGCCCTGTTGATGGTCGGGCTGGTGGTTGCGGTGATCATCTTCCTGACCGAGGTGACCAGTAACACTGCCACCGCCGCGGCCTTCCTGCCACTGCTTGGCGCGCTGGCGGTGGGTCAGGGCATATCGCCCCTGCTGCTGACGGTGCCGGCGGCCATTGCAGCCAGTTGTGCGTTCATGATGCCGGTGGCCACACCACCCAATGCCATTGTCTTCGGCAGCGGGCATCTCGCTATCAGCGATATGATACGGGCAGGCCTGGTACTGAACCTGATTGGCATTGTGCTGGTAACGCTGCTGGGTTATCTGCTGTTGGGTGTGGCCTTTTCCCTGTAGTTTGCCCGTGGGCCAGTCAGTCCTCGGGCTGGCTCAGGTCGACCCATTGCTGGGATAGCCAGTAGAACCGGCCCTGTCCTGCCGGATAGGTGCAGTTATAGCGAAAACGGCGGCTGTTGAAGGCATTGGGTGCCTGTACTGACACGGATTGCCCTTCGATATGGGTAGGAATGCGGCCCTGACCGGAGGCAAAGCAGGTGAGAGCGGAAGGTTTCAATGGTTCCGGCAGCGTCATCGTCAGCCGGGGCGGGTTGTCGGCCAGGATGCCATCCGGCAGTGTGCTGAAGTCCACCGGCAGGGCGCGGCTGAGAAGCTTGTTATCAAGGCTGTCGAGCTGGCCGAACGCTGTAGCCATGGGAAATCTTGGCAGACGGCTTGGGTCCGACTCAGCGCCAATGGCGCCTGACTGCTGTCCGTAACCAAACCAGTCCCGGTTGTCCACCAGCTTCTCGACGCCGGTGTCATACTCGCCGTAGGGATAGGCGAACAGCGGTTCGCTCACCCCCAGCTTCTCTTGCAGCATGGTCTGGGCCTGGTCGAGGGTCCCGGTGGTGCGCTGGTGCCAGTGGTCCCGGGATTCCTCTGGCCGTTTCGGCAGGTGACCGTGATCATGGCTATGGTTGGCTATGAGAACGCCCGCGTGCTGGCTGGCCCGGGCCAGTTGTTCCCAGGTCATGTAGCCATCACTGCCTACCGCCCCGGTATTTACGAAGATGGTGTAGGGGTAGCCGTACTCTTCCAGTAGTGGCGCTGCCGTGGCCCATACGGATTCATAGGCATCGTCAAAGGTGATGGCCACCTGCTGGCGATTCGCCAGCTTACCCTCCAGGGCGGCGCTGGTACCCGAGTCCAGTGGCACCACCTCCAGCCCCAGAGCCTGTATCCGCTCAAGGTGCGACTGGAACAGGTCCACATCGGTGCTGGTGCTCGGTGGGGTCCGGTCGCTGACATGGTGGTACTGGAGCACTACCAGGTCTGCCCTGGCGGGAAGGGCTATTGCCGTGGCGATGGAGGCAGTGATCAGACATCGGCTCAGCATGATGGGTCTCCGTGTCGGAAGTAATGGCGCAGGGTGGCGAACGCCTCATTCAGCTGCTGGACCCGTTCCGTATCGCCGCCCCGGTCCGGGTGCGCCTGCATGACGGCGCGACGGAACCGGTGCTTGACCACCAGAAAATCGGCTGGCAGGGCGTCAAAGCCCAGTACGCTGGCGGCCTCGGCTGCAGACTTCTTTGCCGGACGCTGGTGAACGCGCCCGGCCCAGAAATCATCCACCATTCGCAGCACGTCGTCCTCCGACATCTTGTAATGGTTCAGGTCCAGGTAGAAGGCCCTGAGCGGGTCGCTGTTGTCGGGCAGACCGGTGCCGGCCACCACGTCGGACTCCCTCAGGGAAATGGTCAACGGTGAAATGGTGACCGTTTCACCCCGCTCGGCCAGCTCGTCCCGCAGGCGATAGAGCACATGAAACAGCAGAAAATGGACCGGGTACAGTGCCGCCGGGTTGGCGTAGTCCACTGAACCCACGATCTGCCATGGTGGCGCTTGCAGTCGGCGGATCAGTTCCAGTTCGGAGAGGCCGCCACGGGCTTCCCGCAGGCATGCCTCGACTGCCGCGCTGAGCTGCTGGATGTGGCTCTCCAGTGCCTGGCGGGCGGCCCGTCGGGTGTCCGTCGGGGTGTAATCCTTGCGGGTATCGTGTAGCCGGGTCATGGCAACATGGTATGCCAGCGGTGCCTCAATCCCAAGTGTCGGGACACCAGGGATCCGAAGACCTGACGTGGAAGGGTTGCCTCCGGTATAATCGCCGCCTGTTTATTCACCATGACCACAGGTTGACTATGTCTGATGTGACAACGGCGGGAGCGGTATCCACGGGGCCGGCCAGCGAAGCCGCACGCAAGCGAAAGCTGGAGATGAACAAACTCCAGAAGCGGCTGCGTCGGGATACCGGACAGGCTATCCAGGATTTCCGGATGATCGAATCCGGTGACCGGGTGATGGTGTGCCTGTCTGGTGGCAAGGATTCCTACACCATGCTGGATATCCTGATGAATCTGCAGAAGAGCGCCCCGGTGAACTTCGAGCTGATTGCCGTCAACCTGGACCAGAAACAGCCGGGCTTCCCCGAGCACGTGCTGCCGGACTACCTGTCGAAGCTGGGTATCGAGTACCACATCATCGAGAAGGATACCTACAGCATCGTCAAGGAGAAGGTGCCAGAGGGCAAGACCACCTGTGGCCTGTGCTCGCGGCTGCGGCGGGGCATCCTCTACAATTTTGCGGAGGAACACGGCATCACCAAGATCGCCCTGGGCCATCACCGGGACGACCTGCTGGAGACCCTTTTCCTGAACATGTTCTACGGCGGCAAGATGAAGTCCATGCCCCCCAAGCTGTTCAGCGATGATGGCCGCAACACCGTGATTCGTCCGCTCGCTTACAGCCGCGAGAAGGATATTGCCCGTTACGCGGCGCTGCAGGAGTACCCGATCATTCCCTGTAACCTGTGTGGCTCTCAGGAGAATCTCCAGCGCCAGGTGGTCAAGGATATGCTTCAGCAGTGGGACAAGCAGCACCCCGGTCGCATTGAATCCATGTTCCGGGCCATGTGCAATGTGGAGCCCTCACACCTGGCGGACACCAGCCTGTATGACTTCGAGAAAGGGCGTTCAGTGGCGGGATCGCAGCCTGCGGTCCAGGCTGCCGGACCGGAGCAGGATTTTGGCCGGCTGGATGTGCTGAACCTCTGACGGTTGGGTTGACTACCCGCTGTCAAAAAGGGCGACCATCTGGTCGCCCTTGTTTTTCCAGGTCTGCGGAGAACCGGGGTCAGCCACCGCCGTTGCCGCCAACCAGCTCCATGAGGCCGCCGATCATCTGACTGATCAGACCCAGTTGGGTATGCAGCCCGTCCACGGTTTCCGACACGCTGTTGATCTGCAGGCCGAGGAACAGGGCCACCAGTACGAAAACCAGGGTGGAGAGCATCCACAAACGGCGCATCTTGCCGACACGGGTTTCCAGCTCCTCCTGGAACTGGGCATCCACACGGGCCATGTGCTGTTTCATGGCGCGGATATCTTCGTTGGCTTCCTCGTAGGCGATTTCCAGGGTGGAGAGGCGTCCGGTCAGGCGCCGCAGGTACGACTGGTCGGCTACGGTCTGATAGGGGCTCAGCTCGGTGGTGGCAAAATCCTGCTCATCATCGCTGTCCGCCAGGATGGTGTCGATCATCTGGACCAGCTGTTCCCGCTCCACCTGTTTGCCGATCACCCCGGCAGCGCCCCGGGCCTTGGCATCCTGTACGTAGCGGTCGGCGTTCTGGGAAGTGTACATGAACACCGGGATGTCTTTGCTGTCCGGGCGGCTCTTGAACTTCTCCAGTGCCTCGAAGCCATTCATGCCTGGCAGCAGATGATCCAGGAAGATCAGGTCAAAGTGCTCGTGCTGCACCATGCTCAGGGCTTCTTCGGCGGAGCCTGCGCCCTTGCTGGTGAGATCGGCTTTTTCCAGCAGCCGGGCAAGAATGATCCTGGCGGTGGAGGAATCATCGACGATGAGTGCGTTGCCACGGGGCATTGTGTTCTCCCTGTCTGTACGAGTGCCCTCGTGTTGCTGCGATGTGCGGCGTTGGCGGATCCTTGAGGGCTTGCCACACGTTAATGGGCGGTGACGGGCAATTCAAGTAGCCCGTTGCCAAATTGTGGCACAGGTCGGTGAAAGCTGCCCCGTAAGCGTTGACGGCGCTGTATACGGGCCTCTCAGGGTAGCCACACCTCGAACACGCCGCCGCCCAGTTCACCCTCATTGTGAAGCCGGATCTCGCCTCGCCGACCATCGTTCTGATGCAGATTGGCAATGGCAGAGGCGAAGTAGAGGCCAAGGCTGGTGGAACCGCTACTGAAGTCGGGCGCGCGCAGCAGCGCATCGCCTGCTTCGCGCATGGATTCCGGGTAGCCTTTGCCGTCATCTTCGATGCTGAGCACCAGCCAGCCATCCTGCTCCCGGGCGCCCAGGCGCAGCCGGCTGCGGGTGTAGCGAATGGCGTTGTTGAGGGAACTGGTAATAATGCCGGCGATCAGCTCATCGTCGAAGAAGCCAACCGCGCTGTCATCCGCCACGATTTCGTGCTGGATGCCGTGGCCATCGAGCAGCGGCTGGTGGCGGGCCAGCTGTTCCCTGAGGAAATCCGCCACATAGTGTTCATCACTGTGGGCAGAAAGCGTGTGTTCGCCCAGCCGGTAAATGCCCAGTAACTGGAGCAGGTCGCTGTGGACACGTTCAGCCTCGTATTGCAGGGTATTCAGCTTGGGGTTTTCTGCCGGCGCACCCTGCAGTTCCTGACGCAGGTCCTCCAGGGTACTGAGCAGCATACCGAGGGAGTTTTTCATGTCATGTACCGCCGAGGCGATGACCATGGAAAAATCCGGGACTTCGATCTCACGCCGCTTGTCGGCGCCGGGGCGCGGCTGATCACTCATTCAGATTCTCCACTTTCCGTTTCATGGACTGGTAGCGCCGATACTGGCGATGTTGTGGCGGCAGGTTCTCAAGTGCGTCCAGGCAGCGCCGGCACTGGACCACGGCGTGTTGCGGGTTGACGGCCGTGTCCTTGTTGTCCAGCTGTTTCAAACGTATCTGGATCAGGTTCAGGTTGAGCGCGGCATGATTGGGAACCACCTCCAGGGCCTGCTCGAAATGCCGGGCAGCTTCCCCAAGGGCCCCCTGTTCATACGCCTGGATCCCTTCCCGGTTCAGCGTCCGTGCCTGCAGTCGTTGCTGAAGGCCGACCGGTTCGTCAATCAGGGACTCAATCTGCTCCAGGATGTCGCTCTGGCCTTCGAACTTCTGGGCCAGGGTTCCCAGCAGTTGTTCTGCCTCACGAGTCTGGCCGACCCGGTACATGGTCTTGGCCAGATCCAGCCCGGCGTCGGCGGACAGCGTCTCTTCCGGTAAGGCTTCCCGGGCCTTTTCCAGGAAAGCCAGGGCCTTGGCCCGGTTGCCCCGGGAAGCCACGATGCGTGCGCGTACCAACATGGAGCGGGGGCCGATATCCGGCGCCTCCGGAAACTTGCGCTCCAGGTTCTTGAGTACCTTCACCGCTTCGTCGGCGTACTCCTTCCCTTCGCCGGTGGGGTCGCCCTCGCTCAGGTCGGTCAGGGAGCGCCCCAGTGCCAGGTGATGGTCGGCGTCGTCATGCACCGACCAGGTGCCCAGGTTCACGGTGCGACGCCAGGCCTCGGTGGCGGTGTCAATGTCATGGTTGTGGGTGGCGAGTTTTGCCAGATCCCGCTGCCTCAGCAGGGCATTGGGGGAAAGCTCGGCCGCCCGCTGCAGGGTTTTCTGGGCCTGCCCGGGCTTGCCGGTACGCTGCAGGCTCTCCGCGAGCAGGTCGTAGGCCTCCAGGTGATCCGGGTGATCCTCGATAAGCGATTGCAGGGCGGTGATGGCCTCGTTATGGAAACCCTCGGCGACCAGGACACGGGCTTTGCCCAGCCGGGCCCATGACAATGCCCGCTGCCCCAGTATCTCGTCGTAGATCTTGCGGGCCTGGCCGTAGTCGCCCACCCGCACGTAGAGTTCCGCCAGGGTCTTGTAGATCCAGGAGCGGTGCCGATGGTGGTGGGGAAGCAGGGCGTGGCATTGCTGTATGGCCTCCGGGTAGTCTTCCAGATCCATGGCCCGTGTGATGGGCAGCAGGGCGTCCCGGCGCTCCGCCAGGGCGCCAAGCCGCTTGGCCAGCATGGCCTGGTTGATGGGTTTGGTCAGGTAGGCGTCGGGGTGGTATTCCCGGGCTCCCATGACCATCTCGCGGGATGTTTCCGCCGTGACCATCAGAAACAGCGATGAATGCCGCAACAACTTGCGATGACGAAGTTCTTCCAGCACGTGCTGGCCGCTTTTGCCCTCACCGAGATTGTAGTTGCACAGCAGCACGTCGAAGTGGTCATAGGTACAGCGCTGCACCGCAACAGAACCATTGTGGACCAGTTCGATCTTGTCGGCTCCCATGGAGCGAAGCATCTGCCGCATGGAGTTACGGAAGTTTTCGAAATCGTCCACCACCAGAAAGTTGAGTTTCCTGAAGCTGACGGGGACACTGGTTTCACCGAACGAGTTAATCATGAGCGCTTCTTGATCAGTTTGTTGACCAGAGCCCGGAGTGCAGCGGGCTTAACTGGCTTGTAGAGAATATGGTAGCCGCGGTGGCTGGCATCTTCACGGGCTTCCTCCCCAAGATAGCCGGTAATCAGTATTCCCGGTACCGGCTGGTCGAAATCCTTCCTCAGGCTATCCATGGCATCCAGTCCGTTGCGGTCGTCATCCAGTTGGTAGTCCGCCAGTATGATGTCCGGCACCTCGCCAGCCAATGCCTCCTGTGCGCCCTCAAGGCTGAGGGCCGTGGTGACCCGGCAATGCCAGTTGCCCAGCAGCGCCTGCATGCCTTCGAGGATGTGGGGATCATTGTCAATACACAGTACGTGCAGCCCCTTCAGTGTGGACAGCCCCCGGCTGCCGTTACGGCTGGGGGTAGCCGGGGCTTGTCGCTGTTCCGGCGCTGCCCTTGGCACGGTAACCGTGAAGGTGCTGCCCCGGCCGACCTGGGAGTGGACATTGACCGGGTGACCCAACATGCCGCTGATGCGGTCCACGATAGCCAGCCCAAGGCCCAGGCCCTTCTTGTCACGCCCCTGGCGCAGGCGTCGGAATTCCTCGAAGATATGGGCCAGCTGGTCCTCCGGAATGCCGGGACCGGTATCCCAGACCTCGATTCGCAGGTAGCCCTTGAGGCGACGACAGCCCATCAGGATACGACCGCCGTTTTCTGAATAGCGAATGGCGTTGGACAGGAAATTCTGCACCACCCGCCGCAGCAACTTGGCGTCCGAGGTTACCCAGGTAGAGCTGGGTACAACGGTCAGCGACAGGTTCTGCTCGGCGGCAATGGCGCTGAATTCGGTGGCCAGGTGACGCAGCATGTCGTTCACCGGGAAGCTGGTGATATCCGGCTCAAGGGCCCCCGCGTCGATTTTCGATATGTCCAGCAAGGTGCTGATGATTTCCTCGGCAGCACCCAGTGAGCTGTCCAGGTGGCTTGCCAGTTCCCGGGTCTCGTCAGTGATGACCTTGTTCTGAAGTGCCGAAGCAAACAGGCGGGCAGCGTTCAGTGGTTGCAGCAGGTCATGGCTGGCGGATGCCAGGAAGCGGGTTTTGCTCTGGTTGGCCTGTTCCGCCACGGACTTGGCCTTCAGCATCTGCTCGTTGATGACCTGCAGTTCCTGGGTGCGTTCCTTCACCCGCTGTTCCAGGTAGATGTTGGTCTCTTTCAACGCCTGTTCGGTCCGCCGCATGGCGGTAACGTCCTGGAAGGTGGTGACGTACCCACCGCCGGGAATCGGGCTGCCCTCGACCTTCACCACAGTCCCGTCCGGCCGGTGCCGCTCGTAGGACATGTGTCGCCCCTGTTTCATGGCTGCGCAGCGGTCCTCGATGATCTCGTCAATACGCCGGGCGGGCAGGCTGGCGCTGGTGAGGTTGTAACGCATCAGGTCCTGTACCGGCCGACCGGTCCGCACATAGCCCTTGGGGTAGGAGAACAGCTCCAGGTAACGGCGGTTCCACACCACCAGTTGCTGCTGATGGTTGACCACCGAAACGCCCAGGCTCAGGTTCTCGATGGCGGACTGCAGCAGCTCGCGGCTGAAGGTCATGGCCTGTGATGCTTCGTCGACAATGCTCACCACATCCTCGATCTGCATATCGCGGCCGGTAAGAGTGGATTCCAGTACCACCCTGGCGGTGGACGCGCCGATCACCGAGGCCAGCTGCCGCTCGATGTAGCGCATCAGGTGGCTGCTGGCGGGGCGCTGGGGCGACAGCCGCATGGCATTGCGGCGTTCATAGTTGGTGAACAGTGCCTCGGCACGCTCTTCCCCCATGAACCGCTCCGTCAGGGCCTGCAGGTCGGCGGTGAGCACCTCACCCTGCCAGGCCTGCTGCTGGGAGGTCTCCGCCCGGGGATGGGGTTCATGGAAGAATGACGCTATCTGGATCTTTTCCCGCACACGCTGCCGGGTGGTCATGGATAGCAGCACGTAGACCAGGGTGTTGGTGCCCAGGGACCAGATAATGCCATGGCTCATGGTGTCCAGTTCCAGCCCCAGCAGGGCCGTGGGGCGGGTCCAGCTCAGGCCCCAGAGGCCCTGGTCGATGAGGGTGTCACTGAGCCAGCCGGTGGAGGCCAGGGCCGGAATCAGCAGGGTGTAACACCACATGGCAAAACCCAGGGCCAGGCCCCAGATGGCGCCGTTGTAGTTGCCCCGGCGCCAGAGGATGCCGCCAATCAGCGAGGGGCCGAACTGGGCTGCGGCGGCAAAGGACAGCAGGCCGAAGGCGGTCAGGCTGTAATCCGCCCCGGCGAGACGATAGAAGCCGTAGGCGGTCATCAGCACCAGGAAGATGGTGACCCGCCGGATCCTCAGCAGCAGGCGGCTGAGATCCGCGCGCTGGTTCATACGGGGATGGAAGAACTTGAGCAGCCCCGGCATCACGATTTCGTTACTGACCATGGTGGCAATGGCCACCGAGCACACGATAACCATGGCAGCGGCTGCCGAGCCGCCCCCCAGGAACGCCAGGATCGCCAGCCAGGTCTGCTCCTCGATAATGGGCAGGGTGAGGATCAGCATGTCCGGATTGACGCCTTCGGTGCCGGCGTGAAGCAGACCAGCGGCGGCAATGGGCAGGACAAAAGCGCTGGCGATCAACAGGTACGCCGGCATGGCCCAGCGAGCGGTATTGAAATCCCGGTAGTCGGCGTTTTCCACCACCATGACGTGGAATTGCCGTGGCAGGCACAGGATGGCCAGCATGGCGACGATGGTCTGGGTGATGAACGCCGGCGCCTCGACGCCGTCCCAGGTCAGTTGGCCCACCAGATCCGCGTCCTGCACCCGGCTCAGCAGGTCGCCAAAGCCCCCATACATGCCAAAGCCCACAAACAGACCCACGGCCACGAAGGCCACCAGTTTGATCACCGATTCGAAAGCCACCGCCTGGATCATGCCCCGGTGATGTTCGGTGGACTCCAGGTGACGGGTGCCGAACAGCACGGTGAATACCGCCAGCACCAGGGTGATATACCAGGCGGAATCCGCCCAGGCGGCCTGATTCAGCGAGTTATTGACGCCGTTTTCCGAGAGTACGCTGAAGCCCAGTGAGATGGCTTTCAGTTGCAGTGCGATGTACGGCACGCTGCCGACCAGTGCAAAGACCGCGATCAGGGCGGCCAGCGACTGGGACTTGCCATAACGGGAGGCGATAAAGTCGGCGATGGAGGTGCTGTTGCTGCGTTTGCTGATGTAGATGATGCGACGCAGCAGCGGCGTGCCAAACAGGAAGACCAGTAGCGGTCCCAGGTAGATGGGCAGGAAGGCGAGGCCCTCCTGGGTGGCCCTGCCGACGGCGCCGTAGAAAGTCCACGAGGTAAAATAGACCGCCAGCGACAGCGCGTAGATGTGGGGGCGGGCCAGCTTGTTGCGGTACAGGCCCGGGTGGCGGTCACCGGCCCAGGCAACCGCGAACAGCAGGGAGATGTAGGCAATGGAAATGACTACCAGCAGCCAGACACTGATCATCTCCGGTTACTCCCTGGTCGATGGATTCAGTCGCATACTTCCTGTAGCAGTGTGTCGTCCGTGCCCAGGCGGCGGACCTGGTCGGTATTCGGGGTGCCATCGCTGTTCAGGGCAACCAGTTCCCGGCTGGGGCAGTTCAGCAGCCAGGTGCCCTTGGAGACACGACCGCCAAACGTCGACCGGAAACGATAGAGCTGGAAGCGGACGGTATCCGGATTGGCCCGGTTGCGGGTAATGCTGTTGGTATCCAGCACCGTGATGCGGTTGATCTGGGGGAACGCAAAACTCCACGGTCGCCAGAACTCCGCCTGGGACTCGGTGGCGACCACGACAGACTCCGCCGGCATACGGGCGGTCATCTGATCGTACCAGTTGTATTCCATATAGATCTGATAGCCCATCATGCCAAGCCCGGCAAATACCGGTACCAGCCAGCGTGGGGCCTTCTTGGCCGTCGCTGCGCGGATCGCCATGGCAATGCCCGCGGCTGCCAGGCCACAGACAATGGTTGCTACGAAATTCCAGAACATAGTGTTTCCTCTGGGAGGCTCCGGAAACTATCCGCACAGAGCAGGACTGTTCGCGGCATTCCAGGGGCCTTAAAAAAACGGGCCTCCGAAAAGGAGGCCCGTCGTGGATCAACCCGTTCAGATGCGACTCTGAATACGGGGCGTATTATGTCTTAGTGATCCACTGCCTTGCCAGCGCCGCGCGGATAGCGAACGCTTTCCACCAGCTCCTGGATTTCCACCGGCGGCTCCTCGGTGGCGTTGGATACTACGAAGGCCACCACGAAGTTCACCAGCGCGCCTACGGCACCAATGGACAGCGGGGAAATGCCCAGTACCCAGGCGTCTGCGTTATCCGGCAGGTTGTTGGTGCCGGGGATGAACAGCCAGCCCTTGTATACGAAGATGTATACCAGGGTAAAGGTCAGGCCTGCCAGCATACCGCTGATAGCGCCCACATTATTCACCCGCTTGGAGAAGATACCCATCATCAGGGCCGGGAACAGGGATGCCGCGGCAATACCGAAGGCCAGTGCCACTACCTGCGCTGCGAACCCCGGGGGGTTGGCACCAAGGTAGGTGGCCACCACTATGGCAACGGCCATGGATATCCTTGCTGCCAGCAGTTCACCCTTGTCCGAGATGTTGGGGTTGATGGCGCCCTTTATCAGGTCGTGACTGATGGCGGACGAGATGGCCAGCAACAGACCGGCTGCCGTCGACAACGCTGCGGCCAGACCACCGGCGGCGATCAGGCCGATCACCCAGCCGGGCAGGCTGGCGATCTCCGGGTTCGCCAGTACCAGGATGTCCCGGTTGTAGGAGAACTCGTTGCCTTCCCAGCCACGGGACGCGGCTTCCTCGGCGAAGTCTTCATTGGCATCGTTGTAATACTGGACGCGACCGTCGTTATTCTTGTCCTCAAAGGTGATCAGGCCGGTGACCTCCCAAGACTTGATCCAGTGAGGTTCCCCATTCTCGTTGACTTCCTGGATTTCCGACCACTCAATAGGTTGCTCCTGCGTGCCTTCCGGATAGATGGTCGTCATCAGGTTCAGGCGCGCCATGGAAGCAACCGCCGGAGCAGTCAGGTACAGCAGTGCGATGAATACCAGTGCCCAGCCAGCGGACCAGCGTGCGTCAGCCACCTTGGGTACGGTGAAGAAGCGGATAATAACGTGGGGCAGACCGGCGGTACCGATCATCAGCGACAGGGTGAACAGCACCATGTTGAGCTTGTTGGGTACATCGGCGGTGTAGGACCCGAAACCGAGATCGGTGATGACCTGGTTCAGCTTCTCCAGAATCGGCAGGCCGGACTGGGTGTGCTCCGAGAACATCGCGAACATTGGTACCGGATTGCCGGTCAGCTCGATGGCGATGAAGATCGCCGGAATGGTGTAAGCGACAATCAACACGCAGTACTGGGCCACCTGGGTATAGGTGATGCCCTTCATGCCGCCCAGAACCGCGTAGATGAAGACCACAACCGCGGCAATCATCAGACCGGTGGTAGCGTCTACCTCAAGGAAGCGTGAGAAGGCCACGCCGGCACCGGCCATCTGACCGATAACGTAGGTGACCGACGCCACAATCAGACACAGCACTGCCACCAGCCGGGCATTGCGGCTGTAGAACCGGTCACCGATGAACTCGGGCACCGTGAACTTGCCGAACTTGCGCAGGTAGGGGGCAAGCAACATGGCCAGCAGCACATAACCACCGGTCCAGCCCATAAGGAATGTTGAGTTGGCATAACCGCCGGCGGCAATCAGGCCCGCCATGGAGATAAAGGATGCCGCTGACGTCCAGTCCGCGCCGATGGCGGCGCCGTTGGTGATGGGGTGGACGCCGCCACCGGCCACGTAGAAGTCGCTGGTGCTGCCGGCCTTGGCCCACAGGGCGATCAGGATGTAGAGGAGGAACGAGCCCCCGACGAAAATGAGGTTAATCGCAAACTGACTCATCGGGTTACTCCTCCTCTTCCAGGCCGAACTGCTTATCCAGCCTGTTCATGCGCCAAGCGTAGAAGAAGATCAGGCAGATAAAGGTCAGGATCGAGCCCTGTTGGGCAAACCAGAACCCGAGGTCGGTACCGCCCACCGGGATGCCGGCAAGCAGGGGACGTAGCAGAATGGCGAAGCCGTAGGATACGAGTGCCCACACGATCAGGCATCCCAGTATCAGACGCAGATTCGCCTTCCAGTACTGGACAGCATTGCTGTTTGCGTCAGACATAACAGGTCTCCTGTTTTGTTTTTGTAGGATTTAGACGCTTGTAAGTTTGAGAAGAATCAAAGCCGGCACGGCCACAGTCCCTTGCGTATGCGGCGGGGCTCTGACCGGAGCTTTCCTTGTGATGCAACCAAGAGAGATTGTTGTTCAAGGTTTATTCTCCTGCTGGTTACCATCACCGACTTTACCTGTCGGGAAGTTAATGGATATTGGCAAAAGGTCTAAGGGCGTTTCGGTTAATCCTAAGATATTGGTTTATAAGAATTTATAGAGCTAGTGACAGAGCCTGAAAAAGCGGCACATCAAGTGGAATGAGAGCCATTTCACAGTCGGCGAAGGGTTTTGAGGCGTTGGTAGTAACGTAGTTTCTGGTTGAGTTCGTCCAGCGTTCCCACACCCTGTTGGCGGGCTTGCCGAAAAGCGATCAGGGAAAGTTCTGCGGTGGCCAGGGCGTCGGCTGCCGCGTGGTGGCGGGCGGCATTTTCCAGACCGAAGTGTTCGGACCAGTTATCCAGGCGCTTGACGCCCTCCCGGGCCTTGGGAAAGAAGGCCGGCATGAGCTCCGCAACATCCAGCCACTCGTGGGGCCTGGTGTAGCCCAGTTGCTGGCGCAGGGCCTTCTCAAGGAACTTGCGGTCGAACGCAGAGTGAAACGCGAGTATCGGGTCGCCGTTCATCCATTCCAGTAACTTCAGCAGAGCATCCCGGGTTTCGTGGCCACGGGTCAGGGCTTCCGGGCCTATGCCGTGGATCAGTACCGTTTCGCTGATGTCCAGTTCGGGCCGCCGAAGGATGAGATCGAACTGGTCCGACAGGGGGATGGCAAGCCGGTCGATGGCTACTGCTCCAATCGCGATGACCTTGTCCCTGGCCGGGTTGAGACCGGTGGTCTCAAGGTCCAGTACGATGAAGCGAAGGTCCTCCAGCCGCTGTCCACCCACGCTCTTGGGTGCGGGCAGCTGGTTGAGGTCATGGTGTTCCACGGTCCCTGCGAACTTGTCGTTGATCCACGCTTTCAGGTCGTCGAGCATCGTCTTTGCCGCCCTACAACTGGTAGGTGACTTCCAGCTTCTGCTGGAGCCGCTGTGCCTGACGGAAGGACTCCCGCAGGATCCGGCGGTCCAGGGGGTTGAGGTTGTCCGGGTTGATATAGTTGGACAGTTCCTCGCCCCGTTGCAACTGCTCCTGGTGGGCCCGCATGCGGATGGCCTGGATCAGGCTGTAGGCCTCCTGCCAGGCATTGGCGTCCTTGGCGTCGAAAATGCTTTTCCTGGCCAGTTGCTCCATCCGCTCCAGCGTGTTGGCGGTTGCCACGCCATTGGCCAGGGCGAACACCCGCACTGACTCGACAAACGGCGCCAGCCCCTGGCGCTTCAGGTCCAGGCTGTGGCGGTCTCCGTCCGGCGCATAGCGGAAGCCGCGGAATATGTTCAGGGGCGGCTTCCGCTGCAGGGCATTGCCAGCGAGCATCTTCTGGAACAGGGCATTCTTGCGGATGCGGGTGAGCACCAGTTCCAGCAGGTCCTTCAGGGGCTCTGTCGGACCATAGACCGCGCGCATGTCCAGGAAAATGGACGAGTACACCAGATTCTGGGGGGTGGAGGCATCAATGAACTTGAGGAACCAGTCGTCCCATTCCTCGATACTCAGGCACAGCTTGGGGTTACTGGCCATGATGTTGCCCTTGCACCAGGTAAAGCCGCAGGTGGCCAGCTCCTTGTTGATGGTTTCGGCGAAGGGCAGCAGCTTTTCCCTCACCTGGTCCGCGGTCATGCCATCCGGAATGGTGAACAGTATGCCGTTGTCCTGATCGGTCAGCAGGGTCTGCTCCTGGCGGCCCTCGCTGCCGAAGGTAAGCCAGGTAAAGGGAATACCGGGGTCGTCCTTTTTCAGGTTGAGCTCCAGTACCCGGCGCACGGTAATGTCGTTGAGTGTGGTAATGATCTTCACCACCTGGCCGGAGTCGGCACCGTGGGCGAGCATGGCGTCGACCAGCCGTGACACATCATCCCTCAGCGCCACCAGGGTCTGCAGATGGGTGGCGGTGCCAATGGTGCGTGCCAGATGCACCAGATCCACCCGTTGCAGGGCGAAGAGGTCCCTTTCGGAGACCACGCCGATCAGTCGCTCCTCGTCATCCACCACGCAGATATGCGCAAAGTGATGTTCCGCCATCAGCATGGCCGCTTCAAAGGCATCGGCGCTGGCGGGCAGGTGATGAGGGTTGGCCGTCATCACCTGGCTGATGGGGGTGTCCAGGGTGCAGGTTTCTTCCGCCACGAGGGTGCGCAGGTCCCGGAGGGTGAATATCCCTTTCGGGAAACGCTGGTCGTCCGTGATAATGATGCTGCCCACATTGTTGTCATGCATCTTGGCAACGGCTTTGCGTACCGGCATGTCCGGGGAACAGACAATGGGATTGCGCAGGGCGTAACGTTCCAGGGGCGTATCCAGGGAATTGGACGAACCCAGCGATGCCATGGCCCCCGACTGGATACGCTGGTTGACCTGGTCCAGCAGGCTACTGACGCCCCGTAGACAGAAGTCCCGGAAGCCGTCGCTCTCCGAGAACAGGGTGACGAAATGCTGGTAGTCCAGGCTGAGACAAAACGTGTCACCTGACGCCCGGTGCAGGGTCTGGGTGGGCCGTTCGCCCACCAGTGCTGCCAGCGCAAAGCATTCGCCCTGGCTGATCTCGAAGGTGGTTTCCGGCTCACCGGTCTTGGTGTTGACCCTTTCTCCTCGAATGCGGCCCTGCTTGACCACGTTGAAGGTTCGGACCGGGCCGTCCTCAGGCGACAGCACCGTGTCACCGTCGGCGAAGAACCGAAGGCTGGCATGTTCGGCGAACAGGGCCAGGTGAGAATCGTCCATACCGGAGAACGGCGCGTGTTCCCGGAGAAAGGCCATGATTGACCGGGTGTTCTGGGGCAGCGCGGCTTCCTGTTCCTGGGTCATGAACTCGGCTCACTTATTGTTGTCATTTCAAAGAGTGTAACCCATTACCGGGGTGCTTCGATGTCGGCCTTTGGTCGTATTATAGCCAGACCCCGGTTTGCGGTCCGTTGTTGCTTTATGCCTCCGGTGGCCGGTGGTAAAGTGCCCATTCAACTGTGTTCTGCGTGAAACCATGACGTCAAAAGATGAGCGACTGCTGTTCCTTGAACAGATGAAAGATGTCCGCCGCATCCGGCGACCCAACCGGGCAGAGGTCTCCACCCCGAAGGAGCTGACGCCAGGGCACCTGGAGCGCCAGCGTGCCGCCGTGGATGCCAGGTCCCGCGATGCCAATCCACTGACGGCGTCAGACGTGGACCCGTTGACCGCCCACGATATTCTCAGCTGGCAGCGGCCGGGGGTGCAGCATGGTGTGTTCCGCAAGCTCCGGTTGGGGCAGTACCCGATCGAGGCGCGGCTTGACCTTCACCGTATGACGGTGGAGCAGGCCCGCCGGGAAGTCTTCGGCTTCGTTAAGGATTGCGTACGGTATGGACTGAGGTCGGTGATCATCCTGCACGGCAAGGGTGAGAGGAATCCCGATGGTGTTGCCCAGATCAAGAGCTACGTTGCCCGCTGGCTGCCGGAACTGGAGGATGTACTGGCGTTCCATTCAGCTCAGAAGCACCATGGCGGAACCGGAGCGGTGTATGTCATGGTCCGCAAGAGCGATCAGCAGAAGCAGCGTAACCGGGAAATACACGGGGCGCGATAAACCTTTACCTGAAAGATGAGAGTGGTATGAAAAAGCTGTTTGTTGCGATGTTGGCTGTTGTGGCACTGGCCGGTTGCCAGGGCCGTGCCCTCTGGAATGATAATGGCAAGGTGGAAGAAGCCACCACCGACCGGGAAGTCTGGGACGATAACGGGCAGGTTGAAGAGTCCACCAGCGACCGGGAGATCTGGGACTCCAACGGCAAGATGGATACCGGGGGTCGCAAGATCTGGAACGACGCCGAAGGCAACCCGGTGATCCAGTGACCGAATCCTTTGATGTTACCCGGCACAGCCAGGCGGCCCGGGCACTCTGTGAGGCGGGCCGGTTCCTGTACCAGCGGGGCTGGTCACCGGCCACCAGCAGCAATTATTCGAGCCGGATCAGTGACCGTCACGTGGCCATTACGGTTTCCGGGCGTCACAAGGGGCAACTGACCGAAGCGGATATCATGGTAGTGGATCTGGACGGCAGGCCGGTACAGAGCGACTGCCGCCCGTCAGCGGAAACCCTGCTGCACACGGTGATCTACCGTGACCGGCCGGACATCGGCGCGGTGCTTCACACCCATTCGGTCAAGGCCACCGTGCTCAGCCGGCTGGTACCGGAAGGTGAGGCCGTGGTGCTTGAAGACTACGAGCTGCAAAAGGCCTTTGCCGGCGTCGACACCCATGAGGGCCGCGTGACCGTGCCGGTGTTCGCCAACACCCAGGATATGACAGCCCTGGCGGCGGATACCAGCCGCTGGCTGGCGGACAACCCCGGCCAGCCGGGCTATCTGATCCGTGGCCATGGCCTTTATACCTGGGGGAAGGACATGAACGAATGCCTGCGCCATGTGGAGGCATTCGAATTTCTGTTTGAATGTGAACTTGAAACCATGAGGGTCCGTGGATGACTACCCTGAGTATCTTTGACCAGAGCCGGCCGGAGACCCCGGAACAGGTGGTGGAAAACCCCGCAGACATTGCCCGCCTGCTGGGCGAGCAGGGCATACGTTTCGAACGCTGGCCAACCCGGGCACTGCCATCGGATGCCAGTCAGGACGATATCCTCGATGCTTATGCCGATGAGGTGGACCACCTGAAGCGCGAGGGTGGATTTGCCACTGCCGATGTGGTCAGTCTGACGGCGGATAATCCCCAGAAGGAAGCGTTTCGTCAGAAGTTTCTCGATGAGCATACCCACAGTGAAGACGAGGTGCGATTCTTTGTGCACGGCCAGGGCCTGTTCTATCTTCATTTGGGTGAACAGGTCTATGCCATCCTGTGCCAACGCAACGACCTGATCAGTGTGCCCCACGGTACCCGCCACTGGTTTGATATGGGGCCGGAGCCTGAATTCACGTGCATTCGCCTGTTTACCAACCCGGAAGGCTGGGTGGCCGAGTTCACGGGCGAGGATATTGCCAGTCGCTTACCCCGATACGAGCAACTCGCCGGAGCGGCATGATGATTCGTGTGATCCTCACCGATATTGAAGGCACCACCAGTTCCATCTCCTTCGTGCATGAGGTGCTGTTTCCCTATGCCCGCGAGCATATGGGCGAGTTTGTACGTGACTGGCGGCATGAGGACCCGGCGGTGGGCGAGCAGCTTGACCGGGTGGCCGAGGTGTCCGGGTGCGATCGTGACGATATCGATGATCTGGTTCGCACACTGGAGCAGTGGATTGACGAGGATCGCAAGGAAACATCCCTCAAGACGTTGCAGGGTATGTTGTGGGAGCAGGGCTACCAGCACGGTGCTTTCGATGGCCACGTGTACCCCGATGCCGCTGAGTACCTGCGCTTCTGGCATGACCGTGGCCTGCGGCTCTACGTCTACTCATCAGGGTCTGTGAAGGCGCAGAAGCTGATTTTTGGTTTTTCCAGTGAAGGTGACCTGACCCCCTTCTTCAGCGGTTATTTCGATACCAACGTCGGTGGCAAGAAGGAGAGCGCCTCCTACCGCACCATCATCGACAAGCTGGGCGTCGAGCCGGAAACCGTCCTGTTCCTGTCGGATGTGGATGCCGAGCTGGAAGCTGCCGAGGCCGCCGGCCTGAAAACCTGTTGGCTGGTAAGGGAGGGCGACCTGCCGGACACTGACCATCGCCCGGTGGCCCGGGATTTCCGTGAGGTCGATGCGCTGCTTCAGCGCCATTGAGCGTAGCCTCCCGGCGCTGCTCATGACCCTGGCGCTGGCGGGCTGCAACCCGTTCAGCGCCCCCGAATCCATGATGGACGAGTACGTGGAGCGAACCGCCCGCGTGCTCGACCAGCCCTACCAACTGAGTACTATCCCCGCCACCGATCCGCTGCCCAGGCGCCGCGAACGCGTACTCGAGATGCCCGCGGTGGAACTGGGCATGCTCGATTTCCTGTCGATATTTGGTTGCGAACTGCAGGTGGTGGCCGGTGAGCGTGCGTCGGTACTCGGCCGGGTCATGCAGCCGGCCAACCGCCTGCGTTACGAGGTCCGCTTTATCAATGCCGCGCAGGAGTGCCTGCCGGAGATCGACGATGAGTCACTCAGGGCTGACGTTACCAATGCTGTCGAGAGCAAGCGCGAATCGCTGCCCGTGGCTATCTGGAATGCCACCTGGGGCGTGGAAGAAATAGAGGCTCTGCTCACCCGCAGCAAAGGGTTGTATCCCCTGGAGCCCGGATCCGGCATCGCCAGTCTGGCGACAGATCTTGAGGCACTCAACGCCCTGCTGAAGCCCCTTTGGCAAGGCGAAACCGACGTCAGGCTTGACGAACTTGGTGCCATCCACCAGCAATGGCAGGCCCACGAGGCCGCCGGGCAACTGATCCTCTCCGCCCGTATGCTGATCACCCGCCTGGATGATGCCAGCGATGTGATCGAATCTCGTCTGGACGACCGCCCCCTGTGCCTGGACGGCAAGCCCAACAATCAGTCAGACATCGTCCAGAGTATGTTCTTCAGCGTGTTCATTGAAAGGGTTCAGCCATACCTTGCCCAGGTACGCCGAGGCCGGGAGGACATCATTCGCCCGCTGTCCCGCCTGGCAGAACGGCAGACAAAGGTCATGCCCGAGGGTTTCGAGGGCTGGTATGAGCAATACCTGAAACTGGATGGCGACTCCCTGTGGGCGGAACTGGATGCCAGTCAGCAACGGCATGTTGAACTCTGGCAGCGGCAGTTGGAACAGTGTGGGTTGCGGCCCGGGGTGTAGGTGGCCGTTGTCATTCTGACCCTCACCCTTATCGCTGGCTCTCCGGAGTCACCCTCAATACTTCTTCGATCGTGGTCTGTCCGGCAGCTACCTTCTGGGCGCCGCTCAGTCGCAATGACTTCATGCCATCCTTGTAGGCATCCAGTCTCAGCTGTTCCAGTTCGCAGCGGTCGTTGATCTGGCCTGCAATGTTGCGGGACAGGCCCAGGATCTCGTACACGCCGGCGCGGCCCAGGTAGCCGGTGTCGCGGCATTCAAGGCAGCCGACGGGCTGGTAGACCTGTTTGGGTTTGGGGGCCTTCCAGGGCCGGGTGAGGGTGGTCCAGGCGTCATCTTCCAGTGGCGCCGGTTTCTTGCAGTGGGGGCATAGCAGGCGCACCAGGCGCTGGGCCATGGCGCCGATCACGGTGGCACGGATGAGGTACGGCGGTATGCCCAGTTCCAGTAGCCGGGTGAAAGCACTGGGGGCGTCGTTGGTGTGCAGGGTGGACAGCACCAGGTGGCCGGTGAGCGCGGCCTGCACCGCCATTTCCGCCGTTTCCAGGTCGCGGATCTCACCGATCATGATGATGTCCGGGTCCTGCCGCAACAGAGCCCTTACGCCGGAGGCGAAGCTCAGGTCGATGTTGTGCTGCACCTGCATCTGGTTGAATGCCGGCTCCACCATCTCGATGGGGTCTTCGATGGTGCAGATGTTCTGATCCGGCGAGGCCAGCTGTTTCAGTGTCGAGTAGAGCGTGGTGGTCTTGCCGGAGCCGGTGGGCCCGGTAACCAGCACAATGCCATGGGGGCGACTGGTCATCTCGTGCCAGCGTTCCCGGTCGTCTGCAGAGAAGCCCAATTGTTCAAAAGTCTTCAGCAGCACCTCCGGGTCGAAGATCCGCAGCACCATTTTCTCGCCAAAGGCCGTGGGCATGGTGGCCAGGCGCAGCTCCACTTCGCTGTTGTCCGGCTTGCGGGTCTTGATGCGGCCGTCCTGGGGGCGGCGTTTTTCGGCGACGTTAAGGCGACCCAGGATCTTCAGCCGGCTGGTTACCGCCACACCCACCTGCTCAGGAAACTCGTAGACATTGTGCAGTACGCCATCAATGCGGAACCGCACCCGGGTCACCTCCCGCCTGGGCTCGATGTGGATATCGCTGGCCCGTTGATCGAAGGCGTATTGCAGCAGCCAGTCGACAATCTTGACCACATGCTGGTCGTTGGCGTCGTGACTGGTACCCTGGCCAATGTCCAGCAGTTGCTCGAAGTTGTGCAGGTTGCCGGCGCCGCGGCCCTGCTGGCCGCCGGCCTTGTTGACGGAGTTGGCGAGCTGGTAGAACTCCACCGTGAAGCGACGGATTGACTCCGGATTGGCCACCACGCGCTTCAGGGGGCGCTGCAGCACGTGTCGCAGGTTGGTTTCCCAGTCACTCTTGAAGGGTTCCGCACTGGCGATCACCGCCTCGTCGTCGGCCACCTCAACGGCCAGGATATGGTGGCGCTGGGCAAAGGCGTAGGACATGGCGCGGGCAATGGCCGGGGCGTCGATCTTCAGGGGATCGATGTGGTAATAGGGCTGGCCTGCCCATTCCGACAGCCAGCGGGTGAGCCGTTCCAGGTCCAGGGTGCGATGGTCGCGGAGGCTGGTGAGCCCGGCGATGGCGATCACTTCCAGGGGGTGCCTGGCTTCCACGCTGGCGCCCAGGTTGGCGGACAGCACACGTTCGGAATCCTCACGACTCACTTCACCGGTATCTGCCAGGGCATTGCACAGTTCCCGCAGGGTAAGGGTGTGCTCCGGACGGGTCTCGCGGGCCAGGGTTTCTGCCATGAACTACCTCATGTGTGCGGACAGGGTGCGGTCAGGGCCGGTTCACCTTAAGATGAACCATGGCGACAGTAAACAGCGTGCCACTGAGTACTGACATCAGTACCGGCACCGGCGCCCCTTCGCTCAGCCAGGCGCTGACCACGGCCTCGGTAAAGTAGAAGATCAGTACAAAGCTCATCCAGATGTAACCCCGGTTATGGCCCCGGAATACCACCCAGGCAAAAGGCAGCAATGGCAGCAGCTTTACCGCCAGCATCAGCGTTATCGAGACGTCCTCCACCGGGTCCGGCCAGAAGGTGGTAACAACCAGCAGGACCAGAAACAGAGTATAGAGCCCGGCGGCCAGGGCACGGGTCTTTTTTGCGTTTTCAGAGTACAGCATGACATGTCCTGACAGGGTAGCAGGTGGTTGGTTCCGGCGATTCAGTGCGCGAGTTTGAGGGCCAGCCGGGCGAGGCGTTCACCGAAGGTCTGGCAGATGGTCTTTTCATGGTCCGTCATCGGATTTTCCGCTTCGGTTCCAGCCCAGTGGGACGGCCCGTAGGGCGTGCCGCCAGAGTGGGTCTCGGCCAAGGCCTTCTCGCTATAGGGCACGCCGCACAGCACCATACCGTGGTGCAGCAACGGCATCATCATGGTCAGGATCGTCGACTCCTGACCGCCATGGAGACTGCCGGTGGAGGTAAACGCGCCTGCGGGGCGTCCGGCAAGTGTGCCACTGGCCCAGAGGTCGCCGGTGCCGTCGAGATAGTACTTCAGCGGCGCGGCCATGTTGCCGAACCGTGTCGGACTGCCAATGGCCAGCCCGGCGCAACCGGCCAGGTCGGCACGGGTGGCCCAGGGAGCGCCTTCATCCGGTACTGCCGGCTGGGAGGCCTCGGTATCCGGTGACACCGGCGGCACGGCGCGGATTCTCGCCTCGATGCCGTCAACCCGGGCAACACCCCGGGCAATCTGCCGGGCCAGGGCTGCGGTCTGGCCGGTGCGGCTGTAGTAAAGAACGAGCACGTAGGGCAGCTCTGGCTGGTCGCTGGGCATGATGGACTCCTCGTATCCGGGCGTGGCGGTGAGTGCGAAACATCAGAGCAGGGTGAGAACCTGCTCCGGTGGGCGACCCATAGCAGCCTTGCCCCTGTGTGTCACAATAGGGCGTTCGATGAGCCTTGGATTCGCGCTCAGCGCTTCCAGCAGCTGCTCGTCGGACAGCGAAGGGTTATCCAGACCCAGTTCCTTGTATTCACTTTCCTTTACCCGGATGATATCCCGCACGGAGCAGCCCAGGGCGTCCACCAGTGCCGCCAGTTCGCCAGCTGTTGGTGGGGTTTCCAGATACTTCACCACCTCCGGCCGGAGACCGTTTTCCTCCAGTAACGCCAGGGTCTGGCGGGACTTGGAGCAGCGTGGGTTGTGAAAGATGCGGGTGTGGTCAGGCAAGGTTTGGGTGTCAGCCATGTCGTTTTTCGGTTCTCTGCCGGTGATTACCATGGGTTGTATACGCGAAAGGCTGCCAAGTCTATCAGGAGGAGTGATGGGGAAGCACCCTGTTGTCCGGATTCTTGCCCTGGCACTGGCTGTGATGCTGGTCGGTTGTAGTGAGCCTGTGCCGTCAGCAGACACTGGTAACGACAATCCGGTGTTTACCACTGCGGCGGGAGAGCCCATCGAATGGGCCTCGCTCAGGGGAGACTGGGTGCTGGTTAACTACTGGGCCGAGTGGTGCAAGCCATGCCTGGAGGAAATCCCGGAACTGAACGATGTCAATGAACACGAAGGTATCACGGTGCTGGCCGTGAACTTCGACGGCGTCTCGGGCCAGCAACTGGTGGATCTGGGGCAGCGCATGGGCATCGGTTTCACCATGTTGTCGGACAATCCGGCGCCGGCACTGGGCTGGGCCATGCCACAAGGGCTTCCCGCGACCTTTCTTGTGGCGCCGGACGGCGAGCTGCGGGAAACCCTGATGGGGGCGCAGACCGAAGCGGGGTTAATGGCCCTGATGAAACGGGACTGAACGAGTCCCATGGGATAGAATCCCCTGTTTGGAACGACCACCGGGAACACGAGTTTTATGAGCCAGAATTTTGTCCATCTCCGCGTCCACTCCGAGTACTCCATGGTGGACGGCCTGATCCGGGTCAAGCCATTGATCAACCGGGTGAAGGAGCTGGGCATGCCGGCGGTGGGGCTCACCGAGCAGTCCAACATGTGTTCCCTGGTGCGCTTCTACAAGGCGGCCATGGGGGCCGGCGTCAAGCCCATTCCGGGCGCGGACCTATGGCTGGAAAACCCGGACGAGCCGGACAACCCTTTCCGCCTGACCCTGCTGGCCCGCAACAAGGATGGCTACCTCAACCTCACCGAAATCATTTCCCTGGGCTATACCGAAGGTCAGCGCTACGGCAAACCGATCATTCGCAAGGAATGGCTGGAGGCTCGTCGTGAGGGCTTGATTGCCATCTCTGGCGGCAAGATGGGTGACGTTGGCAAGGCCCTGATGGCGGGCAAACCGGACCTGGCCCGGGAACGCCTACGGTACTGGATGGATCTGTATCCGGACAGCTATTACCTGGAGCTGCAACGCACCGGCCGCGCCGGTGATGAGGACTGCCTGCACGCCTGTGTTGAACTGGCGTCGGAAGCCGGCTGCCCGGTGGTGGCCACCAACGACGTGCACTTTCTGGAGCAGGAAGATTTCGAGGCCCACGAGGCCCGGGTCTGCATCGGCGAAAGCCGCACCCTGGCGGACCCTCGCCGGGAACGACGTTTCAGCGACCAGCAATACCTGCGCAGCGCCGAGGAAATGGTCGAGCTGTTCGAGGACATTCCCGAAGCCATCGAGAACACCGTGGAAATCGCCCGCCGCTGCAGCGTGCCGGTGCGTATGGGTGAGTACTTCCTGCCCAACTACCCGATTCCCGATGGCATGACCATGGATGACTACTTCCGGAAGGTGTCGGAGGAGGGCCTGGAAGATCGCCTGAAAACCATCCTCAGCCCCGACGATCCGGACTACGAGGAGCGGCGGGCCGCCTACTTCAAGCGCCTGAACTTCGAGCTGGATATCATCATCCAGATGGGGTTCCCCGGTTACTTCCTGATCGTGATGGACTTCATCAAGTGGGCCAAGAACAACGGCGTGCCAGTGGGCCCGGGGCGGGGTTCCGGTGCCGGCTCCCTGGTGGCCTACGCCCAGCTCATCACCGACCTGGACCCGCTGCAGTACGACCTGCTGTTCGAGCGCTTCCTGAACCCGGAACGGGTGTCCATGCCCGACTTCGACGTGGACTTCTGCATGGAGGGGCGTGACCGGGTCATCGACTATGTGGCGGAGAAGTACGGTCGCGAGGCGGTGTCCCAGATCATCACCTTCGGCACTATGGCGGCCAAGGCGGTAGTGCGTGACGTGGCGCGGGTACAGGGCAAATCCTATGGCCTGGCGGACCGGCTCTCCAAGATGATCCCCTTCGAGCCGGGCATGACCCTGGAGAAGGCGCTGGAACAGGAAGAACAGCTGCGGGACTTCCTGGAGCAGGACGAGGAAGCCCAGGAAATCTGGGAAATGGCCCTGAAGCTGGAAGGGGTCTGCCGGAACGCCGGTAAGCACGCCGGGGGCGTGGTCATCGCGCCCACCAAGATCACCGATTTCTCGCCACTGTATTGCGACGACGAGGGCGGCAGCCTGGTCACCCAGTTTGACAAGGGGGACGTGGAAGACGCCGGCCTGGTGAAGTTCGACTTCCTGGGCCTGCGGACCCTCACCATCATCGACTGGGCGCTGAAGATGATCAATCCCCGCCGGGAAAAGCGGGGCGAGCCGGTGCTGGACATCAATGACATTCCGCTGGACGACGTGCCGTCCTTCACCATGCTGAAGAAAGCGGAAACGACGGCGGTGTTCCAGCTGGAATCCCGGGGCATGAAGGATCTGATCCGCCGCCTGCAGCCGGACTCCCTGGAAGACATGATCGCCCTGGTGGCCCTGTTCCGTCCGGGCCCGCTGCAGTCCGGCATGGTGGACGACTTTATCGACCGTAAACACGGTCGACAGCCGGTGTCCTTTCCACACCCCGACTATCAGTACGAAGGCCTGAAGCCGGTCCTGGAGCCCACCTACGGGGTCATCCTCTACCAGGAGCAGGTCATGCAGATCGCCCAGGTGATGGCCGGCTATACCCTGGGTGGCGCCGATATGCTGCGCCGGGCCATGGGCAAGAAAAAGCCCGAGGAAATGGCCAAGCAGAAAGAGATTTTCCTCGAAGGCTGCGCCAATAACGGTATCGACAAGACACTGGCGGAGAACATCTTCGACCTGGTGGAAAAATTCGCCGGCTACGGCTTCAACAAGTCCCACTCGGCGGCGTACGCCCTGGTTTCCTACCAGACCCTGTGGCTGAAAGCCCACTACCCGGCGGAGTTCATGGCGGCGGTGCTCACTGCCGATATGCAGAACACCGACAAGGTGGTGACCCTGGTGGAAGAGTGCCGGGCCATGGGCCTGGAGCTGGTGTTGCCGGACGTGAGCACCTCCGAATACACCTTCACCGTGAACGACGAAGGCCAGGTGGTCTATGGCCTGGGTGCCATCAAGGGCCTGGGTGAGGGGCCGATCCAGAGTATTGTGGAGGGCCGGCGGGAAGGCGGTCACTACGAGGACCTGTTTGACTTCTGCTGCCGGGTGGATCTGAAGAAGGTCAACAAGCGCGCCCTGGAGGCCATGATCCGCGCCGGTGCCATGGACAAGCTTGGTCCCGGTCGCGCCCAGCTGATGGCCAGCATCGACAAGGCCATTCAGCAGGCAGGTCAGCAGTCCCGCAATGAGTCGGCCGGTATGACCGATATGTTTGGCGACATCCTGGGTGGCGATGAAGGCGTCGACCCCTTCGCCGATGTGGCCCATGTGCGGGAATGGACGGAGAAGGCACGGTTGAAGGGCGAAAAGGACACCCTCGGGCTTTACCTGACAGGCCACCCCTTCGACGAATACGAAAAGGAAGTGCGGCGGTTCGTGCGCTCGGCCATTGCCGATGTCCAGCCTTCCCGCTCACCCCAGCGAGTGGCCGGGCTGATCGTCGCGCAGCGCACAATGAAGACCCGTACCGGCTCCACCATGTGCTTTGTCACCCTGGACGACCGCAGTGGTCGCCTTGAGGCCACGCTGTTCTCCGAGGCCTTCAACGAGAACCGGGAGCTGCTGCAGTCGGATCAGGTGATCGTGCTGGAAGGGCAGGTAAGCCATGATGACTATTCCGGCCAGATGAAAATGCGGGTCAGTTCGGTCATGGATGTGGCCACCGCGCGGCAGTCGTTCAGCCGGGGGCTGCAGCTGCGGATTGATGCGAAACAGCTGCACAATGGTCTGCTGGACAAGCTGGACAATACCCTGCGACCTTTCCGCAGCCAGGGCAGCCCGGTGTGGATTGAATACGTGGGCGACAACGCCAGTACCCGGATCGAGCTGGGGGAAAGCTGGCGTGTGCAGCCAGACGATAATCTGCTCTATGAGCTGAAATACCTGGTGGGGGATAACCAGGTGGAACTGGTCTATGATTAGGGCTGACTGGACGTCAGGTGTCACACTCAGACCAAGGTCCGCTTTTTAAAAGGCCCCTGCGTTGTTATCTTTACCCTAAATTCCAAGCTGTGCCCCGAAACGGCGCTGAACCAAGACAAGTTGATGGAACACCATGAACCCTAACTACCTGGACTTTGAACAGCCCATTGCCGACCTGGAAGCCAAGATTGAAGAGCTGCGGATGGTGGGCAACGACACCGAAATCAACATCACTGACGAGATCAACCGGCTCAGGACCAAAAGTGTCAATCTCACCGAGAGTATCTTCTCGGATCTGAAAGCCTGGGATGTGGCCCGTCTGGCCAGGCACCCCCGTCGTCCATACACCTTTGACTACATCGACATGATGTTCGAGGATTTTGACGAACTGCATGGTGACCGGGCCTACGCTGATGACAAGTCAATTGTCGGTGGCACTGCCCGGCTGGACGGCAAGCCAGTGATGGTCATTGGCCACCAGAAGGGTCGTGAAGTGCGCGACAAGGTACGGCGTAATTTCGGCATGCCCCGGCCCGAGGGGTATCGCAAGGCCATGCGTCTGATGGAAATGGCAGAGCGCTTCCGCATGCCGGTGCTGACCTTTATCGACACCCCCGGTGCCTATCCCGGTATTGGCGCCGAAGAGCGGGGCCAGAGTGAGGCCATCGCCCGTAACCTGGCCGTTATGTCACGGCTGAAGACTCCTATCCTGTCCAGCGTGGTGGGGGAGGGCGGCTCTGGCGGCGCCCTTGCCATCGGTGTCTGTGATCACCTGTACATGCTGCAGTATTCCACCTACGCGGTTATTTCTCCGGAAGGTTGCGCCTCCATTCTGTGGAAGAGTGCGGACCATGCCGCCCAGGCCGCCGATGCCATGGGTGTGACTGCCAACCGACTGAAAGAACTTGGCGTGGCGGACACCGTGGTGAAGGAGCCGCTTGGCGGTGCACACCGCAACCCCCAGGAAATGGCAGACAACCTGAAAGAAGAGCTGCTCAAGGGGCTGCACGAGTTCGGCAGCCTCAGCCAGGAAGAACTGGTGGCCCGGCGCTATGAGCGCCTGACCCGCTATGACACAGGGCGGTAAGCGGCCGCCCGACACCCTTCTGCCGGAACTGCTGGCGCCCCTGGAGGCGCTGGCGGTTTCCGGTCCGGTTCGGGTCGCCCTCTCCGGCGGCCTTGATTCCATCGTCCTGCTTCACCTGGCCCACCACGTGTTCGGTCATCGACCGGGAACGCTGTCCGCCCTTCACGTCAACCATCAGCTCCAGCCCGATGCCGCTGGCTTTGAATCCTTGTGTCGCGAGAGCTGCGACCAGTTGGGCGTGCCCCTGGAGGTCGTCCATGTGCAGGTGGACACCGGCCCCGGCAGTATCGAAACCCGGGCCCGGGACGCCCGCTATCAGGTGTTTTCGGCGCGTCTGGCGCCGGGCGAGGTGTTGCTTATGGCTCACCATCGCGATGACCAGGCGGAAACCCTGTTGTTTCGGTTCCTGCGTGGCTCTGGTGTGCGGGGGCTGGCGGGCATTCCCGATGAGCGCCCCCTGGGCCGAGGGCGGCTGATCCGGCCCTGGCTGGACGTGCCCCGCGAGCATCTGAGGCAACAGGCGCGGGCAGCGGGCTGGGAGTGGGCAGAAGATCCCACTAATGCCGATGACCGCTTTGACCGCAATTTCCTGCGGCACCGGATTCTGCCCGCATTGCAGGAACGCTGGCCACAACTGGACCGGCGCCTGCTTGCCTCCGCCCGGGCCTGTGCCGAAAGTGCCGAGCTGGCGGACCTGCTGGCGCAGACCCAGTTTGATCAGCTACAGGAAGGCCCGCACCGCATTCGTCTTTCCGGGCTGCGGGCACTGCCCATGTCAGCCTGTCGCAACCTGCTGCAGTGGTGGCTGGAAGGCAGTCTGGGCCGTTCCCTGGGGGACGATGAAATCCATGACCTGCTGGAAGCGCCGGAGGATGCCAGCCCGGAGATCCTCACCGGTGAGTTTGCCCTGCGGCGTTTTCAGGGCCATATTTACCGGATTCCCCGGCGCCGTCCGCCCCTGGCTGAAGACCAGCCGCTGGTGCCGGATAGGGTCATACAGGATGGCGACTTCCGTCTCTGCCTGCGTGGCCGGTGTGGCGATAACGGTATTCCACACCTTCGGCTTGCTCACCGTCAGGGCGGCGAACGGTTCAGGCCGGCGGCAGGTGGCCAGAGCCGGCCCCTGAAAAAATGGCTTCAGGAGCAACAGATACCGCCCTGGGAGCGGGACCGGTTGCCCCTGGTATTCCGGGACAACGAGGAGCTGGTCGCTGTGGCGGATCTGTGGTGTAAGCCCGAGCTGGCAGGGGGGCAAGCAGCAAAACACTGGTGGCTGGAAATACGGCGGGAACCGGGGGTTCCGGAGCGCGTGTCAGAGATGACTTTTGCGTCCGGCCCGGATTGAGCAGCGGGGGGCTTTCTGGTAATCTGATGTCCCATCTCGAGATGACAATCTCCCTCCTTTACTGAACCTGACAATCACGGAATCTGCATGACGCGTTATATTTTCGTCACCGGCGGTGTTGTGTCCTCATTGGGGAAAGGGATCGCGTCAGCTTCCCTGGCGGCAATCCTTGAAGCGCGTGGCCTGAAGGTCACCATTCTCAAGCTGGATCCCTATATCAATGTGGACCCCGGGACCATGAGCCCGTTCCAGCACGGGGAAGTCTTCGTTACCGAAGACGGTGCAGAAACCGATCTGGATCTGGGCCACTACGAGCGGTTTATCCGCACCCCCATGACCCGTCGCAACAACTTCACCACGGGACGTGTATACGAGGAAGTGATCCGCAAGGAACGCCGGGGTGACTACCTGGGCGGAACCGTACAGGTAATTCCGCACATCACCGACGAGATCAAGCGTCGCGTGGTGGAAGGCGCCGCCGGGGTGGATGTCGCGCTGGTGGAGATTGGCGGCACTGTAGGCGACATCGAGTCACTGCCGTTCCTGGAGGCCTGTCGTCAGCTCAAGGTAGAGGTGGGCCCGCAGCGCGCCCTGTTCATGCACCTGACCCTGGTGCCCTATATCGCCACCGCTGGCGAGATCAAGACCAAGCCCACCCAGCACTCCGTCAAGGAAATGCGTTCCATCGGCCTGCAGCCGGATATCCTGCTGTGCCGTTCCGAGCATGAGGTGGATGCCGGTTCCCGTCGCAAGATCGCGCTGTTCACCAACGTGGAAGAGCGGGCGGTTATTCCCCTCGAAGACGCCAGCTCCATCTATGCCATCCCCCGTAAACTCCATGATTTCGGGCTGGATCAGCTGATTATCGAGCGCTTCAACCTCAAGGCCGGTGAAGCGGATCTTGGCGAGTGGGATGCGGTAATGGACGCCATTACCAACCCCGAGCAGGAAATCACCATCGCCATGGTGGGCAAGTATATGGAACTGCTGGATGCCTACAAGTCGCTGATTGAATCCCTGCTCCATGCTGGCATCAAGACCCGCACCAAGGTGCGTATCGAGTACATCGACTCCGAGGATATCGAACACAACGGCACTGGCGTGCTGGAAAAGGCCCATGCCATTCTGGTGCCTGGCGGCTTTGGCGAGCGCGGCGTGGAGGGCAAGATCACCACCGTGCGTTACGCCCGTGAAAACAAGGTGCCTTACCTGGGCATCTGCCTGGGCATGCAGGTGGCAGTCATTGAATACGCCCGCAATGTCGCAGGTCTGGAAGGGGCCCATTCCAGTGAATTCCGGGAAAACTCCCCGGCGCCCGTGGTTGGCCTGATCACCGAATGGCTGGATGCCACCGGCAAGCGCGAGGAACGCACCGAGGAGTCGGATATTGGCGGTACCATGCGTCTGGGCGCCCAGGACTGTGTGGTCACCGAAGACTCCACCATTGGCAAGTGCTACGGCAAGAAGGTGATTCGCGAGCGTCATCGTCACCGCTATGAGGTAAACAACCACTTTGTGCCGCAACTGGAGCAGGCCGGCCTCAGGGTGTCCGGCCGCTCCACCGATGGCAAGCTGGTGGAAGTGGTGGAGGTGCCGGACCATCCCTGGTTCGTGGCCTGTCAGTTCCACCCGGAGTTCACCTCCACGCCCCGTGATGGTCATCCGCTGTTCACCGGGTTCGTGGAAGCCGCACTGAAGCACGCCGGGCGCTGAGGCCCCGGTAAAGGCCCATTCAAGGATACGCTGCCATGGCACAGAATACTGTTGCGGTCGCCGACCTCACCATCGCCAACGATCAGCCGTTCGTACTGTTTGGCGGCATGAATGTACTGGAGTCCAGGGACCTGGCTTTTGAAGTGGCCGAGGCCTATGTCGATATCACCCGGCGCCTGGGTATCCCTTATGTATTCAAGGCATCCTTCGACAAGGCCAACCGGTCATCCATCCATTCCTTCCGTGGGCCCGGGCTTGAGCAGGGCCTGCAGCTGCTGGCTGATATCAAGGCGAAGTACCGGGTTCCCGTCATTTCTGATGTCCACGAGCCCTGGCAGGCGGAACCAGCCGCCGAGGTCTGCGATATCATCCAGTTGCCCGCGTTCCTCAGCCGCCAGACTGATCTGGTGGTGGCCATGGCGAAGACCGGTGCGGCCATCAATATCAAGAAAGGCCAGTTCCTGGCACCCCGTGAAATGGCCCATATCATCAGCAAGTGCGAGGAAGCCGGCAACGACCGCCTGATCCTCTGCGAGCGGGGCACCAGCTTCGGTTACAACAACCTGGTGGTCGATATGCTCGGCTTCGGTCAGATGAAGGCGCTGGGGGTACCGGTCTTCTTCGACGTGACCCACGCCCTGCAGATGCCCGGTGGCCGGTCGGATTCCGCCGGCGGTCGTCGTGCCCAGGTGGTGGACCTGGCCCGGGCAGGCATGTCCCAGGGACTGGCGGGGCTGTTCCTGGAAGCCCATCCTGACCCGGACAAGGCCCTGTGCGATGGCCCCTGTGCCCTGCGGCTGAACCAGCTGGAGCCGTTCCTGAAACAGGTCAAGGCCATGGATGAACTGGTAAAAGGTTTCGAACCCCTCGACACGGCCTGAGGTTGCCTGCGGGCAAGGCCATGACTTTCTGGTTTCTACGTTGATAACGACATTAATTCAGACACTATCCGGAGATGGAAAAGCATGACCAAAATCGCTGATATCAAGGGCCGTGAGGTTCTGGATTCCCGCGGCAACCCCACGGTGGAAGCCGATGTGATCCTTGAGGATGGCACCCTCGGCCGGGCCTGTGCCCCTTCCGGTGCCTCCACAGGCTCCCGGGAAGCGCTGGAGCTTCGCGACCAGGATAAGGGTCGTTATCTGGGCAAGGGCGTTACCAAGGCCGTAGCAGCGGTAAATGGTGATATTTGCAACGCCCTGAGCGGCAAGGACGCGGCGGATCAACGCGCCCTGGATCAGATCATGATTGACCTGGACGGTACGGACAACAAGGCCAAGCTGGGTGCCAACGCCATTCTGGCGGTCTCCCTCGCGGCTGCCAAGGCTGCCGCCATCTCCCTGGGCAAGCCACTCTATGAGCATATCGCCGAGGTTAACGGAACCGCTGGCAAGTACTCCATGCCAGTGCCCATGATGAATATTCTCAACGGTGGCGAGCACGCCGACAACAACGTGGATATCCAGGAGTTCATGGTGCAGCCGGTCTCGGCAAAGAACTTCGCGGAAGCCCTGCGCATGGGCGCGGAAATTTTCCACAGCCTGAAGAAGGTACTGCAGAAGCAGGGGCTGAATACGGCGGTTGGCGACGAGGGTGGTTTTGCCCCCAACCTTCCGTCCAATGAAGCGGCCCTGGCGGTTATCCAGGAAGCGGTCGAGGCCGCCGGCTACAAGCTGGGCACCGACGTGACCCTGGCCCTGGATTGTGCCTCTTCCGAGTTCTACAGGGATGGCCAGTACCAGCTCGCCGGTGAGGGCAAGAACTTCGACTCCGCCGGTTTCGCCGACTATCTGGCCGGCCTGTGCGAGCGTTTCCCCATCGTCTCCATTGAAGATGGCATGGACGAGGGCGACTGGGACGGCTGGAAGATACTCACCGACAAGCTGGGCAGCAAAGTGCAGCTGGTGGGCGACGACCTGTTCGTGACCAATACGGTTATCCTGAAGGAAGGCATCGAGAAGGGCATCGGCAACTCCATCCTGATCAAGTTCAACCAGATCGGAAGCCTGTCCGAGACCCTGGACGCCATCAAGATGGCCCAGGATGCCGGTTACACCGCGGTGATCTCCCACCGTTCCGGCGAGACCGAGGACACCACGATCGCCGACCTGGCTGTGGCAACCTGTGCCGGACAGATCAAGACCGGTTCGCTGTGCCGTTCCGACCGTGTGGCCAAGTACAACCAGCTGCTTCGCATCGAGGAAGCCCTGGATGGAAAGGCACCGTATCGTGGCCTGAGCGAGATCAAGGGCCAGGGTTAACGGGTAAGAGTTAACATGAGAGAGCAGTGCTTAGTGCATGATTGCGTTGACTAGGCTAGACTCTCAGGGCCGTCGGCTGTAGCGGGATATCCCGCTGCGCCGGCGGTTTTGTGGCTTCAGGGCAGGGAACTACCGGAGCAAGTGGCATAATGCCACTGCTCATGGATGGCCCTGTGGCACTCAGATAACGACGGTGACTAACGCTCCGGGCCAAATGGAATAACGGAATCGTACAATGAAAGTGCTCTGGTCCATCATGGTGATACTGATTGTCCTGCTGCAGGTGCGCCTGTGGGTGGGGGAAGGCAGTTATGCCCAGGTCTGGGGGCTGAGTGAAACCATCGCCGAGCAGCGTCAGGAAAACGCCAAGCTTGCCGCCCGTAATGAACGCCTCTACGCTGAGGTGCGCAACCTGGGTTCCGGCCAGGGGGCCGTCGAGGAACGGGCCCGCAAGGATCTGGGATTAATCCGCGATGATGAAACCTTTTTCCTGGTTCTGGAGCCCTAGTGTGCCTTAACACAAGTTTCTCGACTGTCAGAGCCCGCCATGCCCCTCAGGCCAAGGCGCGACTCGCCGGTAAGGGTGGTTCCCTTGGCAAGAGGCGCAACACCGGCCTGAGGGGCATGGCGGGCTCCCGCAGGGCGAGCCTGTGTGAACGTTGGGCTGTGTTGCACTCGCTTGAATTGGCCCACCAGTCCTGCACTCGTGCGCCTTGCCCAACGTTCACACAGGCTCGCTGACAATCGATAAACTTGTGTTAAGGCACACGAGGTTCCCTGTTGTCTATGACTTCCCACCGTTTCTGGCTGGTCGTGCCTGCCGCCGGCATTGGCCAGCGCATGCAGTCCGCCGTTCCCAAGCAGTACCTCACCCTCGCAGACCGTTTCGTGCTGGACGTTACGTTGTCCCGCCTGCTCGCCGCCAGTACCTGGGCGGGATGTGTGGTGCCGCTGCATCCGGACGACCAGTGGTGGCCCCGCAGCGAGAGTGCAGCCGATAGCCGTATTGAAACCTGCCCTGGTGGTGCGGAACGGGTGGACTCGGTGATGGCTGCGCTCCGTTATCTGGAAGGCCGGGCCGGCAAGGACGACTGGGTCCTGGTACACGATGTGGCTCGCCCCTGTATTCATAGCGATGACCTGCATCGCCTGCGAGCCGAACTGGCTGCTGGCACCACCGGTGGGCTGCTGGCGGCACCGGTATCCGATACCATCAAACAGGTTGTGCCGGGCTCCGGTTACATCAGCGGAACAGCGGATCGCCGCCAGTTGTGGCGTGCGTTCACGCCGCAGATGTTTCGTTATGGCGACCTGCTGCCGGCGTTGGAAAACGGCGTGGGCAAGTATCGCGGCGCTATTACCGATGAATCATCTGCCATGGAACTGGCCGGGTGGCAGCCACGGGTCGTGCCCGGGCGTACCGACAATATCAAGATTACCGTTCCCGAGGACCTGGCACTGGCCGAGTTTATTCTCGCCCGCCAGGACGCCGGGTAATTCCGTTCAGTTCAGGCAGGTGTCATGAGGATAGGTCAGGGTTTCGATGTCCATGCGTTCTGTGAAGGTTCCCAGATCAAGATCGGTGGTGTGCCGATCCCCTACGAAAAGGGCCTCAAGGCCCATTCCGATGGCGATGTACTGCTCCACGCCATTGCCGATGCACTGCTCGGGGCGGCTGCCCTGGGCGACATAGGTCACCTGTTTCCTGACACCAGCGCCGAGTGGGCCGGAGCCGACAGCCGGATTCTCCTGCGGGAAGTTCGACGGCAGGTGGCCGCGCGCGGCCTGAAAGTGGTTAACGTTGATAGCACCATCATCGCCCAGGCCCCGAAAATGGCTCCCCATGTGGACGCCATGCGTCAGCATATAGCCGAGGACCTGGGCATCGCCATGGAGCGTGTCAGTGTCAAGGCCACCACCACCGAAAAGCTGGGCTTTACCGGCCGCAAGGAAGGTATCGCCTGCCAGGCTATCTGCCTGCTGGACGACGACCGTTCATGAGTCGCTGGCAGCTCGACTGGCCAGTACCGGGCGGTGCACCGGAAGCATCGGCCCACCTGAAAAGCATCCCCGAGGATTTCCGGGTCACCGAGTTGCTGGATACCGGCGGCCCGATATATGAGCCGGACAGCGGGCGCTCCCTTCTGGTACCGGGGCAGGGGGAACATCTGCTCATCTATCTGGAAAAGACGGGTGACAATACCCCCTGGGTGGCCCAGCGCCTGGGGGAGCTTGCCGGCTGTGGCGACAGTGGCGTGGGTTACAGCGGGTTGAAGGACCGCCATGCGGTAACCCGCCAGTGGTTCAGCGTGCAGCGGCCCGGGCTGGAGGCCGACGACGAGGCCTTTATTCAGACGCTGCAGCAGCACTGGCAGGTGCTGGCCGTGGCCCGTCGTGGTCGCAAGCTCAGGCGGGGAGAACACTACGCCAATCGTTTCCGGATTCGTCTGCGGGCGGTTACCGGAGATCCGGCCGGCCTGGAACAAAGGCTCGGTACACTGGCCCGGGAGGGTTGCCCGAACTATTTTGGCCTGCAGCGGTTTGGTCATGACGGCAACAATCTGGACCGGGCCGTCGCCATGGCCTCCCGCCCGGCCCGTCGGCGTCGTGGTCGCAAGTCTTCCGGCGGCCGGGAAGGGTTGTATTTCTCCGCGGCCCGATCATGGCTGTTCAACGAGGTCCTGGCCGAGCGCGTGGCTCAGGGCAACTGGTTACAGCGGCTGCCAGGAGAGCCCCATGAGATGCCAACGGGGCCGTTGTGGGGCGATGGCGGCACGATGGCCGAGGATATGCAGGGCGCCCTGGAGCGGGATGTGGTTGCCCGCTCGCCGGAGATCGAGGCGGTATTTGCCAGCACCCGCATGGCTCCGGAGCGTCGTCCGCTGAGACTGCTGCCCACGGACCTGGAATGGACCCATACGCGACAGGATGGTGACCGTAGTCTCGGGCTGTCATTCACCCTTACGCCCGGCCAATACGCGACGACCATGCTTTCTTCCGTGATAAGGCTGATATCGGCACCCTGACCTGTACTGGTTTTTTCAGGAGCAACTTGTCAGAACGGATTGCTCATGACACAAATGTCATCGTTTATCCGTTAGAATTCCGATTTGGCTTTTTACCATTGAGGTGGCTACCGCTTTGCGCCACCAGAACAATTCTCGGAGAGACTGGAAATCGTGCGTATCTTGCTGTCGAACGATGATGGGGTGCATTCCCCCGGGCTGGTAGCCCTTCACGCCGGCCTGGAAGGACTGGCAGAACTGGAAGTGGTCGCACCGGACCGCGACCATAGTGGTGCCAGCAACTCCCTGACCCTGAACCGTCCGTTGACGGTTGAGCAGCACCCCGGCGGCTTCCGCTCGGTGGATGGCACACCTACCGACTGCGTGCACCTGGCGGTGAATGGCCTTTTCGACGCCCCCTTCGATCGAGTGGTTTCCGGTATCAACACCCACGCCAATCTGGGTGACGATATTATCTACTCGGGAACCGTGGCGGGTGCTACCGAGGGGCGCCATTTAGGCCTGCCGGCTATCGCCGTATCCCTGGTCAACAATGGCCACTTTCACTATGAAACAGCTGCCCGGGTAGTCCGTACCCTGCTGGAGCGGGATGACTGGCCCGACCTGGGCGGCCGCTGTATTTTGAACGTAAATGTGCCGGACGTGCCCTGGGAAGCCATTGCCGGGTTCCGGGTAACGCGCCTGGGCCACCGTGGTCGTGCCGAAGGGGCGGTACCCATGACCTGCCCCCGGGGCAAGGAACGCTATTGGATTGGCGCCGCCGGTGAGGGCGCGGATGCGGGGCCGGGTACGGATTTTCACGCTGTAGGTGAGAATTATGTATCCATCACCCCGGTCCATATCGACATGACCAAACACGATGCCCTGTCGTCATTGAGGCACTGGGTGGAGGCTGCACGCTGATGGTTGCTCTTGACGGAATCGGAATGACGTCACGCCGGACCCGTATGCGGCTCATACAGCGCCTGCGGGAAGCCGGCGTCAGCGATGAACGGGTGCTCGGCGTGATGGAAGAAGTGCCCCGGCACATTTTTGTGGATGAAGCCCTGTCCCATCGGGCCTACGAGGACACAGCCCTCCCCATCGGCAACAGCCAGACGCTCTCGCAACCTTACATTGTGGCCCGCATGACCGAGGTGCTGATGAGCGCCAACCCGAAAAAGGTGCTTGAACTGGGAACCGGCTCCGGTTACCAGACTGCCATCCTGGCGAAGCTCTGTGACGAGGTGTACAGCGTTGAAAGGATCAAGGCCCTGCAGGACCAGGCGCGGGAACGGATGCACCTGCTCAAGTTGCGCAACGTGATGCTGAAGCTGTCCGACGGCCCCATGGGGTGGCCCGACCGGGGGCCTTTCGACGGCATCATTGTGACTGCGGCGCCGAGGGTTCTGCCTCAGGAACTGCTTGATCAGCTGGCCGATGGTGGCGTCATGGTGGCTCCGGTCGGGGAGGAGCGCCAGGTATTGGTAAAGGTGACCCGCGACGGCGACCAGTTTCACACCGAGGAAATGGAGCCGGTCCGGTTCGTCCCTCTGCTGGGCGGAGTGGTTCGTTGAAAGGAATCCGACAATACGCAGGGATCTTTATCAGGGGCGTGGCCATGGGCGCCGCGGACGTGGTGCCAGGTGTTTCCGGTGGCACCATTGCTTTTATTACCGGCATCTATTTCCGGCTGCTGGGGGCCATTGGTGCGGTCCCTTCGGCATTCTACCATTCCTTTCTCAGGGGGCGCTGGCGCCGTTTCTGGAATGAGGTCGACGGTTCCTTTCTGGTTGCGCTGCTTGCCGGGATCCTGGTCAGTATAGCGACCCTGGCCAACCTGATTACCTGGGCCCTTGAGACCTATCCGATTGCTCTGTGGAGCTTCTTTTTCGGCCTTATCGTGGCGTCTGTCTGGCACGTGTCGGGTCAGATGAACGAGCGACGCTGGTGGCTGATGATTCCCGTCACTCTGGGGGCCGCCATTGCCTGGTGGGTTACGACTCTTTCTGCCGGTCAGGTCAACCCGGGGGCAATGGTGTTCTTCCTGTCCGGTGCTCTGGCCATCTGTGCCATGATCCTGCCTGGGTTGTCCGGCAGTTTCATTCTTCTGATTCTGGGCATGTATGGGCCGGTGCTCAATGCAGTGCGTGAGCTGGACCTGGCCTTGATCGGGCTGTTTCTGGGTGGTTGTCTGGTGGGGCTGCTCAGCTTCGCCCGTTTGTTGGGGCTGGCCCTTCGCAAGGCCCATGATCTGGTGCTGGCAGTACTGACCGGATTCATGGTGGGGGCCTTGAACCGTGTCTGGCCCTGGCAGGAGGTGATTGCCTGGCGAACTGACAGTAGTGGAAATCAGGTACCCCTGGAGCAGGTGAGTGTCTCGCCAATGCGTTATGCTGAACTGACAGGAGAGCCTGCACAGGTTACCGTCGCCATTGTGGCGGTGCTGGCCGGGCTGGCGATCGTGCTGGTTGGTGAATGGGTGGCGGGACGCAGAGCGACATCGTCGTAAGCCGCAACTGATATGTGATTTAGTGCAGTAATTTGCGACATTTACCTGGCTCTGTTGTGCGATTGCTCACGCAATATTTGAGATGGGTGTTACCTTTCTGACGCTCCGCTTGTTTCTTCAGGTAACACTTACCGATTTTCGGTAACCTGGACATGTTCACAAAAGATGCAATAAATTAAAGGTTTACGGGACCTTCAGGAAGGCTGGTCCAATCTGAAAGATAATTTCGAGATAAAAACGATATCAATATATCCGTGAATTATAGCCGTAGTCAGCGTCAAAGGGGGTCAGCCACCTGCCTGCGCTCCCGCTCCCGGTGGAGGCAACCCCTCCTTCTGCTGGTTATTACGGCCTTTGCACTGACCATCCTGACCGGGTGTAACACGTCCGCCATCTACGGTGACCGTGCCTACAATCCTCCCGTTTACTGGGGGCGGCATGTGGTAGAACGGGGAGATACCCTGTATAGCATCGCCTGGCGCTATGGCCGTGATTACCGGGAACTGGGTAATGCCAACGGCATCGCCCCGCCGTACACCATTCATCCCGGTCAGGTCATCCGGCTTGATCGCAAGGGACGGGTTCCGGCCAACGCCCCACGAGTTGCGTCACGCCCCCCTGCCAATAACCCATCGCGCTCCAGCACCACTCCCCGGCCGCAGCCGGAGCCTGCACCAAAGGTTACCCGCCAGCCGAATCGTAACGTAGACCTGTCGAAGCAAAGCCAGACCGTGTCAGACATCAACTGGCGCTGGCCCCACGTTGGCACCGTAATTGCAAAATATTCGACATCCGGGAAAGTCAACAAAGGCATTGATATTGCCGGCAATTCCGGGGATCCGGTTAAGGCTGCCGCCGACGGAAATGTGGTTTACGCCGGCAATGGCCTGCTTGGTTACGGTAATCTGATTATCATCAACCACAATGAGCACTACCTGAGTGCGTATGCCCATAACCGGCGTATATTGGTGCAGGAAGGGGAAAACGTGAAGCAGGGGCAGACCATCGCCGAATTGGGAAGTACGGGCACCGATGGCAACAAGCTCCACTTCGAGATCCGTAAAAGCGGTAATCCCGTGGATCCGTTGCCCTACCTTCCTCCGCGATAGGGGAATCTGTCTGTTGGTGACGGCGGATCGACAACACTTAACCTGTGATAATGCAAGGAGGCAGCAGAACGTGAAAACGTGAGCAGGTGCTTTCTGACAGAACGAATGAAAGCCAGGAGCAAGATAAGAACATTGATGAATCGTCAGTCGTTAGCCGGCTGATCCAGAACGAAATGTCCTGAATCTGGAACAATGGATCAATAACAAACGGGGCCCGCAACAAAAAAAATGAGCGGGCGTAAATCCGGCAGGACCTGGGGATGTGCAATTCCGGTGTCAGGCGCTTGTCGACAGGATCATTTGAAAGGCGGGGCCAGAGTTATGTCTGCAGAACATGAAGAGATGATCATCGATCGTGTTGCTGATGTAGAAGAGACCGACGACGAAGCGGAAACCACGGAGGTTGCCGCGGAAGACACCCCCACAACGGCCGATGCTGCTGCCGCACCCGCGGATGAGCAGGGTTTTACACCCCATAACCGATATTTCGGCACCCAGAAGCAGCTGGATGCAACCCAGCTGTACCTCAATGAAATCGGTTTCTCACCACTGTTGACTCCGGAAGAGGAAGTCTACTTCGCGCGCCTGGCCCGAAAGGGCGAAGAGTCGGGCCGCAAGCGAATGATAGAGAGCAACCTGCGTCTTGTTGTCAAGATCGCCCGGCGTTATGTGAACCGGGGCCTGACCCTGCTGGACCTGATCGAGGAAGGTAACCTGGGTCTGATCCGGGCCGTCGAAAAGTTTGATCCGGAGCGTGGTTTCCGGTTTTCCACCTATGCTACCTGGTGGATACGCCAGACCATTGAACGGGCCATCATGAACCAGACCCGCACCATTCGTCTGCCGATCCATGTGGTCAAGGAGTTGAACCTGTACCTGCGGGCGGCCAGGGAGCTGACCCAGAAGCTGGATCATGAGCCGTCGGCGGAAGAAATCGCCAACATGGTCGACAAGCCGGTCAGCGATGTTGAGCGGATGCTTGGTCTCAATGAGCGTGTGGCCTCCATGGATACGCCCATTGGCGCCGGCGGTGAAAAATCCCTGCTCGACACGGTGGCTGATGAAGGTGCCCATGACCCGGCGGACATGCTGCAGGACAACAATCTTTGCAGCTGTCTGGAGAACTGGATCGACCAGCTCAGCGACAAGCAGCAGGAAGTGCTCTCCCGCCGTTTCGGTCTGCGGGGTTATCCCACCAGCACGCTGGAAGAAGTCGGCCGGGAAATCGGCCTGACCCGGGAGCGTGTGCGTCAGATCCAGGTAGAGGCCCTGCGCCGGCTCCGGGAGATCCTCGAGAAGGAAGGTCTGTCGAGTAATCTGCTGTTCAAGTAATACCTGTCTCCGTACTGCAGAGCCGGCCACGGTCACGCCCATGGCCGGCTTTTTTGTGATGGAAAATTTGTGATGCGGGTTGCTTTGGGTAGTCTCCGAACGGTTTGGATCTCGGTTACCATATCAGCGCTATCCCGATAGATAGGTACCCCCAGGTCTGCGGTTGCTGCCGACCTCTCAATAATCAAGAACAGGAGTTAACCATGGTTTCACGTTTGATGGCCGTGCTGTGTGGGCTTTGCCTGAGTGTTCTGGTCGCGGCCAACGCCGCCGCCGTGGAAGTCGAAGGCGTCAATGTCAGCGAATCAAAAACAGTGGATGGCACCAGCCTGGTACTGAATGGCGCTGGTGTCCGGTCCAAGTTCTTTATTGACCTGTATGTAGCTGCGTTGTATTTGCCGTCAAAGTCATCTGACGAAACGGCCATTCTGCCAGCCGACGAGACCCAGGCCATTGTCCTCCACGTCATTTCCGGTCGCATCAATAGCGATAACATGACAGAAGCCACCATGGAGGGCTTCGAGAACTCCACCGACGGTAATGTTGCGCCGATCCAGAAGGAAGTGGATGAACTGCTGACCGTATTCGCTGACGAGATCAATGAGGGGGATACTTTTGAACTGGTCTACGTACCCAATGACGGCGTTCGTGTGATCAAGAACGGCCAGCTTGGCAAGACCATTGGCGACCGTGCCTTCAAGGAAGCCCTGTTCGGTATCTGGATGGGTGACGAGCCGGCCCAGGGCAGCCTTAAGGACGATATGCTGGACGATTGACACTCTTTGGGGCGGCTTTGGTCGCCCTTGATTAGTGCAGGTTCAAAGAGTTAAGCATGAAAGTTTGGGTGCCTGGCCAGGGGGCGGTATGGGTTTTCTCCTTGGAAAAAGAACTCGCTGCGCTCAGACACCTTTTTCTGGCGGATAAAACCCATACCGCCCCCTGGCCCAGGAATCTGAGAGTAGCCGCTTTTTTACTCCGCGAGGCTGGCTGGCTACCAGGCCCGTGGGGTGAGGTAGTGGGGGAAGCTTTTCTGCAGGAAAAAGGTGTCTGAGCGCAGCGAGTTCTTTTTCCGAAAGAAAAGCTTCCCCCACTGCATCGCCCCGTCACCAGGGCCAGAAGGCAATGAACGATACCCGCTAGTCCATATAATCCCGCTTGTCCTTGAACTCACAAAGATCCTCGATAATGCAGGCCCCGCATCTGGGCTTGCGGGCGGTGCAGGTGTAACGGCCGTGAAGTATCAGCCAGTGGTGGGCGTCCAGCAGGAACTCTTTCGGCACCAGGCGCATCAGGCGCTTTTCCACTTCCAGCACGTTCTTGCCCGGGGCGATGCCGGTACGGTTGGATACCCGGAAGATGTGAGTATCCACCGCCATGGCAGGCTCGCCGAAGGCGGTGTTGAGTACCACGTTGGCGGTCTTGCGGCCGACGCCCGGCAATGCTTCCAGCTGTTCACGGGTATTGGGCACTTCGCTGTTGTGCCGGTCAATCAACGCGCGGCAGGTCTTGATGACGTTCTCTGCCTTGCTGTTGAACAATCCGATGGTCTTGATGTACTCCTTCAGGCCGTCCACTCCCAGGGCCAGGATGGCTTCGGGCGTGTTGGCCACCGGATAGAGCTTCGCCGTGGCCTTGTTAACCCCTACATCAGTGGCCTGGGCTGACAGGATAACCGCAATCAACAGCTCGAAGGGTGTGCTGTAGTTCAGCTCCGTGGTGGGGCTGGGATTTGCCTCACGCAGGCGAGTGAAGATTTCAATACGCTTCTGTTTGTTCATGAATGCCGGTGGTCGTTGTTGGTCAGGAAATGTTACCGGTTACGCGCACCCGCTTGCTGCCGGCGGTTACGACATCGGTATTACGGGCCTTGCGTCGTTCTTCAAGCTTGTTGTCGATGCCGTTTTTCAGCGCAATCAACAGTCCCAGACCCACGAAGGCCCCGGGCGGCAGCACCATGAACAGCATGTCCGGATAGTCCCGGAAAATGTTGAGGGTCCAGTCGGCGGCCATTGGCCCGAGCAGCAGGTCCATGTCGACGAACAGGGTGCCCTGGCCGATCAGCTCTCGCATGCCGCCCAGGACAATCAGCACGGCCAGGAACCCCAGGCCCATCATGGCGCCGTCCAGCAGCGCGGGTAACGGCGTTGTCTTGGAGGCAAAGGCATCGGCGCGACCGAGGATGGCGCAGTTGGTGACGATCAGTGGAATGAAAATGCCCAGGATCTGGTACAGCTCGTAGGTGAAGGCCTGCATCAGCAACTCAGCGCAGGTCACGAACGAGGCGATGATCATCACGAAGGCGGGCAGGCGTACCGAGTCACTGACAAAGTTGCGGATCAGCGACACCGCCAGGTTGGAACCCATCAACACCAGCAGCGTGGCAATGCCCAGCCCGAGCGCGTTCACCACAGTGCTGGTCACTGCCAGCAGCGGGCACAGGCCGAGCACCTGCACCAGGGCAGGGTTGTTGGTCCAAAGGCCATCACGGACGATTTCGGCGCTGGTCTTGGTACTCATGTCAGCGTTGCTCCCTGATCTGTTGTTGCTTGCCCCGGCCCCGGCCTTGCGGCCCGGAAGCCGGGTCCGCACCGGCCCTGGAGAGGATTTCCCGGCGGTTCTTGCGGAAGTAGATCAGCGTATGCTGGACTGCCTTGACCACTGCCCGGGGAGTGATGGTCGCGCCGGTGAACTGATCGAAGACACCGCCGTTCTTTTTGACATTCCAGTTGCGGGGTTCCGGGTTGCCCAGGGAACGCCCTTCAAAGGACAGCACCCAGTTGGATTTTTTCAGCTCCACGCGGTCGCCGAGGCCGGGGGTTTCCCGGTGGCTGGTCACCCGAACACCAAGGACTTCACCCTTGAGGTTAACACCAACCAGCATCTTGATGTTGCCGGAGTAGCCATCCGGGGCCACAGCGGGGAAAATCAGGCCGATCGGCTGTCCGTCCCGACGGGCGACCCAGGCCGTTATGGGGCCGTCGATAGCCAGTCGCTCTCCAGGGGGCAGAGTAACGGTGTCCTGCAGCAAGTCGTTGTCATGTTCCGATTCCGGAATAATCTCGTAAAGTGCCGCGGCTTCTGCCCGGGCCACCTGTTCCTGAATGCGGTCTTCCGTCAGCTGTTGGGTCAGGGCGATGGTGCCGCCGGTAATGATGGCGAACAGGCCCAGGCCAATGGCGCTCCTGCGGATGGATTGTGCCAGTGCTGCCATGGTGTTTCCTTTATCCTTAACCCGTCTTGCCCGGAATGCCGCGCCGGGGCTTGTGATGGCCGTAGGTGCGCGGTGGCGTGTAGTGATCGATGAAGGGCACCGCGAAGTTCATCAGCAGGACGCTGAACGCCACTGCGTCCGGGTAATTGCCCCAGCTGCGGATGATGTAGATCAGCACACCGATACAGGCGCCGTAGATCAGCTTGCCCTGATGGCTGGTGGCAGCGGAAACCGGATCGGTGGCGATAAAGAAGGCGCCCAACATGGTGCCCCCGGCCAGAAGGTGCAGTGACAGGGGGGCGTAAAGATCCTCATTGGCCCCGAAAGCAAGGCTCATCAGGGCCAGCGCGGCGAGCAGGCTGACGGGAATGTGCCAGGTAATGATGCGCAGGGCCACCAGCGCCAGCCCGCCCAGCAGGAAGGCTCCGTTCACCCACTCCCAGCCCCTGGCCACGCCCGACCCGAAGGTGGGATGTTGCAGTACCTCCACGGCGGTGTGAGTGGCGATCTTGTGCTTGTACTCATCCAGCGGTGTGGCCATGGTGTAAGCGTCCACCGTGGTCTGCTGGCCGGTAAAGATAATGTTCAGGGTTTCGCCAAATCCCGGCGCATCAGCCAGCATGGAAGCCTCGGCCCAGTTGGTGGTCATGGCCACCGGAAACGCCACCAGTACCAGGGCATAGCCCACCATGGCGGGGTTGAAGGGGTTGGCGCCAAGCCCGCCGTAGAGCTGTTTGGCCAGCACGATGGCAGAGATCACGGCCACCGCTGACACCCACCAGGGCGCGAACTGTGGCAGCGAAAGGCCCAGTAGCAGCCCGGTGACGGCGGCGGTGTTGTCTTTCAGGAAAAAGCTCACCGGCTTGCCACGCAGCATCAGCATCGCGGCTTCCGCGCCGAGGGCGAGCAGCACGCACCAGACCACATTGATCAGGTTACCCCAGCCGAAGAACAGGGTCTGTGCCAGCAGACCGGGCAGGGTCGCCAGGATGACGATCAGCATTACCCGGGAGGTGGGGCGAGCCCCGCGGGCATGGGGTGACGACTGCTGCACCAGACTCATTCGCCGGTCTCCGTTGCAAGCTGTTTGCGGGCTTCCGCCAGGGCCTCTTCGGCACGCTGTACACGGACTTCATTCTTGGCTACCGCCCGTTCGAATTTTTCCACATTGTCGCCGTCGGCTTCCCGTTCGTCCGCGAGCATGCCGGTCATTTTGTCCAGCTTGTCACGGGCCTGATCGAGTTGTTTCTGCAGGGCGTCAAGATCCGGTACCTCTGCTGGCGCAGTGGTCGGGGCTTCTGGTGCCCGAGGCTGCTGCCCGTCAGTGGGCGATTCCCCTTCTGCAGCGCCTGCGGTGGAGTTGCGGGCCTCGGCCAGGGCCTGTTCGGCGCGCTTGACCCGGTCCACGTTCTTGGCGACAGCCCGCTCCAGCTTTTCTACATTGTCGGCCTCGGCGGCTCTGGCTTCTTCGAGCATGCCTTCCATGGTTTCCAGTTTGCTGCGGGCCTGGTCCAGCTGCTTTTCAAGATCGCCTGTGTCCGGTTTTTCCGGGGCGGGGGTGGCGGTACTGGCTTTCTTGCGCTCCAGTGCCTGCTGGACCATGGCGGCTTTGGCGGAACGTTCGTCTTTGGCGTCGCCGTCGGCCACAGCCTGCTCCGCCTCGGCCTTTTTCTTCTGCTGGGCTTCGGCAGCGGCACGGGCGCGTTCCTTTCGGCGGAGTTCCTTTTCTTCCTGCTCCCGTTCCAGCCGGGCCTGGCGTGCCTCGAAACGCTCCCGCGCCCGGTCTGCCTTGAGTTGTTCCGCCCGCTGGGTGCGAATTTCGCCCTTGGCGTAGCGGTAATACTGCACCAGGGGAATGGAACTGGGGCACACATATGAGCAGGCGCCGCATTCAATGCAGTCGAACAGGTTCAGGTGTTCCGCGCGATCGAAGTCCTGGGCCTTGGCGTGCCAGAAAAGCTGCTGTGGTAGCAGCTCCATGGGGCAGACCTCGGCGCACATGCCGCAGCGTATACAGGGCTGTTCCGGCGGCGGCGTGGGCAATTCCGATTCGGTGGCGGCAATCACGCAGTTGGTGGTCTTGACCACCGGAACAGCGGTGTCCTCCAGAGTGTACCCCATCATCGGGCCGCCCAGGATCAGCCGGTTGATACGGGACTTGTCAAAGCCCGCCAGGGTCAGCAGGTGACGGATGGGGGTGCCGATCAGGGCGTCGAAATTGCCTGGTTCAGACACGCCAGCACCGGTGACGGTGGTTACCCGTGAAATCAGCGGTTCGCCACGGTATATGGCCCGGGACACGGCAATGGCGGTGCCCACGTTCTGGCACATCACACCAATGTCTGCCGGGATGCCGCCACTGGGCACTTCCATGCCGGTAAGAATCTGGATCAGCTGTTTTTCGCCACCGGACGGGTATTGGGTGGGTATCACCACCACTTCCGTCTGGGTGCCTTCGGTGGCCTTGCGCATGGCCTCGATGGCTTCCGGCTTGTTGTCCTCGATGGCGACCACGCAGCGTTCCGGGCGCAGGATCCAGGCCATGATCTTCAGGCCCTTCTGGACCTCGTTGGCCCGTTCCCTCATGGCCATATCGTCGGCGGTAATATAGGGCTCGCATTCCGCGCCGTTCAGGATCAGCGTGCTGACGTTGCGGTCCCGGGGTGGTCTCAGCTTGATGTTGGTGGGGAAGCCGGCACCACCCATGCCGCTGATACCGGCATCGCGAATCCGGTCCAGCACCGCTTCCCGGTCCAGTGAGTGATAATCGGCGATGGGCCTGAGCTCACACCAGGCATCGTCGCCGTCCGGTTCCAGCACGATACACCAGTCAGCCATGCCTGATGGGTGGGGGACGGGCAGCCGTTCGATGCTGACAATGGTGCCGGAGGTGGGGGCATGAACGGGAACCCCCATGCCTGCCGTTACATCGGCAATTTTCTGGCCCTTGAGCACCTGATCTCCGGGCTGCACGACCGGTTCAGCCGGTTCGCCGATGTGTTGCTGCAGCGGAAGAACCAGACGTTCTGGCAGACCGGCGGAGCGGATGGGGCCGTTTGTGGACTGATGTTTGTTCTCGGCCGGGTGAATCCCCCCGGGAAAGCTCCACAACTGCGTCATCAGGCGCTGGCTCCCTGGCGGTCGGTGGCGATGATGGCCGGTTTTGGCGGCTGCCAGGTCCAGCTGCGAATGTCTTCGTCCAGGGTCACCATGTCAATGCAGTCTACCGGGCACGGCTCCACACACAGGTCGCAGCCGGTGCATTCGCTTTCGATGACGGTGTGCATGTGTTTGGCAGCGCCCAGGATCGCATCCACCGGGCAGGCCTGTATGCACTTGGTACAACCGATGCATTCGTCCTCACGGATGACCGCCACCCGCTTGGCCTGCTCGACGCCGTGTTCGGCGTCCAGTGGCTGGGGCTCTATATCCAGCAGATCGGCCAGGGCCTTGATGGTACTCTCCCCCCCCCGGTGGGCACTTGTTGATGGCATCGCCATTGGCGATGGATTCGGCATAGGGCCGGCAGCCGGGAAAGCCACACTGGCCGCACTGGGTCTGGGGCAGCAGGGCATCGATCTGTTCCACGATGGGGTTGCCCTCCACCCGGAAGCGTTCGGCGGCGTAGCCCAGCAGGGCGCCGAACACCACGGCAAGGGCAAGCAATACCGCAACGGCTATGAGAATACCGGTCCACATGACATAAACTCCGTCAGACGCTTACCAGGCCGGTAAAACCCAGGAAGGCCAGCGACATCAGGCCGGCGGTGACCATGCCGATGGCAGCGCCCCGGAAGGCGACAGGCACATCGGCAACGGCAATACGCTCGCGCATGGCGGCAAACAGCACCAGCACCAGGGAGAAACCGGCGGCGGCACCAAAACCGTAGAGCACGGATTCCACAAAATCGTTCTGCCGGTTGATGTTCAGCAGGGCCACCCCCAGCACCGCGCAGTTAGTGGTGATCAGCGGCAGGAAGATACCCAGGACCCGGTACAACAGCGGGCTGGTCTTACGCACCACCATCTCCGTGAACTGAACCACCACGGCGATCACCAGGATGAAGGTGATGGTACGGAGGAACATCAGGTCCAGCGGCTCAAGCAACCAGGTATACGCCAGGTAACTGCACACTGAGGCCAGGGTCAGCACGAACGTGGTGGCCAGTGACATGCCCATGGCGGTCTCCAGCTTCCCGGATACCCCCATGAAGGGGCACAGTCCAAGAAACTGTACCAGCACGAAGTTGTTCACCAGTATGGTGCTGACCAGGATCAGCAGGTATTCGCTCATCCGCCCTGTGCTCCGAAGATTACATGACCCGCATGCCGGGCGTGGCGCCGGAATCCGGTGAAAGAATGAAGATGTCCTTGCCCCCTGGGCCGGCGGCCAGAACCATGCCTTCCGACAGCCCGAACTTCATCTTGCGGGGCTTTAGGTTGGCAACCATGACCGTCATTCGGCCTTCCAGTTCCTCAGGTTTGTAGGCAGACTTTATACCCGCAAACACGTTGCGCTCGCCATGCCCTACATCAAGGGTCAGGCGAAGTAGCTTGTCGGCACCCTCCACGTGTTCCGCCTTGACGATTTTCGCGACCCGCAGGTCCACTTTGGCAAAGTCCGGAAACTCGATCTCGTCCGCCACCGGTTCCAGGTCGGAGGCTGATTCGGCCGGCTGACCGGTGGCGGTGGACATTTCCTCCTTTGAGGCGTCGATCATTTTCTCGATTTGGGCCATCTCCACCCGATTCATCAGGGGCTTGAACTTGTCGATCGGGTGGTCTTCCAGAAGCCCGTCGCGGTTGTTCCAGTCCAGTCGGGCATTGAGGAAGCTCTCAGCGCCTTCGGCGGTTTTCGGAAGAACCGGCGCCAGGTAGGTCATCAGCAGACGGAACATGTTGATGGCGTTGGTGCAGATGGCCTGGAGGTTTGCTTCCTGGCCCTCCTGCTTGGCAATGACCCAGGGCTGCTCGTCGTTGACGTACTGGTTGGCGATATCTGCCAGCTCCATGATCCGGCGCATGGCACGGCCGAATTCACGGGCTTCATAGAAATCGGCAATGTCCTCGCCGGCGGCGATGAATTCGTTGAGTTTATCGGTTTCCGTGATCTTGCCCAGGCGACCGTCAAAGCGTTTGGTGATGAAACCGGCACTGCGACTGGCGATATTGACCACCTTGCCTACGAGATCGGAGTTCACCCGTGCCGCGAAATCTTCCAGGTTCAGGTCCATGTCATCAACGCCGGCAGTGAGTTTGGCGGCGAAGTAGTAGCGCAGGTATTCCGGGTTCAGGTGGTCCAGGTAGGTGCGGGCCATGATAAAAGTGCCCCGGGACTTGGACATCTTCTTGCCGTTGACGGTGACAAAGCCATGGGCCCATACCGCTGTCGGCGTGCGCAGGCCGGCGTCGTGCAGCATGGCGGGCCAGAACAGGGCGTGGAAGTTGATGATGTCCTTGCCGATGAAGTGGTACACCTCGGCCTCGGAGTCCGACTTCCAGAAATGCTCGAAGTCGATGCCTTCCCGGTTGCACAGGTTCTTGAAGCTGGCCAGGTACCCGATGGGGGCATCCAGCCAGACATAGAAGTACTTGCCCGGGGCATCCGGAATCTCGAACCCGAAGTAGGGCTTGTCGCGGCTGATGTCCCACTCCTGCAGGCCGGCGTCCAGCCATTCGGCCAGCTTGTTGGCCACCTGCTCCTGCAGGGTGCCGCTGCGGGTCCACTTGCGCAGGAAGTCTTCGAAGTCCGGCAATTTGAAAAAGTAGTGTTCAGACTCTTTCTGCACGGGTGTTGCGCCTGACACGGCCGAGCGCGGGTTAATCAGCTCCGCTGGCGTATAGGTGGCGCCGCAGGCCTCGCAGTTGTCGCCATACTGGTCTTCCGCCTTGCACTTGGGGCAGGTGCCCTTGATGAAGCGGTCCGCCAGGAACATCTCTTTTTCAGGGTCGAAGAACTGGGTGATCTGGCGAGTGGCGATGTGACCGTTTTCCTGCAGTTTCCGGTAGATAAACTCGGAAAACTGCTGGTTTTCATCGGAATGAGTGGTGTAATAGTTGTCAAAGCGGATATTGAAGCCCGCGAAGTCTTCCTGGTGCTCATCCCGGATACGGTCGATCAGTTGTTCGGGCGTAATGCCTTCGCGCTCGGCCCGCAGCATGATGGCAGTGCCGTGGGCGTCGTCGGCGCAAACGTAGTAGCAGTTGTGGCCACGCATCTTCTGGTAGCGCACCCAGATGTCCGTCTGAATGTATTCCAGCAGATGGCCCAGGTGGATCGGCCCGTTGGCATAGGGCAGGGCGCTGGTAACCAGGATATCGCGCTGTTTGGCACTCGCTTGCGTCATGGTGATGTCCGAACCTCGGTGATCTTTGTGAGAAAGCTTGCGGGATTCTGTCAATGAGCTCCCGGTAAGCTCCGTATGGTCAGAAACGGGCACAAATGATACCTTCCATGCCGTTACTTTTCATCTTCCCGGGCGGTGTTTTCCCCATTGAGCCCGGAACTCTGATCCACGGAGCAGACCATGGCCGAGATTTCCCGTACAGCCCTTGAAGCGGCGGTTCGCGAATACCGCGATCCCTATCTGGAAAAGGACCTTTATGAGCTGGGTGCCGTCAAGGCTCTGGAGGTGGACGAATCGGGCCAGGTATCGGTCACGGTACAGCTGCCTTATGCCAGCGAGGGTATTGCCGGCGGCCTGAAACAGATTGTCGCCACCAGCCTGGAAAACGTGGACGGTGTCACCGGCGCCGACGTGCAGGTCAGTCAACACATCCATGCCCACAAGGCCCAGCGCGACCTGGAGTCTATCGGGGGGGTGAAGAACATCATTGCCGTGGCCTCCGGCAAGGGTGGGGTCGGCAAATCAACCACCGCCGTCAACCTGGCGCTGGCCCTGGCGGCTGAAGGTGCCCGGGTGGGAATTCTCGATGCCGACATCTACGGCCCCAGCGTGGGCATGATGCTGGGCATTCCCGAGGGGCAGCGCCCGAAAACCGAAGGCAACAAGTACTTCCTGCCGGTGGAGGCCCATGGCATCCAGGCCATGTCCATGGCGTTCCTGGTGACCGACAAGACCCCCATGGTCTGGCGCGGGCCCATGGTCAGTGGGGCGGTTCAGCAATTGCTGACCCAGACCTTATGGAAGGAACTGGACTACCTGGTGGTCGACATGCCGCCGGGTACCGGCGATATTCAGCTCACCCTGGCCCAGAAAGTGCCGGTGACCGGCGCCGTGGTGGTAACAACGCCCCAGGATATAGCCCTGCTGGACTGCAAGAAGGGCATCGAGATGTTCCGCAAGGTGGATATCCCGGTTTTGGGCATCGTGGAGAATATGAGTGTTCACATCTGCAGCAACTGTGGCCACGAGGAAGCCCTGTTCGGTCACGGTGGCGGTGAGCGCGTTGCCGACGATTATCAGACCGAGCTCCTCGGCCAGCTGCCTTTGCACCTGACCATTCGCGAACAGACCGATGGTGGCAATCCGACGGTGGTGGCTGAGCCGGATTCGGAAGTGTCCCGTCGCTACCGGGATATCGCCCGCCGGCTGTCGGCGGGCCTGTCGACCCGGGCCAGGAACGAGACTGGCCCGATCCCCAGCATCTCCATCAGTGACGACTGAGGTCATAGTGGCGATAGCGCCGGCGTTCTTTGCCGCCGGCGCAACAGACAGGTAAACTATCGCGCCCGGGTTTTCATCGCATCAGCGCACCGACAGGAAAGAGACGGCATCAATGAGTATCAAATCCGACAAGTGGATTCGCCGTATGGCGGAAGAAAAGGGCATGATCGAGCCCTTCGAGCCAGGCCAGGTGCGGGAAACATCCCGCGGGCGGGTGATCTCCTACGGTACCTCCAGCTATGGCTACGACGTGCGCTGCAGCAATGAGTTCAAGATCTTTACCAATGTGCATTCCGCCACAGTGGATCCGAAGAACTTTGACGATAACAGCTTCGTCAATTACACCGGCGATGTGTGCGTGATTCCGCCCAACTCGTTTGCCCTGGCGCGCACCGTGGAGTACTTCCGTATCCCCCGCCAGGTACTCACCATCTGTCTGGGCAAGTCGACCTATGCCCGCTGCGGTATCATTGTGAATGTGACGCCGCTGGAGCCGGAGTGGGAAGGCCAGGTAACCCTGGAGTTTTCCAACACCACCAATCTGCCTGCCAAGATCTATGCCAATGAGGGCGTGGCGCAGATGCTGTTCTTTGAATCCGATGAGGAATGTGAGACCAGTTACAAGGACCGAGGCGGCAAGTACCTGGGTCAGACCGGAGTAACCCTGCCCAAGACCTGAATCATCGGTACTGGCAGTTCTGGCGGGCCCCGGTGGCCCGCTTTTTGGTTGTAGACCCTGTTTTTGGTGTTGCATGGTCTTTAATGAGAGTGATAACGGGAGCCGCATGTGAATGCAAACCAGTTTCTGAAAGCGGTTGAGCAGCTCCAGGGTTGGCGACAGACGGCCTTTCTGCTGGCACTGGCGGAACGGGCATTTCCCAACTATGCCTTGTTCAGCGAGGCGATTGGTACCAAGGCTGGTGGCAAGATGCGTCAGTTGCTGGACACGGGCTGGGGACTGTTCGAGCAGAAGTCCGCTGAAAACCAGATTCCGCAGCTGCTGGCCAAGCTGGAGAGCCTGAGCCCCGATGTGGAGGCCTACGATGCTTATGGGGTCTATCCAGCCTCTGAGTTCTGCCTGTTGCTGGAGGAGGCGCTGCTGAGTCGCCTGAACCCATCCAGGCATCGGGCCACCGAGGCCTCCCGGGTGGCAACCGGCACGGTGATGAACTTCATTGCCTTCTCGGAAGGGGAGGGCCTGGACGAGAGTGAACTGGTTCGCCTGCTGGACAGCCATCCGCTGATGAAGGAAGACAAGGTGTTCCAGCGCGACCTGATTCTGGGCCTGAAACGTCAGCGGGTACCCAAGGAGCACTATCTCCGGGAATTGCAGAATCTGGCCGCCAATGACGGTGTCAGCAATCTCGGGATCACCCTGTCGGACGATGAGCCGGGTCGTTCAGGGTAGTGGGCATCCAACAATTCATAGACAGAATCAAGTGAAGTGGTCATGAAACTCTCTGCTTTTGGTCGCAAGTTTACCGCTGATGCCGGCATCACCTCCCTTATGGACGACCTGGGTAACGCCCTGGCGTCGGGTGATGACATGATCATGATGGGCGGCGGCAACCCCGGGCAGGTCCCGGAGATGCAGCACCGGTTGACGGAGATCCTGACGGACATGACCCGCGACCCGGAGGCCATGAATCGACTGGTGGGGATCTATGATCCACCTCAGGGCGAAAAGCAGTTCATTGCATCACTGGCAACGTTGCTGAACCGGGAGTATGGCTGGGAGTTGGGCGAGGAGAATATCGCCCTGACCAATGGCAGCCAGGCCGCCTTTTTCATGCTGTTCAACATGTTTGGCGGTGATTTTGGCGAGGGTGTGCACAAGCACATCCTGTTGCCCCTGGCGCCGGAATATATCGGTTATGCCGATGCCGGTATCGCGCCGGAGCTGTTCCGGGCGGTGGAGCCCGAGATCAGTTTCACCGGTGCCCACGAGTTCAAGTACCGGGTGGACTTCGATGCGGTGGAAGTCACCGGAGAAACCGGGGCCATCTGCGTCTCCCGCCCCACCAATCCCACCGGCAATGTCGTGACGGACGAGGAAATGGCGCGCCTGGAGCAGCTTGCCCGCAGCCATGATATTCCGCTGATTGTCGACGGCGCCTATGGCACGCCATTCCCCAGCCTGCTGTATGTGGATGCCCGGCCTCGCTGGAATGAGCAGATTGTCCTGTGCCTGAGTCTGTCCAAGCTGGGCCTGCCGGCAGCGCGGACGGGTATCGTGATAGCCGCACCCGAAATCATCAAGGCGCTGTCAGGTATCAATGCCATCATGAACCTGGCCACCGGCAGCTTTGGTGCCATGCTGGCCGAGCCGCTGGTGAAGAGTGGTGAGATCCTGTCCCTGAGCCGTGAGGTGGTCTGTCCTTTCTATCACGCCAAGATGAAACGGGCCGTGCAGGTATTTACCGATGCCCTGGGGGATGATTGTCGCTGGTATGTGCACAAGCCCGAGGGGGCGATGTTCCTGTGGCTTTGGTTCCCCGACCTGCCGGTGTCCAGCCTGGAGCTTTACCAGCGGCTGAAGCGGCGCGGCGTGCTGGTGGTGTCCGGCCACTACTTTTTTCCGGGGTTGCCGGAGAATGACTGGCGGCATCGTCATGAGTGTATCCGGGTGACCTATTCCCAGGACGATGACCGGGTTGCCGCAGGAATGCGCCTGATTGCCGATGAGGTCAGGAACATCTGGGCGGAACATCAGGGCAGCTCCGCGTCCTCCAGATTGACTTCGTAGCGGCTGCCGTCGGGCTCTACCTGCACCAGTTGGACCAGCAGGTAGTCCAGTTCCGGGGCGAACCACATCAGGGTTTCCCGTTTGCTGTCTTCATCCCGTACCTTTTCCACCTTGAGCGTTGCCATCTCGCCCATGGGGGTTGTCAGGGTTTCCTCGCCGATCACCGTGAAGCGGTCGTGGTCGAAGTCCCCATCGTCTGCCACCGCATAGGTCATTTCCTGTTTCCCGGCCTTAAGGTCCTGTCGCATCTGCAACTGGAATCCCAGTGGGTCGAGGGCGTTTTCTGCCATCTCCATGGTAAAGCTGTCGCCTTCGAAACTGCCGCTGATGCTGTTGGCCGCCCAGCTGAAGTTCATGGCACGGCTGCGATCACGCACCATGAGGCCCTTCAGTGCATACCGGTACTCCAGGGGGCGGATATGGCCGTTTTCCCAGCGAAAGGTGACGGACTCGGTGATATCGGCAATAAACGAGTCCACATCGAACCGGTAGAGCCAGGTGCCGTCTGCCTGTTGTTCAAGGGTGCGTGTAGCCGAACCGTCAATGGCCAGGCCCTTGTCCATGGAGGCACCATAGGTGGCTGACATCGGTGTCAGGTCGGGATGTTGCGTGGCGGTCTCTGCTGCAAGTGCCGTTGTGCAGGCACCAAGGAGCATGGCAATGCTGGCAAGCAGATGTCGTCCGGGGAGCGGTCGGGACTGAAGTCCGGTCACAGGCGTTTCCTCTACTGCTGAGTTAGCCTGAGTGTAGCGCTCGCAACACGGTGTTCCCATGACCATTTCTTCACCCGGGGCGCTGCTGCTTTCAGGCTGCAGGCAGTGTGAGTACGTCCGGCACCGGGGTGCCGTCGAACAGGATGCTGTCGTTTCCGGCCAGCTGCAGGCGGCCCTCGCAGAACCACCGGATAACGATGGGGTAGAGCACATGCTCCTGGGTCTGCACCCGCTCCGCCAGGGTCTCAGCCGTGTCGTCAGGCTGGACGGGCACCTCGGCCTGGGCAATCACCGGACCACCGTCGAGATCTTCCGTCACGAAGTGAATGGAGACTCCATGCACCTCATCGCCGGCATCGAGTGCCCGCTGGTGGGTGTTCAGGCCACGGTACCTGGGCAGCAGGGACGGGTGTACGTTCAGCATACGCCCCTGGAAAGCGCGCACGAACTCCTCCGTCAGAATGCGCATGAAGCCTGCCAGCACCACCAGGTCCGGCTGGTAGCGCTCCATTTCCATGCGCAGGGCAGCATCAAATGCCTCCCGGGAATCGTATCGGGTGTGATCCACGGTAAAGGTTTCAATGCCTGCCTGTGCCGCGCGCTCCAGGGCGAAAGCCTGGGGCCGGTTGCTGCCCACCGCGACAATATCGCCCGGGAAATCCCGTTCACGGGTGGCCTCGATCAGCGCCTGCAGGTTGGTACCGCTGCCGGACGCAAGAACCAGGATGCGGGGCCTGTCTACCGGATCTGCCTGCATACGGCTCATTCCTCCATCAGGCCTGGCGCGTAGCGTACCCGCGCCGGCTGGGAGGCTTCCCCGGCCTCAATGGCACCGATCTGCCAGGCGTGCTCACCCAGTGCGCTCAGGGTGTCCAGGGCCAGGTCTTTCTGTTCTTCGGGTACGCAGACAATCATGCCGACGCCACAGTTGAAGGTACGATACATTTCGGCGTCTTCCACGCCGCCGTTGTCCTTGAGCCACTGGAACACTTCGGGCAGCTGCCAGCTGGCGGTATCGATGGCGGCAATGGTGCCGTCGGGCAGTACCCTGGGAATGTTCTCAGGAAGGCCGCCGCCCGTGATGTGTGACATGGCCCGAACATCAACAGTTTTAATGAGTTGAAGCAGGTTCTTTACATAGATTCTGGTTGGCGCCATCAGGCTTTGTGCCAGGGTTCCTTCACCGATGGGCTGATCCAGGTCGGCGTTGGCCACGTCCAGGATCTTGCGGATCAGCGAGTAGCCGTTGGAGTGGGGGCCGGACGAGGCCAGGGCTATCAGGGCGTCGCCGGGCTGCACCCGGGTGCCGTCGATAACATCGTCCCGTTCCACCACGCCCACACAGAAACCGGCCAGGTCATAATCGTCGCCTTCGTACATGCCCGGCATTTCCGCGGTTTCACCCCCAACCAGCGCGCAGCCGGCCAGTTCACAGCCCTTGCCGATACCCTCGACCACGGTGGCGGCCACATCGACATTGAGCTTGCCGGTGGCGTAGTAGTCCAGGAAGAACAGGGGCTCGGCGCCACCGACCACCAGGTCATTGACGCACATGGCTACCAGGTCGATGCCAATGGTGTCGTGGTTCTGCAGCTGCATGGCCAGGCGAAGCTTGGTGCCGACCCCATCCGTACCGGATACCAGCACCGGCTCGCGGTAACCGGTGGGCAGTGAGACCATGGCACCGAAGCCGCCAAGCCCTCCGAGTACTTCCGGGCGACGGGTACGCTTTGCGGTTTCCTTGATGCGGTCGACCAGGTCGTTGCCGGCATCGATATCCACGCCGGCATCCCGGTAGGTAAGGGAGGGCTTCTGTTCGCTCATGTTGGGGTCAGCCATGTTGGTCGGTATTGGTAAGCGCGGGATTTTACCAGTTGCCGTCAAGTGCTCCAAATATGATTGGCCTCACGCTGGGTCAGGGACGCTTCTACTCAGTGTCTGGACCATGGTGTATCCTAGTGTGCCGTTTGGTTAATTCGCAGTAGGTCAACCAATTACCCGGGCGGGGCACTACCTCCGAATACTGGCAACGCAGGGTGAGCCATGGCTGTAGCGTGTAAAAAGAATCTTCTGTACCCCGTCGGCATCGTCCTGATGGCCCTGGCGTGGTCACTGACAGTATCTGTGGACGCTCAGGCGGTTGTGGTCGATGACCTTTACCAGGCGTCGGTGCCGGTTTCCGGGCAGGACGAAGCGCAACTGGCGGAGGGCTATCAGGCCGGCCTGGAGCGTGTGCTGGTTCGGGTGTCCGGTGACCGGGATGTGGTCAGCAGGGAAGGCGTGGGGGCTCACCTGGAGAATGCGCAAGCCCTGCTTGCAAGCTCGCAGGTAGAGCCTGGTCGGGTCGGCGATGATCGCCTGCGGATGACTTTTTCCCCAGGGGCTGTCAACCAGGTCCTGGCCGACGCTGGCGCTCCGGTCTGGGGGGCCAACCGTCCTCTGACGCTGGCCTGGATTGCCGTGCAGGACGGCGGCGACCGGGGCTTGCTGGTGGAGACAGGTGAGTCGTCGGAGCAGGGCTGGTCAGCTCTTGTCAGGAACCACGCCCGTGACCGGGGCCTGCCGCTGGTGCTGCCGCCGGCAGACCGGGCTGCTGATCGTACACTGCTGTCCGATGTGTGGGGCCAGTTCATGTATCAGGTTTCCCGGGCGTCGTCCGGTATTGATCACGACCTGTTGGCGGTGGTGCGTGTCAGCCGCCGGAATGGCAGCTGGCAGGCCAACTGGCTTTACAAGGGGCGGGGGATTGAGCAGTCCCGGTCCGTATCCGCTGACAGCCCGGAAGCGCTTGCCGGCGCCCTGGTGGATGCCTGGACGGAGGAGCTCGCTTCACGCTATGCGGTTACCGGTGGTGCCATCAATACCGGGCCCTATGTTCGTCTGGTCGTGGAGGGCGTGCGTTCACCCTCTGACTATGCCGCGGTCAAGCGCGCCCTGTCGCAGCTGAACCCCGTTAAGTCTGTGGGGGCCATGAGCGTATCCCGCGAGCGACTGGTCTTTCGGGTCGAGCATAGCGGAGAAGTTGCCCAGCTCCGGCAGAACATCTCCCTGGACGATCGCTTCCGGATGCTGAGCGGTGACCCATCCGATACTGCCGGCGGGCAGCAGAATGGTGCCGGGGAAGGCAGCTTCGAGACCGTTGCGCAGACTCTGGTCTACCGTTGGCAGGAATCGGTTATCGCGCCTTCAGGGGCGAACGGCCAATAAACCGGTGTCAGGAAGAGGGACCCGATGTTGAATCGCTGGCGGTGGATACCCAATGGACTGACCTTGCTGCGTATTTTGCTGGTGCTGCCGTTCGCCTGGAGCCTGGCAAACGACCACTACCGTTCCGCTCTGGTGCTTTTCTTCGTGGCGGCGGCCACCGATGGCCTGGATGGTCTGCTGGCGAGGATGTTCGGTTGGAAAAGCCGGCTGGGCGCCATTGCCGACCCCCTGGCCGACAAGCTGCTGCTGGTCGTGGCCTACCTGATGCTGAGCGTTACCGGTGTCCTTCCCATCTGGTTGTTTCTGTTGGTTCTGGGGCGTGATCTCGTGATTGTGGCAGGGGGGTTGGTGTTTCATCGTCTGATAGGACCATTTGACGTCCAGCCCAGTATATTAGGCAAGCTCAACACCCTGGTGCAGATTCTCGCGGTCCTGGCAGTGATGCTGGCCGAGGCAGGCTTCCCTCTGCCTGCCCGGACCCATGACATTGCCGTTGCGACAGTGGCGGGCATGGCTGTGATCAGCGGGGTGCACTATGTGGGGCTGTGGGGGCTGCGAGCTTTGCGCAGCAGGCCATCATGAGCGGCACACAGCTGACGTTGGGGGTGCGCCTGCGTGACGATGCTCGCTGGGCCAACTTCCACGGTGAGCGTAATGCTGCGGCAGCGTCGCTTATTCGGGCGGCCTGTGGGGATCCCGCACACCCGCTCCTGGTTATCTGTGGTGACGAGGATACCGGCAAGAGTCACCTGTTACAGGCGGCGTGCCACGATTACGAGAGTACCGGCCACAGTGCCGCGTGTTTCAGTCTTGCCGAGTTGCGGGAGCTGGGGCCGCAGGCATTGGCGGGCATTGAAGCCATGGAGCTGATAGCGCTCGACGATGTGCATCTGGTTATTGGCGTGCCCGAGTGGGAAGAGGCCCTGTTTCACCTCTATAACCGGGCCAGGGATCTGGGCCATCAGGTGATGATCACCCTGAACGATACGCCGGCCGCCCATGGGTTCACCCTGGCGGATTTGCGCTCCCGCTTCCAGGAGGGGTTGTTGGTCCAGCTCGGCACCTACCGGGATGACGACCGCGTGGTTATCCTCCAGGCCCGTGCCGAGCAGCGGGGCCTGGTGTTGAGCAGTGAGGTGGCTGGTTTCATCATGCGTCGGTCGTCCCGGCGATTGGGTGCGCTGCTGTCCATACTCGACCAGCTCGATGAGAACTCGCTTCAGGCCCAGCGGCGCCTGACCATCCCCTTCGTGAAGTCCGTGATGGGATGGTAATATCAGCGTTTATTCACCCTGATTTGCACCACCGTTTTCAAGAGAGGAAATCCTCCCCATGAGCGCATCCCCGGAACTGTATTCCGAAGTGGCCGACCGCCTTCTGGGCATCGAGATCGAAATGCGTCGTATCGAAGTGTGGTCCGGGGAGCCGCCCTCGGAGAATGCACTCGCCAGTAATCAGCCGTTCTGCATTGATACCCTTGAGTTTACGGAATGGCTACAGTTCGTATTCCTGGAGCGGATGAGGTTCATTGTGGAGCAGGGGCATGGGTTGCCCAGCGTTTCCGGCATTGCGCCCATGGCGGAAGAGCATTTCCGTTCGCGCCCGGAACCCGGCGACGCTCTGCTGCGTGAACTCGAAGCGATTGACGAGCTGCTCAGCGATTCCTGAGTGCGCCATTACCCGGCAGATCAGGCAGTAGCTCACGTCCTTCACGTACGTCCTCGAACAGGTCGGCAAGCTCGTCGCTGGACACCGGTGGGCTGAAGCGGTGCCCCTGCAGCAGATGGCAGCCCGATTGTCGCAGGAAACGATCCTGATCCTCGGTCTCCACGCCGGCGGCTGCCACGGTGAGCGACAACTGCCGCGCCAGGCTGATCAGCGTATGGGTGATAGCGGCGGTATTTTCATCCTCCGGCGCCCGGCGCAACAGGGCCGGGTCAATCTTGACCTGGTCGAAGGGTAGCTCTCTCAGCAGCGTCAGCGATGACAGCCCGCTGCCGAACCGATCCAGGGTCAGCCCGATACCCACCTCCTTGAGTTTGTGCAGCACCGCCGAGGTTTCATCAAGACGATCCGAGAGGATGCGTTCGTCGATCTCCACCATCAGCAGGGCAGGGTCGAGATTGGTATCGGCAATGGTGCGCTGCAGTTCCGCTGCCAGGTGGGGGTGATTGTACTGGCGGGATGACAGGTTGATGCTGATGCGCACCGGCGTCCCGCTCATGGCCTGGATGGCACGGGCCTGGAGGCAGGCATTGTTGCAGATCCATTCACCGATGGCCTGGAGCTGCCCGCTCTGTTCCGCCACTTCCAGGAAGTCCCCCGGAGTCAGCAGACCACGACCGGGGTGGTGCCAGCGCAGCAGGCTTTCCAGCCCCACCACCCGTCCCGTGCGGACATCCAGCACCGGCTGGTAGTGCAGGGCCAGTTCGCCGGCGCGGATGCCGGCGCGAAGTTCCTGCTCCAGGGACATCTGCCGCTGCATGTCATGGTTCATGTCTTCGCTGAAGAACTGGATATTGTTTCGGCCGGCTTTCTTGGCCCGGTACATGGCCATGTCGGCATTCTTCAGCAACTGTTCGTAGCTGCAGCCGTCGTCAGGTGCCACCGTGATACCGATGCTGGAGGTGATCACAAGCTCTCCACCGGGAACCGATACCGGCTCGGTGATGGCTTCCAGAATGCCCCTGGCCACCTTTTCAGACCCTTCCGCACCGGCCACGTGATGAAGCAGTACCGCAAATTCATCGCCACCAAGGCGGGCGATGGTATCTTCCTCCCGGACATTGTCCTTCAGCCGTTGCGCCAGGGACTTGAGCAGGGTGTCGCCGGCATCGTGGCCCAGAGTGTCGTTGATGCGCTTGAAGTGGTCGACATCGAGGCTGATGAGGGCGCAGTTGTGGCCATGGCGACTGGCGCTGGCCAGGGCCCGACGGCAACGGTCCTCGAACAGCCGCCGGTTGGCGGTGCCGGTGAGCACATCAAAATGGGCCAGGTAGTGCAGCTGATCCTGGGTCTTGCGTATTTCGGAAATGTTCTGCCCGATCAGGATGAGCTGTTGGCGGTCTTCTTCCTCGTCCTGCAGCAGGTTCAGATTCCAGAGGACAATGTGATCTGTGCCATCATAGCCCTGAATCCCGGTTTCCAGGGTTTCCTGGGTATTGTGGCCGGAACCCAGGGTCTTCAGGATTTTCCAGCTCATCTCATCCCGGTATTCCTCCGGGATAAAGGTCTCAACCAGGTTGCGGCCCACGGCTTCGTCGCGGCTGTAACCGAACAGCGCCTCGGAGGAGGCGTTCCACTGGCGAATGCGGAAGGTGGCATCGATCAGCATGATGGGGGTGGCAGCGGTGTCAAACAGCGCCCTGAAATGCCGGGATGACCGCCGGAAGGAGCGTTCGGCCTGCTGCCGTACGAAAATCTCGTCCCGGAGTTCCTGGTTAATGGCCTGCAGCTCCCGGGTGCGGTCCTCCACCACTTCTTCCAGCCGGAATTCTATCCGACGGCGCTCCCGCAGTAGCGCCCGCACGTACACAAACGTGCCTGCCAGCACCAGCATGGCGGGCCCGGCGGACCACAGAAACTGCAGCAGGGTGCCCTCTTCAATGGGCACCTTGGGTGCGGTCAGTAGCATCAGCGGGCTGAGAGCCAGCGCCAGAATCACCAGGCTGACGAGGCTGTCTGCCAGAATGGGCAACCAGCGGTCCCGCGTTCGTGCATTCCCGGATTTGTCCACGTATCCCTACCTTTGTCCGGCTTTTTGGGCCGGCCCGATCATCGATTGAAGTCAGCCCGGATCAGGGCTGGCTTGAACGTGAAGCCTCATGGATAAATCGATGGCTTCCACATCCTTGGTCAGTGTCCCTATGGATATATAGTCGACACCGGTTTCTGCTATCGGTACCAGGGTATCCCGGTTGATGCCGCCGGACGCTTCCAGGCGACACGCTCCTGCGACCAGGTTGACAGCGGCTCTCATGTCTTCCAGCGAAAACTCATCCAGCATCACGATATCGGCGCCCGCCTTCAGTGCCTGCTGTAGTTCGTCCATATTTTCCGTTTCCACTTCCACCGGCCGCCCGGGGGCGATCTGCCGCGCCTGACGGACTGCTTCCGCAATGGAACCACAGGCGGCAATGTGGTTCTCCTTGATCAGGAATGCGTCCCAAAGTCCTATGCGGTGGTTATAGCAGCCCCCGCAGGTCACTGCGTACTTTTCCGCAAGGCGCATGCCTGGCAGTGTCTTGCGTGTGTCCAGCAGTTGCACGCTGGTATGAGCCACCTGGTCCGCAAACTGTCGGCACCGGGTGGCGACACCGGACAGGGTCTGTAGCCAGTTCAGGGCAGACCGCTCTCCGGTCAGCAGGCTTCTTGCCGGCCCATCGCAGGTAAAGAGCGTCTGGTTCGCGGACACCTGCTGCCCGTCAGCCACTTCCCAGGTCACGGTGACCGAAGGGTCGAGCTGGCGGAACACTTCATCCACCCATGACTGCCCGGCGATGACCGCCGGTACCCGCGTAATGACCCGGGCCCTTGCTCTCCGGCCTTCCGGAATCAGGGCGGCGGTAATGTCACCCGTACCGATATCTTCTCTCAGACTCTGGGCAACGGACTCAATACGGGATTGGCGCAAAAGCTCATCGGACAGGGGCGTCATGTCAAAGGTTTCCGGTCAGTGGAATAAGGCCGGTGATTGTATCGACAGGGCGTGTTACTGGAAACACCCAGCCAGTTCTCCGATTGCATCATGGGGTGACGTTTTACGTCAGTTTTTACCGAAAGGCGACTGTCTGGATCACCCCGCGCACCGAAAATACGGTGCAGTGTGATGGAAATGTGATGGTGTTCCCTTGTTCACAAACGGTGACAAAAACTGACACATATTGACGGGTCTAAGGCATATGATAGTCAGTGAAGTGTAAATCAATGTTAAACGGGGCCGGAAGTCATGGCACAGGAAAGCAAGGTAGTCAGTCTCAGAGAGGCGCAGGGACCGCGCATTGAGTTACCCCCTGCGTTGATTCGTCTGAGGGACGCCTCTGCACGATCCCTGGGCACAGTCATGTCGGAGTTTTTCGACAGTGCTGATGACGTGCTTTTCGGCATGGCGGATCGCGCTGGTTCGAATCAGGACCAGATTGCCTATTTTGATGCCATGAGGGAGCTACGTCTGCGCCGTAAGGCCATGACCAAGAGCATTCTCAACTGGGTGGGAAGGGCGTTTAACGAGATCGGCCGGTTTGACCCCATGCCCCGCAGCCGTGGTCTGGAGGACGTGGACCAGGACTCCCTGACTCTGCTCGATGACAGCGAGCTGGAACAGAAGGTGGCCATCGAAAGCCTGATCAACAAACTGGCTACCCGGTATGCCGAACAGGTTCGCCTGTTGAGCGTCCGTATTGCCCACGTCTCCGGCCACCGGGAGCTTGCTGCCCGTCAGATGCCCCTGAGTCCTGAAGTGATCTGTACCGGTCTGGGTGAGGCCAGTGGCGAGCTCGACATCGACATTCGCGCGCGTCTGGTGGTCATCAAGCTGTTCGATCGCCTGTTGCTGGATCGCCTGAGCGCGCTCTACCAGGATGCGAACCGCTTGCTGGTTGCCGAAGGTGTGCTGCCGGACCTCAAGCGGCCGCCCGCCGGAACCCGGGAGAATCAGGGCACACCAAGACGCCCGGTTCCCCCCACCGGTACTGGTGGAGCCACTGGGCCAACGACCGGGACTGGCGCGCCGGGTGCTGAAAGCTCTGACGGGCAGTCCTCGGTAACCTTTTCCGAACTTACCGCGCTACTCCACGGCAACGACACTGGTCAGCCCGACAGGGCTGGTGGCGCATACGGCGAGTCTGACGGTTCGGTGGCACTGAACACCAGTGACCTGATGAACCAGTTGGGAGGTCTCCAGGCCTCCACCATGACCAGCGAGAACGGACAGGTGGTCCCCCTTTCCCAGTTGCTGGGGCGGGCACTGAACCGGGGCTCGGCCCGGAGCCTGCCGGTCAACCAGGTCGATGGTGATGTCATTAACCTGGTGGCCATGCTGTTCGAATTCATTCTGGATGACCGGCAGTTGCCCCCGGTGATGAAAATGCTGATCGGGCGTCTGCAGATCCCTGTGCTCAAGGTGGCGCTGCTTGATCGTAGCTTCTTCAACCGTGGCGGTCACCCGGCCCGTAAGCTTCTGAATGAGCTGGCCATGGCCGGCATCGGCTGGACGCCCCGTGGCGATAACCAGCGAGACCCGTTAAGGGAGAAGGTTGAGGGTGTCGTTGATCGGTTGTTGAACGAGTTTACCGACAACGTGAGCCTGTTTGATGAGCTGCTCAAGGACTTCCAGCACTTCATGGATCTGGACCGTCGTCGCCGTGACCTGGTGGAGCAGCGACTGAGGGATGCGGAAGAAGGCCGGGCACGGCACGAGCTGGCCCGGGAGAAGATCAGTGTCCTGCTCAATGGGCTGCTGGAAACCTATGAACTGCCGGAAAAAGCGCGGGCGATTGTGAGCGAGCCCTGGCGCAAGTACCTGGAATGGGTATTTTTGCGGGAAGGAGAGAAGTCCGCTGCCTGGCAGGAGGCAACCGACCTGACCATCAGGCTGGCCTGGAGCCTGGACCCGCAACCGGTGGAGGATACCACCCGCGACGATTTGCTGAAGGCCATTCCGGGCGTTACCGATGCCCTGCGTAGCGGGCTCCACGAAATTTCCTGGGACCCGTTCGCTATTGATGCCGCTGTCCGCGACCTCGAGCTGGCCCATGTTGATGTCCTGCAGGGCCTGATCACACGCCCCAACAAGGTCAGGGAAGAAGAGCCGCTACCCGCCGGTCCGGCGGATGAGCTCGCTGCTGAGCCCGTTCCGGCCACCAACCGGACGGAGCCCAAGCCTGAGCCTGAGGCCCGTGCTGCTGCACCGCAAACACGGCAGCCCGAGCCCGAGCCAAAGGAGAAAACCGAGCCAGCCCCGGAGCCCGCTGCTGCCCCGGAATCCAGCGAACCGGCGACAGCCGAACCAGCCCCCTCAGCTCCGGAAGCCGATCCGGTGTGGATGGAAAAGGCTGCCGGCCTGCGGGTTGGCTGCTGGGTGGAGATGCCCCGGGACAATGGCCGCCTGCGTTGCAAGCTGGCGGCGATCATCCGGGCTACCGGCAAGTATATCTTCGTCAACCGTAACGGCGCGAAGGTGGCTGAGTACCTTCAGAGCGAGCTCGCCCAGACCCTGTCAGAAGGCAAAATTACGCTTCTGGATGACGGCCTGATCTTCGACCGGGCGCTGGAATCGATCATCGACAATCTTCGCCACAACCGCCGGGACTAGTGTCCCGTGCGGCCAGTGAATTGGCCACACGGGACATCAGGTGACAGTCCACTCGCCCCGGCGTGACCTTTATGATTCAATTCGGGTTCCGAAACCGAACCAACTTGCAGGAACCCCGTGTCTGAACCCGAATCTCCCCGCTTTTCCTCTGCACTGAGACAATCCGGCCGACTTCCCACGGCCCGCTGGTGTCCGTCCCCCAATTTCGGACCACGTCCGGATGCGGACGATGTCTCCCTGGTGGTGGTCCATAACATCAGTCTGCCGCCAGAGCAGTTCGGTGGGTCGCACATCGAGGACTTCTTCTGCAACCGGCTGGACACGTCAGCCCACCCGTACTTCGAGGAAATCGGCGGCATGAAGGTGTCATCCCACCTGCTCATTCGCCGTGACGGCGAACTGCTGCAGTTTGTCAGTTTGCGGGACCGGGCCTGGCATGCGGGGCGGTCGGTGTTCTGCGGCCGGGAAGAGTGTAACGACTACGCCGTTGGCATCGAGCTGGAGGGGGCGGACCAGATTCCCTATACCGAGGAGCAGTACCGGAAGCTGGCCGAGGTTACCCGTGACATCATGGCTGCTTGGCCCGCCATCACGGAAGACCGTATTGCCGGCCACAGCGATATTGCGCCTGGGCGCAAGACGGATCCCGGCCCGGCTTTTGACTGGTGTTATTTTCGCCGATTGCTCGCCGGCTGATCAGATACCCGAGCGGTGTTGCTCCCAGAGCACCTCATCGCCACCATCGCGCCTGGCCAGCACCCTGGCTACCACGAACAGCAGGTCCGACAGCCGGTTCAGGTAATGGCGGGCGTCAGGGTTGATGGAATCCTCGTGGCTCAGGGCCACCACTACCCGTTCCGCCCGTCGGCATACCGCCCGGGCCATATGGCATTGGGCTGCCGCCATTGATCCGCCGGGCAGGATGAAATTCTTGAGGGCGGGCAGGTCGGCATTGAAATGGTCCAGGGTCTCTTCCAGCCAGTGGATGTGCTGCTCGCCAATCACCTGACTGCCGGGTATGGCGAACTCGCCACCCAGGTCGAACAGGTGGTGCTGGATGCGGCGCATGGCTTCGGCAATCGCCTCTTCACCTTCCAGCTGCTCGACCAGCAGTCCAATATGGCAATTGAGCTCGTCGGCCGTGCCCATGGCTTCGACGCGCTGTGCGTTCTTGGCAATGCGGTTGCCATCGGCCAGGCCGGTGGAGCCGTCGTCACCGGTGCGGGTGTAGATCTTTGACAGTCGGTTGCCCATGGTCGGAAGCTCCGTTTACAAGTCTTGATGGGGTGCCAGAGCTTTTACTCGATCCGTCAGCATCTGGTTCACTGGTGCATCCAGACCCAGTTCCCGGGAACGCCTCGCTACGTGGCCGTTAATGTAATCGATCTCGGTCGCGCGACCGCCCTGGAAGTCGCCGCGCATGGAGGAGGTATTGGCGGATGTATTCCTGGCAACCCGCTCGATGTCGTCCCGCAGTTCCCGGGGCGAATGCGCCGGCAGGCCTTCTGCCGTGATCAGCCTGGCCAGCTCTTCACACAGGGCGTCGATGTGGTCCAGGAACAGGGAAGATTCCAGTATGTCGCCATTGCGGCAGTCCAGAATCGCTGTAAAGGGGTTAATGCCGGCGTTCACGGCGAGTTTGCCCCAGAGCCTTTCCAGAATGCGGGCTTCCCCGCGAACTTCCAGGCCTGAGCGGGATAGCTGACGGATCACCGTGGCCGTGAGGCCTGCGGCCGAGTCTGTCAGGGCGCCGACCCAGGTGTGGCCACGGGCCGCATGCACCACCCGATCCGGTGCCGGACGGTTGGCCGCCTCAGTGGTGCTGGCAGCCAGTATAGGGCGCCAGGGCCACCGCTCCGCTACCGCCTGCTGACTGCCAAGGCCATTCTGGAACAGCACGATGGGGCAGGTGTCGGGCAGTTGGTCGATGATATCCGCCAGCGCGTCGAGGGTATCTCCCGCCTTGGTGGTCGCCAGCAGCAACGTGGTACCGGAAAGGCCAGTCAGCCACGGCCTTACGATGGCGTGTTCCCGCCCGTTGTCATCTTCCAGGTGGTAATTGAGTTTGAACGAGGAGGGTGCCGACGCGTTCCGGGGTACAAATCCGGTGGTTCCCGCCGGCAGGTAGGCGGCCCACAGGCGTCCCAGGGCACCGGCTCCGAGGATGGCAATACGGTCATCCTCGAGGCCGGACTGGGAGGGATTGGACGATGTCCTCGAGGAGGGCATCCTATATGGCCTCGATCTCGGCACGCTGCTCGCTCAGGCGCCTCTGGCTGCCCTGGGCATCCCTCAGTTTTTCCTGCTCCTTTTCCACCACCTCGGGCGGCGCCTTGGCGGTGAACTTTTCGTTGCCCAGCTTGCCTTCCAGGCGGCCGATCTCTTTCTGCAGGCGCTCCAGTTCCTTGTCCAGGCGCTTGAGTTCAGCATCCTTGTCGATCAGGCCGGCCATGGGCACCAGTACTTCCATCTCTCCGACCAGCTGGGTCGCGGACATGGGGGCCTTGTCGCCCTCGAACCACTCCAGTTTCTCCAGCTTGGCCAGGGACATCAGGAACTGGCTGTTGTCGTCCATGCGTCGGCGGTCTTCGTCGTCCTGTCCGCGCAGCAGTACCGGAATCTGTTTCGCCGGGGAGATGTTCATCTCGCCGCGGATATTGCGCACCGCCACGATCACGCCTTTGAGCCACTCAATGTCTTTGGCAACGGTGGCGTCCTGCTTGCTGCTGTCCGGTTCCGGGAAGGGCTGCAGCATGATGCTGTCGCCGCTCTTGCCGGCCAGGGGCGCGATGCGCTGCCAGATTTCCTCGGTGATGAATGGCATGATCGGGTGGGCCAGCCGCAGCACGGCCTCCAGCACCCGGACGAGGGTACGGCGGGTGCCCCGCTTGGCTTCGGCACTGGCGCTATCGTCGTTCAGCGCCGGCTTGGACAGTTCCAGGTACCAGTCGCAGTATTCGTTCCAGATGAACTCGTACAGGGCGTAGGCCGCCAGGTCGAAACGGTACTGATCCAGGTGGCGGATCACGTCCTGCTCGCAGTTCTGCAGTTCACTGATGATCCAGCGGTCCGCCAGGGACAGTTCCACCGGCTCGTCATTGACCCCGCAGTCCTCGCCTTCGGTGTTCATCAGCACGTAGCGGGCGGCATTCCACAGCTTGTTGCAGAAGTTGCGGTAGCCTTCCAGGCGCTTCATGTCCCAGTTGATGTCGCGGCCGGTGGTGGCCATGGCCGCCAGGGTGAAGCGCAGGGCGTCGGTACCATGGGCGGAGATGCCCTCCGGGAATTCCTTCTTCGTACGCTTGCTGATCTTCTCGGCCAGTTTGGGCTGCATCAGGTTGCCGGTGCGCTTGTCCAGCAGGTCGTCCAGGCCGATGCCGTCGATCATGTCCAGGGGGTCGATAACATTGCCCTTGGACTTGGACATCTTGTCGCCGTGTTCGTCCCGGATCAGGCCAGTCACATAGACAGTATTGAAAGGCACCTGGGGGGTGCCGTCTTCATTCTTCATAAAGTGCATGGTCATCATGATCATGCGGGCGACCCAGAAGAAGATGATGTCGAAGCCGGTGACCAGCACGTCGGTGGGGTGGAAGGTTTTCAGGCGTTCGGTGATTTCCGGCCAGCCCAGGGTGCCAAAGGTCCACAGGGCGGAGCTGAACCAGGTGTCCAGCACGTCTTCGTCCTGGCGCAGTTCCAGGTCGTCGGCGAGGCTGTGCTTCCGGCGAACGTCAGCCTCGTCCCGGCCCACATAGATGTTGCCGTCATTGTCGTACCAGGCGGGAATACGGTGGCCCCACCACAGCTGGCGGGAAACGCACCATTCCTGGATATCCCGCATCCAGGCGAAGTACATGTTCTCGTACTGTTTGGGTACGAACTGGATGCGACCGTCTTCCACCGCCTCGATAGCGGGTTTGGCCAGGGTCTTGGCGTCAACGAACCACTGGTCGGTGAGCATGGGCTCAATGATCAGGCCTGAGCGGTCACCGCGGGGCACGCTCAGGACATGGTCTTCCACCTGCTCCACCAGACCGGCGGCTTCCATGTCGGCCACGATCTGCTTGCGGGCGTCTTCACGGGTCAGGCCGGCATAGGCCTCGGGCATGGTGCCGTCCAGTTCGGTGTTCTCGGTGCCGTCAGCGTTGAACACTTCCGCCACGGAACGGATGTGAGCCTCCTGGGTCATGACGTTCATCAGGGGCAGGTTGTTGCGCTTGCCCACCGCGTAGTCATTGAAGTCATGGGCCGGGGTGATTTTCACACAACCGGAGCCTTTCTCCGGGTCGGCGTGCTGGTCCGCCACAATGGGGATGCGGCGGTTCACCAGCGGCAGCATCACATGCTTGCCCACCAGGTGCTCGTAGCGTTCGTCGTCCGGGTGCACGGCCACGGCGGTGTCGCCCAGCATGGTCTCCGGACGGGTGGTGGCCACCACCACGTAGTCCTTGCCGTCTTCGGTCTTTTCGCCATCGGCCAGCGGGTAACGCAGGTGCCAGAACAGGCCCTTCTCTTCCTTGTTCTCCACCTCGAGGTCGGAGATGGCGGTGTGCAGTTTCGGGTCCCAGTTCACCAGCCGTTTGCCGCGGTACACCAGACCTTCATCATGAAGGCGCACAAACACTTCCTGCACGGCCCTGTAGAAACCGTCGTCCATGGTGAAGCGTTCGTTACTCCAGTCCACGGAGGTGCCGAGGCGCCGCATCTGGCCGGTGATGGTGCCGCCGGATTGTTCCTTCCAGTCCCAGATGCGCTTGATAAACGCTTCACGACCCAGGTCGTGGCGGGTTTTATCCTCCTCGCTGGCCAGTTTGCGCTCCACCACCATCTGGGTGGCGATACCGGCATGGTCGGTGCCCACCGTCCACAGGGCATTTCGGCCCTGCATGCGTTTGAAGCGGGTGAGGGTGTCCATGATGGTGTGCTGGAAAGCGTGGCCCATGTGCAGGCTGCCGGTTACATTGGGCGGGGGGATGGCGATACTGTAGGACTGCCCTTCACCGCTGGGGCGGAAGTACCCTTTGGCTTCCCAGTTTTTGTACCACTGGCGCTCGATGTTTTCTGGCTGGTAGGTTTTTTCCATGGGTATTGTCTGGTGACCGTCTGGTTGATTCGCAAGGGAAAAATGAAAGGCCTCGATTATACATGGTCACTGGTGTTGCGGCGAATGGATGGCGGTTGATATATGGTGACGTAGTTTGCGGGGGTGTCCCGGAAAACAATCTCACCCCGCATGCTTCAACTGTGGTGCAGGCTTTCGGTGCGGAGACTACGCTGCGGGGCGCTTATCGCGTTCTCTGGTCATGGACCCTGGGCTCAATGCCCAATGCCCTTAACTGCTTGAACTGGGAGCGGGCAGTGTTCAGGGTTTGCGGATCGTTGTGGGCGACCAGAGCCAACCGGCTGAAACGGTCGGCGTCTGCCGGCAGTCTGGCGGACAGTATAACTACCGTGTCCCAGTCGTCCGCTACGGGCTCGCACAGTAGGATGCCCACGGGGTCGGGGCATCGGGTGGCCGAGTCAGGGACGATGCTGTGGGGAATGAACGCCTCGGGGGTAAAGCTCCACAGCAGCTCATCCAGCTCCTCGGCATGGCTGTAGTGATCGCAGACGATGCAGACCCGGTCCCCCTGTTGCCAGGCCTTGTCCACCAGGCGGACCGCATGGAGGTTGCGGTCCGCCGGGGTGGCTCCGGCGAGGATGTGGAACCAGTAGGAACGATCCCCTGGCTCACCGGCACGCCCGGACGTGGTGTTACTTGCCGGCATGGGACATCAGGTAGTCAACCAGCAGCGGTACCGGGCGGCCAGTAGAACCCTTGGCCTTGCCGGACAGCCAGGCGGTGCCGGCAATGTCCAGGTGTGCCCAGCGGTAGTCTTTCGCAAAGCGGGACAGGAAGCAGGCCGCGGTGATGGTACCGGCAGGCCGGCCGCCAATGTTCTGCATATCGGCGAAGTTGCTGTCCAGCTGGCTCTGGTACTCGTCCCACAACGGCAGGCGCCAGGCACGGTCGCCGGCTCGCTCGCCGGCAGCCAGCAGATCGTTGGCCAGATCATCATTATTGGCCAGCAGCCCCGTCGCGTGGCTGCCCAGTGCGATGATGCAGGCGCCGGTCAGCGTGGCCATGTCGACCACCACTTCGGGATCGTATTTCTTGACGAAGGTGAGGGCGTCACACAGGACCAGGCGGCCTTCGGCATCGGTGTTGAGGATTTCGATGGTCTGGCCGGACATGGAGGTGACAATGTCGCCGGGGCGGGTGGCTGTGCCGCTGGGCATGTTTTCGGCGGCGGCTACCACTGCTACCACGTTGATCTTCGGCTTGGTCTCGGCAATGGCCTGCATGGTGCCGAACACCGCGGCCGCGCCCCCCATGTCGTACTTCATCTCGTCCATACCCTCACCCGGCTTCAGGCTGATGCCGCCGGTGTCGAAGGTAATGCCCTTGCCAACCAGCACGTAGGGCTTGTCCTTGGCCTTGCCGCCCTTGTATTCCATGACGATCAGGCGGGCTGGCTGGGCGCTGCCGGCGGAAACGGACAGCAGGCTGTTCATGCCCAGCTTCTTCATCTGCTTCTCGTCCAGCACGTCGGTCTTGATGACGTCATGTGACTTGGCCAGTTCCTTCGCCCGGTCGGCGAGCCAGCTGGGGTGGCAGACGTTAGCGGGTGTGTTGCCCAGGTCACGGGTGAAGTTCATGCCGCGCCCCGTGGCCAGGCCCAGATTGAAGGCGTCCTTGAGAGCCTTTCCCGCGCCGGATGCCAGCACAGTGACTTTGGAGAGTTTACGTTTGGGCGGCTTTTCACTCTTGTAGTCGAAGAAAGTGTAGAACTGCTCCTCCAGGGTGCGGCCGATCAGGCTCAGCCTGGCCCCCTCGGAGGTGGTTGCATCCTCACCCTTGAGCGGTGTGTCAGCAAGTGCCACGATCGCGTCCTTGGCCGGGCTGTCCTTGAGTACGCCGGCCGCGGCAATGAGAGCCTTGCGGTAGTCCGCCGGTTTGCGTTCCTCGTCCTTGCCGGTGCCCACGACCAGTACCCGGCTCCACGGGGTGTCCGTGGAGGGGATTAACAGGGTGCTGGCGTTCTTGCCAGAGATATCACCGTTTTTGTGCAGGGCCTTCAGCTGTCCGCCCATGACCTCGTCGGCCTGAGTGGTGGAGGCGGGCCAGTCGCCTTTTTCCGGTACGGCCACGACCAGACATTCGGTTTTGGAACTGCTGATTGCTTTGCTGCTCAGGGTGAAATTCATGTCGACTCCTGATGGTTGTCGGCGGGGTGAGAAGGATATCCCTATAGCATCGGGGTCTGTTCCCGATTTATCAAGCGTGTAGATGTTTTTTGCAGGCAGGTGAAGTTGGTTTATGCCCTGTCATTTGCGGAGCAGGTTCCATAGAATAGCGCCCATTCATTGTGCGCGTCACAGCTCTTTGCGAGGCCGTTCTTGAGCATCATTTTTCGTTACCTGACCCGCCAGACCCTGGCCACCATGCTCGCCGTTTCCGGTGTGCTGCTTATGGTGTTCATGAGTGGGAGGTTCATCAAGTACCTTGCTGATGCGGCGGCCGGTGAGCTGTCAGGTGACGTGCTGTTTGCCATCATGGGCTATCGCTTCCCGGGCTTTCTCGAGCTGATTCTTCCCCTGGGTTTCTTTATCGGCATCCTGCTTGCCTATGGTCGCATGTATCTGGAAAGCGAGATGACCGTGCTGTTTGCCTGCGGTGTCAGTGACCGTCAGGTGCTTGGCCATACACTTGTTGCCGGGTTTGTGGTGATGCTGATGGTCGGGGCCATGAGTCTGTGGGTGACGCCCTGGGGCATGAAGAACGTCGAGCGTATCTTCAATGAACAGAGCCAGGCCACGGAATTCGAGATGCTGGCGCCGGGGCGCTTCCAGAGCCTGGGTGAGGGTGAACGGGTGACCTACACCCAGTCCCTGAGTGGGGACAAGCGTAAGTTGCAGGGCGTCTTCATCGCCGAGTATTCGGAGGTTGATCAGCAGCTGAGTCTGGTAGTGGCGGAGGAAGGCTCCCAGTTCGTGGACGACGACACCGGCAGTCGCTTCCTGGTGCTGGAGAATGGCGCCCGGTTCCTGGGGTTGCCCGGGGAGCTGGACTACTCGGTGACGGAGTTCGAGGCGTACGGGCTCAAGGTCGCTGAACAGGATGTGCGAGGCAGTATTGACGAGGAGGGCATGAGCACCGCCGCCCTGATGCGCTCCGATGACCCGGAGTTGCGTGCCCTGTTGCACTGGCGTTTTTCACTGCCCCTGATCGTGCCGGTGGTGACGTTGCTGGCGGTACGTCTGAGCCGGGTCAATCCTCGCCAGGGGCGGTTCTTTCATCTGTTGCCTGCGATGATGATCTATATCCTCTACCTGGGGTTGCTGATTGCTGCCCGCGATGCCATGGCCTCCGGTCGGGTGCCGGAGTGGATAGGCATGGCCTGGGTGCACCTGCTGTTCCTGGGGCTGGGGCTCTGGCTTCAGTTTGGCCCGGCATGGCTGCGCCGGCGCCGGCTTGAGCGTGAAGGAGGTGATCGTGCGCCGGCTTGACCGTTACATCATGGGCAACGTGGGCGGTGCCATGTTCCTGGTGATGCTGGTGGTGCTGTCACTGGACCTGATCTTCGGCTACATCGCCGAGCTTGAGGACACTCGAAACGATTACCAGGCCCTTGAGGCGGTCATCTACATGCTGCTGACCCTGCCGCGGCGAATCTACGATTATCTGCCGCTGGGTGCTTTCATGGGGGCCCTGGTGGGGCTGGGTGCCTTGGCCAGCTCATCGGAGCTGACGGTGATACGGGCGGCGGGAGTTTCCATTCGTCGCATAGTCTGGTCGGCCATGAAGCCTGCGCTGGTCGTGGTGCTTATTGGCCTGGTTATTGGCGAGTATGTGGCGCCACCTGCGGAGCGCATGGCCCAGAGCCAGAAGGCAGTCGCCCGGGGTGGTGCTGGTAATATTGCTGATTCCGGCGGCGTCTGGCACCGGGAGGGAGACACCTTCATCCACCTGAACGCGGTCAAGCCCGGGGGGGGCCTTCAGGGGGTTGCGCTTTTCCGTTTCAACGATGAACGCTGGCTGGTATCCGCCAGTTACGCGGAGACCGCGACCTATCAGGGTGGTTACTGGCAACTGCAGGATGTCCGCAAGACATTCCTGTCACGTGATGGAACCCGGCAGGAGCGGGTGGCACAGGAACGCTGGGAAAGCGGGTTGACGCCGGATGTGCTCGGTGTGCTGGTCGTCAAGCCGGAGAATCTGCCCCTGGGCGGGCTGTATACCTACGCCCGTTACCTGGACCAGCAGGGGCTCACGTCCGGCCAGTACTGGCTGGCGTTCTGGAAGAAGGTGCTGATGCCATTGGGTACCGGGGTGATGGTGATTGTCGCCATCTCGTTTATCTTCGGCCCATTACGCTCCGTCACCATGGGCTTTCGCGTATTCACCGGGTTGATTGTTGGTCTGCTGTTCAAGTACATGCAGGATCTGCTCGGGCCCATGAGCCTGGTATTTGGCTTCAACCCGGTGTTGGCGATACTTATCCCTATCCTGATCAATGGTGCTGTCGGCGCCTGGCTGATGCGCCGGGCCGGATAGATATTCGGGTTATCAGGCCTTCTTTGGCTTTGGTGTTGCCACTACCACGCTGTTGGAAGCCCGATCGGTGAGTGACAGTCCGTTGATCGGGTAGAACAGTGCGATGATCGCGGGAACGGTCAGCAGCAGAGTGACGGCGCCAATGTAATAGCCGGCCAGCATGGTGAGGAAAACGACGGCAGCCGCGGTGCCATACCGGAGCAGCGCCTGGGTCCAGCTTACCGATGTGCCGTCGAGATTCTCGATGCGGATGCGCCAGACCTGCATACCCAGAGTCTGGCCAACACGGGTCCAGAAGTAGGCAAAGAACAGGTACAGCACCAGGAACAGCACGAAGGTCAGCCCCGGGTCGCCGGACAACTGGCCGGCTTCCGCCATCTGTTCGTAACGCTCCCAGCCGGTTACCCAGCCCGCAATCATGGTATAGATCCAGGTGGCCACCAGCAGCACGGCGATGCAGATCAGGCCATCGTAGATGATGGCGAGAGCACGCTTGAGCGCGGAGGCCGGTGGCTGTAATTCCTCGGCGTCATGAAAGCGACGGGGCATGGGGGCTCCTGTGTGGTTTCACGTTTTTCCTGATTTCGGCGTGTGCTAGAGTAGCGGATTTGCACAGGCATGTAATCAATCGCGGCCCCGGGGACGATTCCCCGTGTTTCTGGAAAGGTATCAAAGCTCTATGAAAACGGCAGAGTTGCGTCAGGCGTTTCTCAAGTATTTTGAACAGCAGGGGCACACCATTGTTCCGAGCAGTTCGCTGGTCCCACACGACGACCCCACGCTGCTGTTCACCAATGCAGGTATGAACCAGTTCAAGGATGTCTTCCTGGGCCGTGAGGAGCGTGATTATGTTCGTGCCACCACCTCCCAGAAGTGCGTCAGGGCAGGGGGCAAGCACAACGACCTGGAGAACGTGGGTTATACCGCCCGCCATCACACCTTCTTCGAAATGCTGGGCAACTTCAGCTTTGGTGACTATTTCAAGCGTGAGGCCATCAACTTTGCCTGGACCTTCCTCACTGGTGATCAATGGCTGAAACTGCCAAAGGAAAAGCTCTGGATCACTGTCTACGCGGAAGACGAGGAAGCGTTCAATATCTGGAACCAGGAAGTCGGTGTTCCCGCCGAACGCATCATTCGCATCGGCGACAACAAGGGTGCCCGCTACGCCTCCGATAACTTCTGGCAGATGGGTGACACCGGCCCCTGTGGCCCCTGCTCGGAAATATTCTACGACCATGGTCCGGAAGTGGCCGGCGGCCCCCCCGGCAGCCCGGAAGAAGACGGCGACCGTTACATCGAGATCTGGAACGTGGTCTTCATGCAGTACAACCGTACTGCGGATGGCGAGATGCTTCCGCTGCCCAAGCCGTCGGTGGACACCGGCATGGGGCTGGAGCGCATTACCGCCGTATTGCAGGGTGTGCACAGCAACTACGAAATCGACCTGTTCCAGGATCTGCTGAAGGCGGCTTCGGATGTACTGGGTGGCGTGGATACCACCGAGGCCTCCCTGCGGGTGGTGGCGGACCATATCCGTTCCTGTGCCTTCCTGATCGCTGACGGTGTGATGCCGTCCAATGAGGGCCGGGGCTTTGTGCTGCGCCGCATCATTCGCCGCGCGGCGCGCCACGGTAACAAGCTGGGCGCGTCCGGCTCCTTTTTCTACAAGCTGGTGGCTGCGCTGGTGGACCTGATGGGAGACGCCTACCCGCAGTTGCGCAGCAGTCAGAAACAGATTGAAAAGGTGCTGCTGCAGGAAGAGGAGCAGTTCGCCAAGACCCTCGATAAAGGCCTGCGCCTGCTGGAGCAGGATATTGCCGACCTGAAGGGCAATGAGATTCCCGGCGAGACCATTTTCACCCTGTACGACACCTACGGTTTCCCCGTGGACCTGACCAATGACATCGCCCGTGAGCGTGGCCTGACCCTCGACTACGAGGGCTACGAGAAGGCCATGGAGCAGCAGCGGGAGCGGGCCCGCGCCGCCAGCAAGTTCGGCATCGACTATAACGCCGCCGGTATCGAGATCGAAGGCAAGACCGAGTTCACCGGCTATGAGTGTATCGATGGCCATGAAACCATCCGCACGGTTCTGGTGGGGGGCGAGGAAAAGCCGGCCGAAGCCGGTGACGAGGCGATAATTGTGCTGGCGCGTACACCCTTCTACGCCGAATCCGGTGGCCAGGTGGGTGATACCGGCCTATTGACCTGGAGCGGTGGCCGCTTCCAGGTGAACGACACCCGCAAGGAAGGGGACAACCATCTGCATATCGGCACCGTGGTGGAGGGCGAGTTTACGGCTGGCCAGGAGGTGGATGCCCGTATCGACCACAAGCGTCGCGAAGACACCAAGAAGAACCACTCCGCCACGCACCTGATGCACGCCGCCCTGCGTAACGTGCTGGGCGAGCATGTGAGCCAGAAGGGCTCACTGGTAGACCCGGACAAGCTGCGCTTTGATTTCTCCCATTTCGAGCCGCTCACTGATGACCAGTTGCGGGAAATCGAACATCAGGTCAACGAGCAGATCCTGGCCAATACGCCGGTCCAGACAGACCTGATGGACATGGACAGCGCCATGGAAAAAGGTGCCATGGCCTTGTTCGGCGAAAAGTACGGCGACACCGTTCGGGTATTGAGCATGGGTGCCGACGACTATTCCGTTGAACTGTGCGGCGGAACCCATGTCGCACGCACCGGTGATATAGGTTTGTTCCGCATCACCTCTGAGAGCGGAATCTCCGCCGGTGTCCGTCGTATTGAGGCGGTGACCGGTTTTGGCGCACTGCGCAGGGTAAGCGAAACCGAGGAGACCCTCGATCGGGTCGGCAAGCTGGTCCGGGGTAACCGTGAATCGGTGGTCGAGAAGGTGCAGGCCGTCATAGATCGTAGCCGGCAGTTGGAAAAAGAGGTTGAGCAACTCAAGGGCAAGCTGGCGAGTTCCGCCGGTGCTGACCTCGCCGGTTCTGCGGTTGAGGTGAAGGGGCTGAAGGTGGTGGCTGCGCAACTCGACGGCGCGGACCGCAAATCGCTGATGGAAACCGCCGACCAGCTCAAGAACAAGCTGGGTGAGGGTGTGGTGGTTCTGGCCAGTGTCGAGGATGGCAAGATTACCCTGGTGGCCGGTGTCACCAAGTCGGCTACCTCGCGCATCAAGGCCGGCGACCTTATGAAGCACCTTGCGGGTCAGGTGGATGGCAAGGGCGGCGGCCGTCCCGACATGGCTCAGGGTGGTGGCAACAACCCCGACGCCCTGCCGGCAGCGCTTGAGGGCGTGGCGGCGTGGGTTGAGGAAAACACTGACTGAATGAAATGTGAAATCGCCTGCTCGCGGCTGTCTTTTGGTCGATAACCGAGTGTATAATTCGGCGATTTTTTTGGCCGGGCGCATGGGTGCCCGGCTTCTGGGGCGGCCCGACACCGGTTATTGCCGGGGTCGGGCCGCTTGGTATCCCTGACCGGACAATTTCAGGAAGAACATGGCTCTGCTGGTTCAGAAATTCGGAGGTACATCCGTCGGCTCCGTCGAGCGGATCGGTGCAGTCGCCGACAAGGTCTGCCGATTCCGTAACGAGGGGCATGATGTTGTCGTGGTGGTGTCTGCCATGAGTGGTGAGACCAACCGACTGATTGGGCTCGCCAATGACATCATGGAGGAACCTACCCCCCGTGAGATGGATGTGTTGGTGTCCACCGGTGAGCAGGTCACTATTGCTCTGCTGGCCATGGCGCTGAAAAAACGCGGCTGTGATGCCCGCTCCTATACGGGTTCCCAGGTGCGTATCCTGACTGACAGCGCCCACACCAAAGCGCGCATCCAGGATATAGACGAGCGCAATATGCGTGGTGACCTGGACAAGGGGCGTGTCGTCGTGGTCGCGGGCTTTCAGGGTGTGGATGAGAACGGCAATATCACCACCCTGGGCCGGGGCGGGTCCGACACCACGGCGGTAGCGCTGGCCGCGGCGCTGAAGGCGGATGAGTGTCAGATCTACACCGATGTGGATGGTGTCTACACAACTGATCCCCGGGTGGTGGACACGGCACGGCGCCTTGACCGCATTACCTTCGAGGAAATGCTCGAGATGGCGAGCCTTGGCTCCAAAGTCCTGCAGATACGGGCCGTGGAATTCGCTGGCAAGTACAATGTTCCGCTAAGGGTGCTATCTTCCTTTCAGGAGGGCGAGGGCACCCTGATTACCTTTGAGGACGAAAGCACCATGGAACAACCGGTTGTTTCCGGCATTGCATTTAACCGAGATGAAGCCAAACTGACCATATCGGGCGTACCTGATACACCCGGCATTGCGCTTCGTATACTCAAGCCGGTCAGCGATGCCAACATCGAAGTCGACATGATTGTCCAGAACGTGGGTGCTGATAACCATACGGATTTCACGTTTACTGTTCATCGCAACGATTTCCGCCGTACCCGCGAAATTCTGGAAAAACTGGCCACTGAACTGGGTGCCCGTGAGGTAACCGGTGACGACAGGATCGCCAAGGTCAGTATTGTCGGCGTTGGCATGCGCTCCCATGCCGGGGTTGCGACGCGCATGTTTGAGGCGTTGTCCAACGAGGGCATCAATATCCGTATGATCTCCACCTCTGAAATCAAGATCTCGGTGGTGATTGACGAAAAGTATCTTGAGCTGGCAGTCAGGGCGCTTCACAGTGCGTTTGATCTGCATACAGCCGAGACAGAGGCCTGAAATAAGGCGGATAAACAGGTCGGTCCGCCAAGGTCTCGCTATAAAAAGGGAACCAAAGCCGTTTTCGAGTCGTCACACTATTGCCTGTAAGGGATTGTTCGACTTTTGGTTTGGTAAATCCCTCTATAAGTTAGAAATTAATTGTTCAAGTCGGAACAGGTAGCTCTGGAATAGGGAGTAAAGGACATGTTGATCTTGACCCGCCGTGTAGGCGAGACCCTGATGGTCGGTGACGAAGTCACCGTGACTGTGCTGGGTGTGAAAGGAAACCAGGTACGTATTGGTGTTAACGCGCCGAAAGAAGTAGCCGTACACCGTGAAGAAATCTATCAGCGCATTCAAAGCGAAAAGGGCGACCCGGAAGGTCCGGAGCCCGGCAATAGCTGATTGAGATAACCGCTCTCGCAAGGATCGGTATCACCCTTAAAACCGCCGCAACTGAATGGTGTGGCGGTTTTTTCATTGTGGATTAGGGGCATGAGGCGGTCGGCCAGAAAAAATCCGTGTCAACCCTATGAAAACAGAAAAATTATGGTAGTATACGCGCCGTTGTCACGGAGAGGTGGGTGAGTGGCTGAAACCAGTTCCCTGCTAAGGAACCGTACGAGCAATCGTACCGAGGGTTCGAATCCCTCCCTCTCCGCCATTTCCTTTATTGTAAATAAAGGGAAGAAGGGCAGCAGGTTGAGATAGCAATCAACCGATGCACGGCTGTAGCTCCCCGGGGCGCCGGCCGGCTGGATAAAGCACCTGGCTACAAACCAGGCGGTCGCAAGTTCGACCGAGAGCAGTAGAGTTTGATGCGCGGCTGTAGCTCAGCTGGATAGAGTACCTGGCTACGAACCAGGCGGTCGGAGGTTCGAATCCTCCCAGCCGCGCCACTTATAAAACTATCGCATCGTGAACCCGGAGAGCGCGACAAACTTCGGAGTACGATGGGATTCGAACCGGAAGAGGTTCGACCGTAGTGCGCGGCAGCGCACGGAGGAACGCCAGAGCGAAGCGACGGCGGCCCCGAAGGGGTAAGGGCTGAAAGCCCGCATAATCCTCCCAGCCGCGCCACTTATTGAAGACCCGGTCGCAAATCCGGACCACAGACATATTCCGGAGTCCGATCGGCCAAGAGCCCAAAATGGCTCAACAGAATTGCAAGGTTTTGCGCGGCTGTAGCTCAGCTGGATAGAGTACCTGGCTACGAACCAGGCGGTCGGAGGTTCGAATCCTCCCAGCCGCGCCAATTATATAAAGACGCCTCAGTCTGGAGCACCCCTCTGGCTGAGGCGTTTTTCGTTGTGTACTGGGAGGATTTGAACCGATAGAGGTTCGACCGCAGTGCGCGCAGCGCACGGAGGAACGCGGGAGCGCAGCGACGGCGGCCCCGAAGGGGGAAGGGCCGCAGGCCCGCCTAATCCTCCCAGCCGCGCCAATTATATAAAGACGCCTCAGTCTGGAGCACCCCTCTGGCTGAGGCGTTTTTCGTTGTGCACTGGGAGGATTTGAACCGATAGAGGTTCGACCGTAGTGCGCGAAGCGCACGGAGGAACGCGGGAGCGCAGCGACGGCGGCCCCGAAGGGGGAAGGGCCGGAGGCCCGCATAATCCTCCCAGCCGCGCCAATTATATAAAGACGCCTCAGTCTGGAGCACCCGTCTGGCTGAGGCGTTTTTCGTTGGTACCCACCAAAATCCGTTTTTGTCACAGGATTGCAAATATTTATCAAAAATGACTCGAGATACATGTAGTCGCACTATGTGCGTATCTCATGTGTTCGCAGAATGTTCATTCCTGCCTTTTAATCTATCTTGGTTGTACAAAATGATATTCCGCATTGCGGAACTCGTTGTCAGCCATGACAAAACAATAAAGTGGGAGGTTTACCTTGAATAAAAACAAACTCGGGCTTGCGGTTACGGCTGCGACACTAAGTGCACTGATGCTGACCGGTTGTGGCGGCAGTAGCAGTGGTAGCGACACTGACAGTGACAGCGGAGGCGAAGCAGAAGTTACGCGTGTTCATGATACGCGCAGCTTTGAGCCCGCGGCTGACATCTCGTTTGAGGCCTCAGCGTCGGCATCGGCCTATTATGGTACTTACGAGGGTATTCAGGGGCCGGCGGTTTACGCGGCTGAAGTCCCCGATGGTTGGGATGGGGGTGGACTTGTCATGTACACCCATGGCTACCGTGGTGAAGGCACGGAGCTTGCTGTCTCGGTGCCGGACCCGGCATGGCGCGCAACGGTCCTTGGAGCAGGCTATGCTTGGGCAGCCTCGTCCTACTCTGCCAATTACTATGACGTTCGGGCGGCTATCGAGGATACCAACAAGCTGGCATTGGAAGTAACAGACTACATCGAGGCAGATTTTGGCCAAGCTTATGCTTCTCCTCAGCAAGTGTTGATTTCCGGTTATTCCCTGGGCGGACATACGGCTGCAGCGGCTGTTGAGCGGGAGAACATGGAACGGACCGCCTATCCGGTGGATTACAAGGGCGCCTTACCGTTCTGTCAGGCCGAGCAGAATCAGTTCCAGTGGCTAGGTGATTATCCACGAGTCGTTCAGGAGCTCTCGGGTTTTGGTGAAGATCCCTACGAGGAATTCCAGGCAAACCTCCCAAGCATGCTTGTAAGCCTGTTCGAGACCGATGGAAGCGGGAACATCACGTGGGAGCCAGCCAACCAGAACGGCGAAAGGGTAAAACAGATCGCCATGGAGTTGACGGGTGGCGAACGGCCGATTTTCTATGACTTTGGTTTCCCCAGTACCGGCTTGCAGTACGCCGTGCTCGGAACCGGAGGAAGTGAGGGAGATATCACCGGTATTCTGGCCCGGAATATTTATGACAATATCGGGCGGACCTATCGTTGGACTGACAGTGATCCGATGTCGGTTGAAGAGGAAAACTTTAATGAGGCGATCGACCGGGTCAGCGCTGATCCGGGTGTCAATCCACTGAGGGATGACGGCGTGCGATGGCTGCCGCTTGTCCAGGGTGATTTCGACGTACCGGTCCTCACTCTTCATACTTTGGGTGACTTCTATGTACCGTTCAAGCATCAGCAACTGTATCGTGAGCGTGCCATCACGAACAGCGCGGAAGACATGCTCGTTCAGCGCGCTATTCGTGCACCCAGTCATTGTGACTTCACGGGAACCGAGATCAGTACAGCGCTTGTTGACTGGTTGACCTGGGTGAATGGTGGTTCAAAGCCCAGTGGCGACGAGGTTCTTGACCCGGCCGTTGTGGCGGATCCGGAGTACGGTTGTCAGTTCACTGTGAATGACGGTACTCAGGGGCGAGCAGCACTTGGACTGCCAGCCTGTTCACGCTGACCGACTATGAGATGGCCTGACCCCCTGAAGGCCTGATCGAAGTCTATTAAACGCCCTAGTCTGGAGCCTCCTCTGACCGGGGCGTTTTCCATTATATCTCTTCCAATTACTCACACTTCGCCTTGTATCAGTGCTATCTGGCGGGATTGGCCGGAACAGATCCTTGGGCATGACGGTAGGGAGTTCGTCGTTGCCGAAACCATTTCCTTTGATGCATCTGCCCCGCGGTGGTGCGAGAGACAGGCGCCAGACGTGAGAACTCTCGTTGATACCCCCAGATAAGCCACGCTCCTGGGGGCACTTCATGCCTGCGTCAATATGTCACACCCTCTGTCCAAGTCCATTTCAAGCGTTTCGCGGTCTCCTGGCCAGTATCTGTACCGATATGAGGGGCACTCCTTGTACGTCATAAAGTGGCGAAAAGTTAACAAACTTGCGTTCTTTCGATTATTTAACGCTAACGGCGAGCAATGTCCGGTTTAAACCACTCTCGTCGCCATGAGTAATAAACTCATCTGAATCTTATCCGCTTGTCGCTTATTCTTAAAAGTTATTTTATTATTCATGCGATCCCTATCTAACGTTAGTGCCGTGGTATCCAAAAATCTGACATCCCAAAGGTAAGCTCTATGACAATAATGACGAGACGGTTTGTGAGGCAACCGCTGGCCTGTGCGGTTATGTGTTCGGCTCTGGGTGTTGCGCCAGCAGTGTTCGCGGCAACCGTAGACAGCGTCAACACCGATAACCTCGCTGTCCCGCCAGTGGAAGGCAAGACATTGATCTATACCGATACAGCGGGTACTGCGAGCTTCGGCTGGCTCGACCCGGTTAATGACAGTGGCGATATTGGACTGGGGCTCTCGGTCTATAACGAGGTCTTCAACGGCACCATTGATGAGCAGGTTTATCAGTTCGCCGGCTGCATCATGGCCCAGCCTGATCTCGAGGTTAATTGCCAGGCGCCTGGTGATTCCGGAAAGCGCTTCAAGCTGAAGACAACGGAAACCAACGGCCCCATTGATCTTGTATTCAATGTGTCCGCCGATGATGCTTCGAAACTGTATCGGGTGATCGGCAAGTTCTCCAACCTGACGGATACCACTAACTCAGTGGAGGGGGGCCTCAAGGCATTCCGGATTGAAACCGGTTTTGGCGTGGGCAACGAGTTCACACCGTCGTCAGCGGAAGATGGTTTGTCGTTTGGCATGGCTGCTGACGGGGCCAGCAAGCTCTCTGTTGGCCCCATCGGCAAGTATCCCGGTGGTTTGTTCGGTGGCAGTCGGGTGGAAGGCCTACCATTCTTCAGCACAGATATTGCTTTGTTCACAGAAGGCACTACCGCCTCGGATGAGGACACCATGGAAACGGATGGTGTGATCCCAACCGAGTATTCGGGGCTGTTTGGTGACTGGAATGCCCTGGCCAACGTACCAACGGGCTGGTTTATCGACCACGACGGTAACCCGGCCAACGACTCAATCCTGTTGGCCTGGAATGATGGCACAGACTGGCAAACCAACAGGAAGGATCTTCAGGATGTGCTGGTCGATGCTGTGCTTCTGGATGGCAGTGGGACGGCCGAAGTCTCTGCCACCGCCTATGACCCCAATGGGGCCTCCTTCGATGCCGAAGGCAATAATACGACCATCTATGATCTGAGCAATGTGCGACCAGTAGTTGCGACACTGGACGAAGGTGATCCGGAAGATGCGGTGCAAGACGCATTGTTGCTGACCAGCCAGACTGCAGCTGATCTTTACGACGGCACTTTCAGGGTGTTAATCGACGGTGAGGCGGTAACGATCGCTGACTTCGAAACCTGGGCGGATAATCCCCCAACCGTCAAAGACACCACCGATGGTTCCACTCTCGCTACCTGGCTCCCGGATGCTGGCGATGAAGGTCTTTACGAGTTGGCAGACGGCTCAACGATGACCCTCGAAGAAATGAACGAGATGATTAACGTCTCAGAGGGTGAACTGGTGCGTGTTGCCGGTTACGTTCAGGGTGCGGTTGAAGACCTGGCCAACGTGAACCTGAATACGATCATCAATGTTGCCGATACGGCCTCCTGGCCTACCTGTACCAGTGATGGTACCGAGACAAGCTGTACGTTCACGATGCGAGTCACCGGTCTGAACGAGCTTGTTGATGATCCGGCGATTCCGGAAACACCGACACCGCAGTCCAGTAGCAGTGGTGGTGGCGGCTGCACCGTTGGTGGACCGGGCTCGCCGTTTGATCCGGTACTGCCTGGCATGGTGCTGCTCGCGCTGGCGGGGCTGTGGGCGCGGAAACGTCGTACTGATGCCTGAGTCTGCAAAAGGTCAGTAAAGGCATAAATGAAAACGGGGCTGGAGATCAGCCCCGTTTTTTATGGTTGGCGAGGTTTATCGGTTACCGCCACCCTGGCCGGAACCTTCTGGCTGGTAATCCTGGCCACCGCCAGTGCCTTGCTTGTTCTGGCGGTTACCCTGGCCCGCTCCCATACCCTGTCGGTTGCCCTGACCTTGCCCCATTCCTTGTCCCTGAGCGGCTCCCTGGCCTTGTCTCATGCCCTGGCCCGGACCATTGCCGAGCTCAACGCCGCGCTCGCGAGCACGCTCCAGCATGCGCTCACGATGAAGCTCGCGGTACTGGGCCCGTTCTTCATTGGTATTGAAGCCGCGCATGGTCTGACGATGTTCCCGCAATTCCTGCTGGGTCATCAGTTGCTGACCGAAAACCGGCTCATCTTCCTGTGCGGCCAGTGGCATACTGACCATGCCGACAAGCAGCGCGATGCCGGCAGTATGAACGAACGATCTTGTCATAGTCATGGGTTGGCTCCTGAGCCTGTTACAACTCTTTGAGTCTAGATCAATCTCCAGGGTAGGGGGTGTTGGCATTCATACCTATGCGCCTCTTACGCCGCAGCGCGACGGTACCGGATTGTCAACGTTGTCAATGGGCCAGGATTCCCTGAAACTGGATTACTGAAATGAAGGGAACCCCGTTGATGACCTGGTATGGCGTAAATGAGGCTGGAGCTTCCAGGCCCTGGCGAGATGGCCAGGTTCTGGTGCTGCTTGTGTTCACCGCAGTAATCGGCATGTTGATGCACTGGCTGTTACCGGATGGTTTTGCCGCCGGCTATCTCAGTGATGCAATGACACTTTCAGGTTTCCTGCTGATTTATCCCCTGGTGGAGGAGGTGCTGTTCCGGGGCGTAATCCAGGGGGAGCTTCTGCGCCGGCCATTCTTTGCCAGGTCATTCAGTGGTATCAGTGCGGCAAATGTGGTGACAAGCGCGTTATTTGTCCTGCTCCACCTCATGAACCAGCCTTTGGGGTGGGCTGTGGCGGTGGCGCTGCCTTCATTGGTGTTAGGGTATTTCCGGGAACGTTATCAGGGGATTGGGGTGCCCGTTTTTTTGCATGTACTTTTCAACGGGACGTTCCTTGCAGCTGGTATGCCCTGAACGGGGCCTGGAATAACGGACGTCTGGTGACCGGTAATCGCCAGGGTTTGGTTTAGCCCCGGAGTGATGGCCGGGGCAGGGTGCCTGAGATGGTCTCCTGGCGCTGTCTGCAACCGGTTACCACATCAGGTCATCCGGAATCTCGTACCCTGCATACGGATCGTCTTCATCCTGGTCCGCCTGCTGCGCGCGCTCGTGCAGCACGACCACGGAATCCTCATCCCGTTCCATGATCTTGCGGGCCACCGGCTCCGGCACCACCTCATAACGTTCATCCACAAACACCACGGCAAGCCGCCCCCGTGAGAGCTGGTCAGTCATGGTGTCGTCTACCAGGATCTTCTTGATCTTCTTGCCATGGACAAACTGGTAGTCCGTGTCGCAACGGTTTCGGTCAAGACGATTGCTTTCCACCAGCTGACGAATCTGGGCGGCAATGGCCTTGCGGCGGGCTTCCTCATTGCGTTGCTGGTTGAGCTGGCGGTCGCGCTCGGCTTTCTCCTCCCGTGCTTTCTGCGCGCGGAGTTTGGTTTCGTCCTGCTGGACGGCGCCCTTTGGTTGTTGCTTGCGCTGCTTTTTCTTTTCTTTCTGGTGGGCCTTGAGTTTCTTCTCGTCGGCAAGGCCAGCCTTGAGCAGTTGGTCCTGAAGTGATGCCATGCTTGCTTCCGTCGGCGTTTCTGAATTGAAGGCGAGTTTCCGGTATTATAAGCGCCTCGGCGCCCTTACCGTAACCTCCATTCTATCGATCCGGATTACCCCATGACTGCATTCCAGATTCCCGGCCTGTCCAGCGCCATGCTCGACAACCTGAAGACGCTTGGCTTTGAAGCGCCAACCCCGATACAGGAGGTGACGGTCCCTGCCGTGCTGGAGGGTCGTGACGTCATTGCCATGGCCCGTACCGGGTCCGGCAAGACGGCTGCCTTTGGTATCGGGATGGTGGAGCGGCTGGATGTGAAGCGGTTTTCGGTGCAGGGCCTGGTGCTATGCCCGACGCGGGAACTGGCGGACCAGGTGGCCAGCGCACTCAGGGAACTGGCCAGGGCGAGGCACAATATCAAGATCCTGACCCTGTGCGGGGGAACGCCGCTGGGGCCGCAGATCGGTTCACTCAGTCACGGCGCCCATATAGTCGTGGGGACACCCGGTCGGATTCAGGACCATCTCGACAAGGGCACACTATCACTGGACCGTGTGCAGATGCTGGTCCTTGATGAGGCGGACCGCATGCTGGATATGGGCTTCCAGGAAGCGGTGGAGTCCATCGTTTCCCGCTGTCCGGAACATCGCCAGACCCTGCTTTTCTCCGCCACCTGGCCCGACCAGATCCGCAAGCTGAGTGGCCGGTATCAGCGTGATCCGGTCAGCCTGACGGTTTCTGATGACAAAGAGACGGCGCCTGATATCCGGCAGAGGTTCTACGAATTGGCCCCCGGTCAGGAACTGGATGCGCTCACTGGCCTCCTGTCAGAGCAGCAGCCTTCGGGGTGCCTGGTGTTCTGCGCCACCAGGCAGGACTGCGATACGGTAGCCGCTTCGCTGAGCGAAAGGGGGTTCAGTGCCAGTCCGCTGCATGGCGACATGGACCAGAAGGAACGGGATCTGGTGCTGATCCGCTTTGCCAGCCAGAGCTGCACTGTGCTGGTGGCGACCGATGTGGCTGCCCGTGGGCTGGATATTGACGATCTGCCGCTGGTGGTCAATCTTGAGCCTGCACGCTCATCGGAGACCCATACCCATCGGATCGGCCGCACTGGCCGCGCCGGTCGCGAGGGGCTGGCGGTTACCTTCTTCACCCCGGCCCACGGCCACAAGATCACCCGGCTGGAGCAGGCAACCGGTGAGACAATCGAGCCGCTGCCAGTCGATGACCTGCTGAACGTTCCGCTGGCTCCGCCCCGGTCCCGGTACGTCACCTTGTGCATTGCCGGCGGCAAGAAGGACAAGGTAAGGCCGGGGGATATCCTCGGGGCTCTGACGGGGGAGGCCGGGCTTCCGGGCAAGGTGGTGGGCAAAATCCATATCCAGCCGTTCCAGAGTTTTGTGGCGGTAGAGGCGGCGATGGCGAGCAAGGCACTCAGGCGACTTGAGGAGGGGCGCGTGAAGGGCAGGAAGTTCCGGGTGAAGGTTGTGTAGGCAGAGCAGCAGTCATCGTGCAAGACTGATACGTGGTTCTGCCGATTGTGTTTTGTGAAATGCTGAAGATATGCGGCGTTATAGATGGGGGATTTGTTGCTCCCCCAGACATAAAACGGTAAATTACGCAGGATTTTGCCTCTGGCAATGGTTTTCATTTGACCTGGACAGCGTCTGAAAGACACTGCCAGAGGAAGAATCATCTAATTCAACACAGGTAGCACATGTTATGAGTGAGCTGATGTCACAGGCGATCGACCTGATGATCGCAGGCATGGGTTTCGTGTTCGTATTCCTGGTTATCCTGGTATTCGCAACGCTGCTCATGTCGAAAATCATTGGCCGATTCGCGCCGCCCGAGCCGGCTACACCGGCCAGGACGCCACGTGCCAAAGCGTCTGCACCCGCCCCGGTTGATCCCGATACGGCGGAAGCAATAAAACAAGCGATTGCACAATACCGGTCCCGCCACAAGAAGTGACCGGCGCAGAACACTAGAACCTTTTAACAGAAGGCTGACACGATGACTGACACCAAGAAACCACTGGGGATTACGGATGTTATCCTGCGGGATGCACACCAGTCCCTGCTGGCAACTCGCATGCGCCTGGACGACATGCTGCCGATTGCCGAGAAGCTCGACAAGGTTGGCTTCTGGTCATTGGAATCCTGGGGTGGAGCAACGTTTGACTCCTGTATCCGCTACCTGGGCGAGGATCCGTGGGAGCGGATCCGGGAGCTGAAAAAAGCCATGCCGAATACGCAACAGCAAATGCTGCTGCGTGGCCAGAACCTGCTGGGTTACCGTCACTACGCGGATGACGTGGTAGACCGGTTCTGCGAACGTGCCGCCGAGAACGGCGTTGACGTGTTCCGGATCTTCGACGCCATGAACGATCCCCGTAACATGGATCGCGCCATCAAGGCGGTTCGCAAGACCGGCAAGCATGCCCAGGGCACCATCGCCTATACCACCAGTCCGGTGCACACCGTCGATATGTGGGTAGAGCTGGCCAAGGAAGTGGCCGATATGGGCGCGGACTCCATCGCCATCAAGGACATGGCCGGTATCCTCAAGCCTTACGTGGCCTATGAGCTGGTCAGCCGCCTGAAGAAAGAGCTGGATGTTCCCATCCACATGCAGTGCCATGCGACCACCGGCATGTCTACCGCCACCGCCATCAAGGCCGCCGAGGCGGGTATCGACAACGTGGATACCGCCATCTCTTCCATGAGCATGACCTATGGCCACTCGCCCACCGAAGCCGTGGTGGCCATCCTTGAAGGCACCGAACGCGACACCGGGCTGGATCTGGAGCTTCTGGAAGAAATCGCGAGTTACTTCCGTCAGGTGCGCAAGAAGTATGGCAAGTTTGAAGGCAGCCTGCGCGGCACTGACTCCCGCATCCTGATTGCCCAGGTGCCCGGCGGTATGCTGACCAACATGGAGAACCAGCTCCGCGAGCAGAACGCCACCGACAAGTTCGATGAGGTTCTGGCGGAAATTCCCAAGGTTCGCGAAGACCTGGGCTTTATCCCGCTGGTAACTCCCACGTCCCAGATCGTTGGTACCCAGGCGGTACTGAATGTTCTGACCGGCGAGCGCTACAAGTCGATCTCCAAGGAGACCGCCGCCATCCTGAAGGGTGAGTACGGTGCAGCGCCATCCCAGTTCAATAAAGAGCTGCAGGAGCGGGTTCTGGACGGCAAAGAGCCTGTGACCTGTCGTCCGGCGGACCTGATCGAGCCGGAAATGGACAAGCTGACCGATGAGCTGAAAAAGCTCGCCGAAGAGAAGAACATCAGGCTGGCGGACCAGGCAGTGGATGACGTGCTCACCTACGCTCTGTTCCCGCAGATCGGCCTGAAGTTCCTTGAGAACCGTGATAACCCGGATGCGTTTGAGCCGGTGCCCAGTGCCGATGATGTGGCTCCTGCTGCTGCTGCTGCGAAGAAGGCGGCCGGTCCTGAAACCTACACGGTCACCGTCAACAACAAGGACTACGTGGTTGCCGTGTCCGAAGGTGGCGAGATCAGCCAGATCGAAGCCAAGGGCGGTGCAGCTGGTGGTTCCGCACCTGTTGCCGCTGCGGCAATGCCGGCTGCTGGCGAGGGAGAGGCCCTGGTTGCGCCGTTGGGTGGCAACATCTTCAAGGTTCACGTATCCCCCGGGGATCAGGTGGAAGAAGGTGATGTGGTGATTATCCTCGAGGCCATGAAAATGGAAACCGAGGTTCGCGCCAACAAATCCGGCACCGTCGGTGAAGTCTTCGTCAAGGTCGGTGATGCCGTATCCCCTGATGATGAAATGCTGACAATCGCATAAGGGCCAGCATTCCATGGATAAATTACTAACGCTCTGGACAGGCAGTGGCCTGTTCAACATAACGGCCGGCCAGACGATCATGATTCTCGTCGGCCTGCTGCTGCTGTTCCTTGCGATCCGCAAGGGCTTTGAGCCGTTGCTGCTGGTGCCGATTGGCTTCGGTGGCATTCTGGCGAATATCCCGGAGGCAGGGCTTGCCCTGACTGCGGCGGAAAATGCCATTCACTTCGCATTGAAGGATGGTGGCACGGAAATTCTGGCAGCGCTGGCAGCGCCTCTGGACGTGGCTTACCAGGCCGGGCAGGCAATCACGCCCGAGCTGAAAGACGCGTTCAAGGTGGCCGTGAAAGAGGCCAGCTACTCCGAAATGGCAATGGCCAATTCGATTGCCCAGGATTTCGGGTATGGCAATGGCATGCTCTACAACTTCTACTCGGTTGTTATCGGCAGCACCATCGGGCCGTTGGTCATTTTCATGGGCGTTGGTGCCATGACCGACTTCGGTCCTCTGCTGGCTAACCCGAAAACCATGCTGCTGGGCGCTGCTGCCCAGTTCGGTATCTTTGGTACCGTGTTGGGTGCCGCGCTGCTTGACTGGCTGGGTATCCTGGATTTCACCATCCTGGAAGCAGCGGCTATCGGTATCATCGGTGGCGCAGATGGCCCGACGTCCATCTACGTGTCCAGTGTACTGGCTCCCCACCTGCTTGGTGCGATTGCGGTATCGGCCTATGCCTATATGGCTCTGGTGCCAATGATCCAGCCGCCAATCATGAAGGCTCTGACTTCCCAGAAGGAGCGGGCCATCAAGATGAGTCAGCTGCGTCCGGTGAGCAGGAAAGAGAAGATCGTCTTCCCGCTGGTTGTGCTGATTGCTGTCGTCCTGTTCCTGCCGGACGCCGCACCGCTGCTGGGTATGTTCTGCTTCGGTAACCTGATGAAGGAATGTGGTGTTGTCGAGCGTCTGAGTGATACCGCCCAGAACGCCCTGATCAACATCACGACGATCTTCCTTGGTCTGTCCGTTGGTTCCAAGCTGATGGCCGACAAGTTCCTGGACGCGCAGACCCTGGGTATTCTGGCGCTGGGTATCGTGGCCTTCGGTGTAGGCACCGCCTGTGGTGTTCTGATGGCGAAGCTGATGAACGCCCTGGTAAAAGAGAAGATCAACCCGCTGATCGGTTCTGCCGGGGTATCTGCGGTGCCGATGGCAGCACGGGTATCCAACAAGGTAGGCCTTGAGGCCAACCCGCAGAACTTCCTGCTGATGCACGCCATGGGTCCGAACGTGGCCGGTGTTATCGGCTCTGCGGTAGCTGCCGGTGTCATGATCAAGCTGCTTGGCTGATTGCTGTAGCTGGTAGCCTGAAAGCCCCGAGAGACATTGAGTCTTTCGGGGCTTTTTTTTGTCTTCGGTTGTTGGTGCCTGGCCTGGGGGTATGGGTGGCCCTTTCTTCGCCGCAATTCAGGGGCCGTCCCTGGCCCCACCTTGCTCCGCGCCGTCCCTGGCGCTGCTGCGAAAGGGCCACCCATACCCCCAGGCCGAAGGGACTATCGTGGCGCCTGAAACTTAAAAATAATGGAAAGCCGTTGAGAATTCGGATTTTCCTGTGAGCTCAAAGTCAGTTCGGGGCATTCTGGTCTAATGTGATGTGCTTGTCCGAATGTTTCGGACACGAGTGAGAACGGTAAGGGGACCAGGGTGGGGGATGCTTTCGTCGCAGCGCCAGGGATGGTGCGGAGCAAGGTCGGCCCAGGGATGGGCCGTGAATTGCGGCAGAGAAAGCTTCCCCCACCCTGGTGCCCCTCCACCAAATCCCCAGGCTAGGGCAGTAATATCTGTAGTAATCACCTGAATCGCAGAAAATTACTGAAAATCCCGGGAAGGCACCGGCAGTGTCTGAATCAGATGGCTAAGGTCAGTAAGCTTCCCGGCCATGATATGAACAATGTCTCCCTCCCGCTCCACAATGCCTTTCACATGCAGTAACCGTGAGGTCAGCAGAGGCTTGCGCTGCTGTCGGGCGGTGTTGAGCCAGACCACCACATTGATGTTGCCGAACTCGTCTTCCAGGGTGACAAAGGTGACGCCGGAAGCGGAGCCCGGGCGCTGGCGGCCGGTGACCAGGCCGGCGACCTGGACCGGGCGGTTGGGTTCGGCGGTTTTCAGTTGTTCCGAGTTCAGGCAATTGCGCAGCTGGCCTTGTTCTCGTAGCAAAGCCATGGGGTGGCGTTGCAGGCTCAGGCCCTGGCTGGCGTAATCCGCCAGGATATTCTGGCCTTCCGAGGGTGCGGGCAGGGCAGTTTCGTTATCTTCCGCCAGATAGCCCGGGTCATCATTAGCGTCGGAAACCCATAAGGGCGCGGCGGTTTCATGACCCAGCAACTGCCAGTAACTCTGGTGGCGATGTCCGCTGATGTTCTCAAGGGCATTGGCGCCGGCTAGCAGTTCCATATCCCGCTGGGGCAGGGCGGTGAGCTGGCGCAGTTCCTTTATGCTGCGGTAGCCCCCGGGTGGTCGCTGTTGGCACAGGGCATTGGCACTTCGCCGGTTGAGACCTTTTATCTGGCGCAGGCCAACACGCAACTGCTGTTGGGGGCCCTCCAGGGTGTAGTCCCAGTGGCTGTGGTTTACATCCGCCGGCAACACGACGACGTCATGACGGCGGGCGTCCTGGATCAGTTGGGAGGGTGAGTAGAACCCCATGGGCTGGCTGTTCAGCAATCCGCAATAGAACGCCGCAGGATGATGACGCTTGATCCAGGCAGATACGTACACCAGCAATGCAAAACTGGCGGAGTGGGACTCCGGGAAGCCATAGCCGCCGAAGCCACAGATCTGCAGGTACAGCCGTTCGGCAAAGTCTTCGCTGTGGCCTCTGGCCAGCATGCCGTTGATCAGTTTGTCCCGGAAGGGAGTCAGGTCTCCATGGGCCTTCCAGGCGGCCATGGCCCGGCGCAGCTTGTCGGCTTCGCCAGCGGTAAAACCGGCGGCCACCATGGCCAGTTTGATCACCTGCTCCTGAAAAATGGGCACCCCCAGGGTGCGTTCCAGCACGCCCCGGATGTCGTCGTTGGGGTAGGTGACTTTCTCAAGACCATGCTTGCGTTTGAGGTAGGGGTGCACCATATCCCCCTGAATCGGACCGGGCCGGACAATGGCTACTTCAATCACCAGGTCGTAGAACTTCTCCGGTTTCAGCCGGGGCAGCATGTTGATCTGGGCCCGGGACTCGACCTGGAACACGCCGATGCTGTCACCGGTCTGCAGCATGTTGTAGGTTTCTTCGTCTTCCCGGGGAATGTCCTGCATGTCGAGGGGCTGGCCATTCCTCCCCGGGATCAACGCCAGGGACTTGCGAATGGCGGTCAGCATGCCCAGGGCCAGCACATCCACCTTCATCAGCCCCAGGCTTTCCAGGTCGTCCTTGTCCCACTGGATCACCGTGCGACCTTCCATGGCGGCATTTTCGGTGGGTACCAGTTCCGACAATGGCCCCGAGCCGATCACAAAGCCCCCTACATGCTGGGACAGGTGGCGGGGGAAACCCAGCAGGGTATTCACCAGGGTGAAGAACTGGTTGGCGACACGCTTGTGCCGGGTCAGGCCCTTGTCGAGGATCTGGCCTCGCCAGTCGGTTTCCCTGTCGCGCCAGTCAATGCCGTTGAGCAACTGTTCCACCTGGGCGGGGTCAAAGCCCAGGGCCTTACCCACATCGCGGATGGCACTACGGGGCCGGTATCGGATCACCGTGGCGGCCAGGGCGGCACGTTCACGGCCATAACGCTGGTAGATGTACTGGATGACTTCCTCGCGGCGCTCGTGTTCGAAATCCACGTCGATATCCGGGGGCTCGCCACGGTCCCTGGAGATGAAGCGTTCAAACAGCAGTTCCATCTGGCTTGGGTCCACTTCCGTGATCCCAAGGCAATAGCACACCGCCGAGTTGGCAGCCGAGCCACGCCCCTGGCACAGGATGCCTTCGCTGCGGGCGAAACTGACAATATCGTGAATGGTGAGGAAGTAATGTTCGTACTCCATCTCATGGATCAGCGCCAGCTCCTTGTGGATCAGGGCCTGGACACGAAGCGGGGTACCCTCCGGAAAACGCCGTTGCTCGCCCTGGCGAGTCAATTCCTGCAGCCAGCTGGCGGGCGACATCCCGGCGGGCACCAGTTCTGAGGGATAGTGATAGCGGAGTTCGGAGGGCCTGAAGCTGCATTGATCGGCAATGGCCAGGGTTTCCTGCAGCCAGGCTTCGGGGAACAGGCGCTTCAGTACGGGCAGCGGTCGCAGATAGCGTTCACCATTCTGGAACAGGTGATGGCCGGCCTGTTCCAGGCTGGTGTTATGACGGATAGCAGTCAGCACATCCTGCAGGGGCTGGCGTTGCCGGCAATGCATATGCACATTGCCGGTGGCCACCACGGGGCGCTCCAACTGCTGGGACAGGGCCCGGATGCGCTGGATGGCCTGCTCCTCGCCGGATTCCAGGGTTCTGCTGGCGGCCAGCCACAGGCTCCCTGGAAACAGCCCCAGCAGCCATTCGCCGGTACGTCGTGCGTCGTTAAAACCGGTCTGTTCCGGCGCCGGGGGCAGCCACAGGCAGAGACAGTGATCCAGGGCATGGCTTTCCAGGTCCTCCGGCAATAGCTGGTATTGACCTTTCGGGGCCCGTCGCCGGGCGGTAGTGATCAGCTGGCAGAGCTGGCCATAACCCTGATGGGTGCGGGCCAGCAGGATCAACCTCTCTGGGGAGTGTTCCGGGCCTGCTGGCTCCAGTTCGAAGTAGCTGCCGGTAATCAGGGCTACCGGGCTGTCTTTCAGTGCTTTCCAGGCCATGGGCATGCCGGCCACGGAACAGGCATCGGTAATGGCTATGGCCTGGTATTTCAGCTCCAGGGCCCGCTCTGCCAGCTCATGGGGGTGAGAGGCTCCGGTGAGGAAGGTGAAATTGCTGAAGCAGTGCAGTTCGGCGTAGTCCATGGGCATCTTGTGTTATCCGAACCAGCCATGAACGAACCAGCTTTGCTGGCTGTCCCGGTAGATCCAGGCCAACTGGCCGCTGGGCAGGCGGGCGATATAGTAGTCCCGTAGTACCCGGGCGCCGTCCCACCAGCCCCCACTGATGCGCTCCGGTCCGCTGAACCATTCTTCCGGGGTGGTCTCCAGGGGCGTGGGGTGGGGCAGCAGCCACAGGGGGCGCAGGGGCAGTCGGCTTGCCCCGCCAGGGTGTCTGGGAAGTCCGGCAGTCAGACTGCGGGCGCTCCAGGCTCTTTCGGGGCGGTGGTCGGCTGCTGGCGCGAGGTGGCGCAGGGCAGATTCCCCCAGCCGTGCCTGCAGGCGACTGACCAGGGTGTGCCAGGCTTCCCCCTGATCGCTGGTTTCCCCCAGAAGATCCGTATGGCTGGCTGTCCGCCGCTCCAGGAAGCGGGTAACTTTCAGCTCCAGGGTTTCCACGGGTGCCTGCAGGGGGTGCTGCTCCAGCCTTATTCTGAGCAGGTTGATAAAGGCGTCCGCCCGGTGTTCCGGCCCGGTGGTGCGTACCCGCAGCCGGGTGGGCTCCCGTCGGTAATGGTGTAATACCAGTAGCAGGCTGTCCGTGTCCTGCTGGCGCCACTGAAGGTCACTTTCCAGTTCCGACAGCATCCGCTGCAGGGCGAATAGCAACCCCTGGGTTTTCTCCACGGGCAGGCCGAAGTCGGCACGCTGCAGGAAGTAATGAGGAGGGCGCCAGACGGCCTGGGGGTCCGGGCGTTGCCCCTGTACCCGCTGTACATAGGCAAGGGTTTCCGGTGTCAGGCGACGGGCAAGTTCCGTAGCAGGCAGGCGGAAGACCTGTCCCAGGGTGGTCAGACCCAGGCGGGTCAGGCGCTGCAGGGTCCGGTCGTCAAAGCCGGCATGGGGCAGGGTCAGTGCCTCCAGCTGGCTGTGCATGTGTGAGTGCTCCCCGGTACAGCAGTGTATTCCGGCCCGGGCCAGCAGGCGGGCTGCCAGGGGCGTGGTGCCGGTGGTTATGGTGGCGTTCAGCTGCCGTTCTTCCAGGGCATGCTGCAGTTGCCGTTGCAGCGGTTCCAGGCCGCCGTACAGCCGCTGCACGCTGCTGGCTTCTGCCAGCAGGCCGTCCGGAGGGTACAGGGTAATGCGATCCATATAGCGGTAGAGCCAGTGAGCCTGCTGCTCCAGGATGCCCGCCTGGCGTGTATCGTCGGCGTGGATCATGGCCAGTTCCGGGGCCAGGTTAAGGGCGGTCTTCAGGGCCGTACCCGGAAGTACGCCCAGTTGCCTGGCCCGGGGGCAGGCCTGCAGCACCTGCCGCGTACCCTGGGATAACACGGCCAGGGGGGCCGGATCCTGCCGGGAGCGGGCGATATGGTCCAGCAACAGGTGTCGGAAGTGGAGATACAGCCAGATCATGATTTACCCCGGGTCTGGTCCGTCGGACCAGGGCCCGCGAATAACCGTGGCGACGCTTTCCGGGGCGGTGCACCCTGACCGTGTTTGTAGCGGCAGGGTGCAGCCCTGACCGGGCCAGCCACCCCGTCGTTTGAGAATGTTGATCCGCAAACCCAGCTGATTGTCCGGCTCCAGTTCCAGGCGCAGGGCAGCGGGTGAGCTCTGGCAGGCCTGTCGCCGGGTCTGGAACAGAATGCAGTTGCTCTCTCCAGCTTCGGCCGCCAGCTGTAGCCGGCGGATATCCCGTGCCGCCAGGCTGTCCGGCCAGGCCATGACCAGACCAGTGGCGGGGGAACGCAGACAGTTTTCCAGGGTCCAGAGCAGGTCCGGATGGGCGTCGGTCTGCACCACCACCAGCTGGTCCAGGTCAACCCCTTCACGGGCCAGGGCCGGAGCATAGGGCGTCAGGGGAGGATTGACCCAGAATACCGTCTGCTGACGGGTAGTGACTCGCCTGAGCAGTGGCAGTACCAGTTGCAGTTCGCCGATGCCCGGCGCATCAAGCAGGCATTCACTGAGGGCGCCCCGGGGCCATCCGAGTCCGTCGATCTGGTTATCCAGTGCCTCGAAGCCGGTCTGTTCCGGCGTTGGTGTGGTTGCGTGCCGTTGATGCCCTCGCCACAGGCGGGCGTCATCGAGCAGGGTGTTCAGCAGGTCACTCATGGTTTTGTCCAATACTGTTTAAATATACAGTATTATTAACCCGTCAGGATTTCAACCATGGCACTGACCTGTTACCGTAAAATTGACGTTATGGAAGTCACTGATACAGGGAGATCCTTATGACTGCACTGGAACAACAGCAATGCGAGGCCTGCCGGGCTGACGCCCCCACCGTCAACGCAGACGAGCAGAAAGCCCTGCTGAAAGAAGTTCCCGACTGGGAGCTTGTCGACGTGGAGGGTGTTCCCCAGCTGCGCCGCGAATTCCGTTTCAAGAACTTCGTCCAGGCCCAGGCCTTTACCAACAAGGTGGCGGACCTGGCTGAGGAGGAGGGTCACCATCCGGCCCTCCTGCTGGAGTTCGGCAAGGTGACTGTGCGCTGGTGGACCCACAAGATTGGCGGTTTGCATCGCAATGATTTCATCATGGCGGCGCGCACGGACAGGCTATTCGAGGGGTAGGGCTATCTGGCCGGTGCCAGAGTTCTGGCGCCGGCTCCATTCACGGTCAAGGCACCAGCAGCACCGGGTGACGACTCTCCCGCACTACGGTTTCCGACGTGTGTCCAAGGGGGAGCTGTTCCACGGGCGTGGTGCCACGCTTGCCAATCAGTGTCAGCGCCGGCTGGCTATCCTGAATCAGGTTCAGCAGTTCCCGGGCCGGGTGTCCGTTGAGAATTCGGGCGTGCACCGAAGCCTTGCTGTTGGCGATATCATGAACCCGTTTGTCCACCTGGTCCGCTTCGGGAGGGGCATCATCCGGGCGTACCCAGACCACGCGCCCTTCCTGGCCAGCATTCACCAGTTCCCGGAACAGGTCTTCGCAACGTCCGGCGTTCTCCGAACCATCGGTTGCCAGAAAAACCGGTGACTGGGGTGAGGAAGGTTTGCCTTCCACCGGCAGAATCAGCAGGGGCCGTTTCGTCATGCGGGCCAGATTCATGGTGTTGTTGCCCATGAACAGTTCGCGACCGGCGGAATGGTGGGTGCTGCAGCAGATAACACCATCCGCCTTCAGATGGCGTGCCAGCTCCAGAATGCAGGAAGCCACGAAGCCGTGGCGGACCTCGAATTCTGTCTCTACCTTCCACTCTTCAGCGTATTGCCGGGCCAGTTCCCTGAGTTTTCCTTCAACGGCCTCATCACTGTCTTCAATGTGCTTGCGGGTATGGGGCTCAATCACATAAGTCAGAGTCAATTTCCTGGTCCCAAGCCGTTCCAGCAGGGGAGGCAATTGTTTAATGGCCTGCTCCCAGTTGTCGGAATAATCCACGCTCAGAATCAGATGGCTCAGCATATTCGGGCTCTCCCATGGGATTGTCAGGTGTGAATGCCTGGCAAAGAAGCTATAAGGGGCATTTTCAAAGACGCCTTGGGAGTAAAACTAGCACATTGTGGAGACAGCGCTATCGATTCCGGACAGTGCACTGAACCCCTGGGCAGACAACCGCGGGTCGATATGGAACCGGACGCCCCCATTGGACCGGAACAGGCGGGACGGCATGATGCCCATCATGCTGTGAAAGGTATTGGAAAAGTGCGCCAGGTCGGAAAAGCCCGATGCGACCGAGGCCTGGGTAAATGTCTGGCCATGGCCAATGGCCAGTGTGGTGGCGTGCAGGCGATGCCACTGGCGGTACTTGCCGGCGGAAATGCCCAGATACTGGCGAAACAGCTGGATGACCCTGGGCACAGACAGGCTGACGGTAGCTGCCAGGTCTTCCGTGGTGATGCTCTGCGTGCGGCCCCCGCGGAGCACGCCAACGGCCTTGACCACCCTGGGGTCGACGCCTTCCGGATCCAGCCGGTCGATATCCGGCAGTCCCGCTTTGACCAGTCCTGCCAATATCGCCTGAGGAGCAGGAGATGCTTTCAGGATGTACCTGGCCAGGTCAATCAGCTGCCCTTCGCCAGCCAGTGACCAGAAGATATCGTAGTCCTGATGGGCGGCCGTTTTCGCCAGCGCCCTGAGGTCATGCTGGAACGGATCGAGAAACAGCACCATGAATGACGGGCTGTCACTCTCGAGCCAGACTGGCAGGCCAGGTCTGATCAGGCAGGCGCGGGCCTCCACCACCTCGTTGGCATGGGTCTGCCGGTGAAGCCGTAGATTGCCTTCCACACCCACCACCAGGGCGGCACTGCCATAGTTGCGGTATCGGGGTTCAATGCTGGGGCCGGCGTAGAGTACGCGATTGTCCCAGATGTAAATGTGAGCAGGCACATGGCTGGCCGGAGCTTGCACAGGGTTCCCTCCATGGGATGAAAACGGTTCCGAACTCCGTTATCGGTGTCTCCATATCCTACCCGGTATTTGCCGGAAGTGAGGTCACACCCGCGTGACCAAGTGCTCAGATGGTGCGGAATTATCATTCCGCACAAATGATGCCGGAATCCTCACGGGTATCCTTCTGGTTCCAGTTAGGGCGGCACCAGATCGCTCCTTAAGAAGTATGGATGATGCATAACGCAAATAGAGCAATCAGGGAGCAGTCGATTGCTTTTCAAGGAGAGTTCAATGGAGAGTTCCAATGAATAAGAATATCAGACGACCGCTCATGAGAGGGCGGGCCTCGGCATGTCGCCACTATCTGTCAGGCCTGGCTCTGGCAATGGCGGCGGCCAATGCACCGGCAGCCGTTCTTTTTGAGGAAAACTTCTCGAGTGGCCTTGGTGCCTTCACCAGCGAAGGGCGTGTCTATACGATGACTGCGGGTGAGGCCGCCATGCGTGGCGGAGCCAGCGATACCCGGGTCCGCACCGGCCCCATTGCAGTCAATGGCGCCAGCGATCTGACCCTGTCGTTCTATCGGGATATATCCGGTTTTGATACTGGCGAGTCACTGACAGCCTTCGTTTCCACCGATGGCACTACCTTCCAGGCCGTGCAGAGCATCAACAGTGGCTCCGGAGTGGTGACGGTTGATATCGGAAATGCGGCCGGCGGCCAGGATCAGATCTACCTGCAATTTGCCATCAATGCCTCCAGCTTCTTTGAACGGGCTGGCCTGGGCAGCATCATGCTTGAAGGTAGCGCCACCGACAATCCGGATAACCCCGACAATCCTGACAATCCCGATAACCCGGATAACCCGGATAACCCTGACAATCCGGGCGGTGACAACGAGCCCATGCCGGAAGCCGGCGATTTCGTGACCTTCGAATCCGGCCACGTCCGTCCCATGGCCCTGTCTTCCGACGGTAACCGTCTGTATGTCGTCAATACTCCGGATAACACCGTTCAGGTGTTTGACGTGTCCGGCGACTCCCCGACACCGGTGGAAACCATCCCGGTGGGTATGGAGCCGGTTTCCGTTACCCTTCGCAACGACGGTGAGCTGTGGGTGGTCAACCACCTTTCAGACAGTGTCAGCATCGTTGATGTATCCGGTTCCGTTGCCCGCATCAAGAACACCCTGCTGGTGGGTGATGAGCCCCGGGATATCGTATTTGCCGGCAACAACGACCAATGGGCCTTCATTACCGCAGCACACCGTGGCCAGAATGTTCCGTTTGATCCCGAGCTGACCACTCCGGGCATCGGCCGTGCCGATGTGTGGGTGTTTGATGCCAACAACCCCGGTTCCCAGCTTGGTGGTGAGCCTGCCACCATCCTTAACATGTTTGGCGATACCCTGCGCGGCCTGGCCCGTAGTCCGGATGGCAGCAAGGTGTATACCGCTGTGTTCAACTCCGGTAACCAGACCACGGTTCTGGACGAGGAAATTCCCGATGGTGGTCTCGACAAGCCAGGCCCGCAGCGCGCCGCTGATGGCACCGAGCAGCCGCGCACTGGCCTCATTGTCCAGTTCGACGGCCAGAACTGGATGGGCCCGGGCGACCCCGTCAATGGTGACGCGCCACGGGCGTGGGACGAGTACGTCAAGCTTGAACTGCCGGACTATGACGTGTTCGAGATCGATACCAGCGGTTCCGTACCCCGTGTGGCCTCCCGCACCAGTGGTGTCGGCACCACCTTGTTCAACCTGGCGGTCAACCCGAGCAACGGTAACGTCTATGTTTCCAATCAGGAAGCCAATAACCTGACCCGTTTCGAAGGTCCCGGTCTGGCCTCCACTACTGTTAACGGTAACTTTGTTCAGAGCCGCATCACCGTGGTGGATGGTCACAATGCCCAGCCGCGCCACCTGAACAAGCACATCGACTACAGCACCGATCCCGGCCGTGGTACTGCCAGCGAGAAAGAGCGCGCCGTCGCCATTCCGCTGCAGATGGCGATCTCGTCCGATGGCGAGGACCTGTTCATGGCCAGCATGGGCTCCAGCAAGCTGGTACGGTATGACACTGGCGCCCTGGAAAGCGACAGCTTCCAGCCCAACACCAACGACCAACTGGTGGTCAGTGGTGGCGGTGCTACCGGCGTGGTGCTGGATGAAGCCCGTGGCCGTGCGTTTGTGACCACCCGCTTCGACAATGGCGTGTCCGTGGTGGATGTGGACGGCACCATGAGTGAGCTGGCCCACGTGACCATGTCCAATCCGGAACCCCAGAAGGTGGTTGAAGGTCGTCGCTTCCTGTACGACGCCACCTATACCTCCAGCCGGGGGGATTCCTCCTGCGCCGGCTGTCACATCTTCGGTGACATGGATCATCTGTCCTGGGATCTGGGCAACCCGGATATCGCTTCCAAGGACAATCCGAACGAGTACAACGAAAACGTTCCGGCGTTCGGTCGCAACCTGACCTTCCATGCCATGAAGGGCCCGATGACCACCCAGAGTCTGCGCGGCCTGAAAGGCAACGGTCCCATGCACTGGCGCGGTGATCGTACCGGGGAAGACCGGGCGCGGGGTGAATCCCTCGAGATGGCAGCCTTCAAGGAGTTCAACGAGGCCTTCCCGGGTCTGGTGGGACGTGACTCCGAGCTGACCGAGCAGGAAATGACCCGGTTCGCCGAGTTCGCCCTGGAGCTGACCTACCCGCCCAACCCGATTGCGGCCCTGGACAACAGTCTGAGCCCGCGTCTGCAGGAGGCCCTGGAGGTCTACAACACCGTAAACTCTGACTTCGTGACCAACTGTAATGGTTGCCACACGCTGGATGCGGACCAGGGCATGTTCGGCACCGACGGTACCATGTCTGCGGAAGGCGGGGATGTTGACGAAGACATGAAGATCCCCCATCTGCGGAACATGTATCAGAAGGTGGGCATGTTCACCAAGAATGGCGCGGATCGTCCGGAGACCGGGCCACAGATCCGCGGCTTCGGTTACGATAACCAGGGTGCCTCCGGTTCCATCGACAACTTCCTCAGTGCACCGGTGTTCCTGCTGCTGGGTGAAGAGCGTCGTCTGATGGTTCAGGACCTGGCGTTGGCGTTCCCGTCAGAGATGAACCCCATCGTGGGTCAGCAGGTTACCCTGAACCCGGACAACCGCAATCGCTCCGACGTTCAGGCCCGCCTGGACCTGCTCATCGAGCGGGCCCTGGTAACCAACCCGCGTCCGGAGTGTGACCTGGTGGCTACCGCGGTGTTCAATGGCCAGACCAAGCGTTGGGCCTTCAATGCCAACGAGAAGTTTGTGCCGGGTGACCGTGCCACGCCGTCCCTGACCCGCAGCGAGTTGCTGTCTCAGGCAAACGACGAGGACGCCTCGGTGACCTTCACCTGTACGCCTCCGGGCAGTGGTGTTCGCAACGTGGCAAGCAACTGATCCGTCAGTTGACCAGCCACCAGGCAATTGCCTGAAAACAAAAACCCCGGCCTTTGAGCCGGGGTTTTTGTTGGGTATTGCCCAGGTGGCAGCCATGGTTATAGCAGCCGTTCAATGTTCAACCCTGGCACCTTCCTCTTTCATGGAACGCCAGGCCCTGTTCATGTCTTCGAGCATCTTGTCGGTACCAGGTGCATTCCGTGAGAAAATGAGGGTGGTGGGCCACTTCAGAAGGTTGTCATACCTCAGCCCCGGCAAGGGTGAGATCTCCAGGGAGTTTTCCATCGGCGACTGGAAATTGATAAGGTAGTCCCCGCGTTCGAACGCCAGCATGCGGATGGCCGACAAATGGTTCGGAGCAATGGTGATCCCGGTGTCCGGATCCTCCTTCAGGTGATCGAGAAGTCGAAAGTAGGTGTAGCCCCGAATCAGGATCAGGCTTTTTCCTCTCAGGTCCTGTATCTCCGATACCGGCTCCGCTCCCGCCCGGGAATAGGCGTTAAGCTGGATACTACCGGTATGGAAGTCGGTTTCACGGATAAAGGGCGCCAGTTCGGGAATCCCTGCCGAACCGGGCCACATATCGATCTCGCCGTACTCCAGATACAGGTAGACCCGTTCAATGGGCAAACCCTGCCAGACGATATCGTACCCGGCACGGTCGGCAATCGCTTCGGTCAAATCAATAAAACTGCCCTCAAGCTCCCCGGACTCGGTCGTGTAGGCCAATGGAGGGAACTCGATGTACGCGCTCCGAATGACCGGGCGGTCCGCTGCATAGGCAAAAGGCATCAGCGAGCTGGCGATCATTGTCACGAACGATGCGTCGCGGAAGAAAGTTCGGAGCTTGCTCATGAATGGATCTTTAACATTGGCGTTGTTTTTTGTTTAGCATGGCGACGTTATTTGAATTTGTAAACCACTGGAAATCAGGCGCATGACAACAGAAATTTTGCGAGATCGCGTGTCCTACGCGGCGTTTGACGAGATTACCACACGCTGGGCCGACAATGACCTCTATGGACATGTCAATAATGTGACCTACTACGCCTGGTTCGACAGCAGTGTAAACCGGTACCTGATCGAGCAGGGCGGGCTGGATATCCATAACGGTCGGGAAATTGCCTATGTGGTGAACTCGTCCTGTGATTACTTCAGCCCCATTGCCTACCCGGAACGGGTGGAAGCGGGGCTCAGAGTGGAAAAGCTCGGCAACAGTTCAGTGGTCTACAACATTGGCATCTTCCGCCAGGGCGAGACGGAAGCCTGTGCGGTCGGCCGCTTTGTCCATGTTTTTGTGGATCGCACAACGGACCGCCCGGTCCCCATCCCGGAAGGCATCCGAAACGCCCTGAAAAAGCTGATAACAGAGGCGGATAGTGCCTCTCAGTAGTCAGCAGTAGCCACCAACGCTCAGTAGCCACGGGCGCTGGAAGTGCTTCGACGTGGATCTGCCGCCCCCCACAGAGCCCCGTCCTCGTCAATCAGTACACTCTGGATGGCACCCATGGCTGAGCCGGTTTCCACGGTGTGCCCCATGGCATTGAGCAGGTCGATGGTATCGGAGCTGATGCCTTGCTCAATACGGATTTCATCCGGCAGCCATTGATGATGGATACGGGGCGCCGACACCGCCGACTGGATGTTCAGGTCATGGTCGATCACGTTCATGATCACCTGCAGTGTGGTGGTGATGATCCGTGAGCCACCGGGGCTGCCGGTCACCAGCACATTCTCCCCGTCCTTGCGCACAATGGTGGGCGACATGGAACTGAGCATCCGTTTGCCGGGCTGGATCCGGTTGGCCTCACCGCCAATCAGGCCATAGGCATTAGGTACGCCCGGCTTGGCACTGAAATCATCCATTTCATTGTTCAGCAGGAAGCCGGCCCCGGCCACGGTAATACCTGAGCCATAGCTGAAGTTTATGGTGTAAGTGTTTGAAACGGCGTTGCCCCACTGATCCACAATGGAAAAATGGGTGGTTTCGTTGCTTTCATGGGGCAGGGGGTCACCGGGTGCGATCTGGTTCGAGGGCGTGGCCTGGTCCGTGTCGATGTCTTCCCGTAGCGCCTCTGCATAGTCCTTGCTGGTAATGCCCTCCAGCGGCACCTCCACATAATCCGTATCCCCCAGGTATTCGGAACGGTCCGCGTAGGCCCGTTTCATGGCTTCGGCCATCAGATGGATGGTCTGCGCGGAATTGTGGCCGTAATCACCCATCGGGTAGCCCTCGAGAATGTTCAGTATCTGCACAATGTGAGCGCCACCGGAGCTGGGGGGCGACATGGAAAAGATCTCATGGCCCCGGTAAGTGCCCATGACTGGCTCGCGGATAACCGGTTCATAGCCGGCCAGGTCTTCCAGGGTAATCAGACCTTCGCCCCGTTCCATTTCCGCCACGATCAGCCGGGCGGTTTCGCCCTCGTAGAAGTCGGCAATACCATGGTCGGCAATGCGCTGCAGGGTATCGGCCAGTTCCGGCTGGCGGAAAATGTCGCCGGGTTGCGGGGCGCTGCCATCCTCGCGATAGAACGTAGATCGTGTGGCCGGCCAGGGGTGCAGCCGGTCGCGGGCCTGTTCCAGGCCCTCGGTAAAGCGATGGGGCACTTCAAAGCCGTCACGGGCCAGGGCGATGGCAGGTTTCAGAGCCTCGGCCAGGGTGATGGTGCCATATTCGTCCAGCGCCATGGCCAGCCCCGCGACAGTCCCGGGTACCCCCGAGGCCAGGTGGCTGAATCGGCTGCGCTGCGGAACCACGTCGCCGTCACTGTCCTGGAACATGGTGCGGGTTGCCGCTGCCGGTGCCGTCTCCCGGTAGTCGATGGCCTTTACTGGCCCGCCGTCCCCGGGTGCATAAAGCATGAAGCCGCCACCACCGATATTGCCGGACCGGGGCTGGGTGACCGCCAGGGCAAACCCGGCGGTCACCGCCGCATCGACTGCATTGCCGCCGTTTTTGAGCACCTCCAGGGCCACATCGGTAGCGTGGGGATGACTGGTGGCCACCATACCGCGGTCTCCGGGTACCGGATGATGTCGTTCGCCTTCCAGAATGGCCTGGGCGCTGGCGAAGGTGGCAAGAAGCGAGAGCAGGGCAAGCCAGGTAAGTCGATGGCATTGGCCGTGGGCGGACATGGGACGGGCTCCTTCTGTATCTGTGGATATTGCGCCGAAACGGGATTCCTCATCTTCGTTCCGGGGCCGGTTTAGGCTATGATAGCCGGTCATTTTTCAATACGGGTAACCGGTGGCTCTGAAACCGGCCCGCTGTTATTTCAGCATTCCGACAGGACAGGTTCATGGAACACACATACCGTCTGGTGATTTCCTGCCCGGACCGGGTGGGTATTGTGGCAAAAGTCAGTAACTTCTTGTCCACCTACAATGGCTGGATCACCGAAGCCAGCCATCATTCCGACAATCAGGCCGGCTGGTTCTTCATGCGTCATGAAATCAAGGCCAGCTCGATCCCGTTCGGCCTGGATCAGTTCCGTGCTGCCTTCGAGCCCATCGCCCGGGAATTCGAGATGAGCTGGCACATCGCCGATTCCGCCCAGCCCAAGAAAGTGGTTCTGATGTGCAGCAAGGAATCCCACTGTGTGGCCGATCTGCTGTACCGCTGGCACAGCGGCGAGCTGAATGTGGATATCGCCGCCGTTATCTCGAACCATGAAGACCTGCGAAGGATGGTGGAGTGGCACGACATTCCCTACCACTGTATTCCTGTCAGCAAGGAGAACAAGGCGGAAGCCTTTGCCGAGATTGATGACCTGTTCCAGTCCTACGGTGCGGACGTCATCGTTCTGGCCCGCTACATGCAGATCCTGCCCGCCGAGGTGTGCGAGAAGTACAGCGGCAAGGTGATCAATATCCACCATTCGTTCCTGCCGTCCTTTGCCGGTGCCCGGCCATACCACCAGGCCTACAGCCGGGGTGTGAAGCTGATCGGCGCCACCTGTCACTACGTGACCCAGGACCTGGACGAAGGCCCCATCATCGAGCAGGACGTGATCCGCATCAGCCACAGTGATGCCATCGAGGATATGGTCCGCCTGGGCAAGGATGTGGAGAAGAATGTACTGGCCCGGGGCCTGCGTGCCCATGTGGAAGACCGGGTCATTACCTACGAAAACAAGACCGTGGTTTTTGACTGAGCCGATCACCCGATTGTGGTAGTATCGACCGCTTAAACAACACGATATCCAGCAAATTCAAAGGAACCATTCTCGATGGGTGAGTTAGCCAAAGAGATCCTGCCGGTCAATATTGAAGACGAGCTCAAGCAGTCCTATCTGGACTATGCCATGAGCGTTATTATCGGCCGGGCTCTTCCCGATGTCCGTGATGGCCTCAAGCCGGTACACCGGCGCGTTCTCTTCGCCATGTCCGAGCTGGGCAACGACTGGAACAAGTCCTACAAGAAGTCTGCCCGTGTGGTGGGTGATGTTATCGGTAAGTACCATCCCCACGGTGACTCTGCGGTCTACGACACCATCGTACGGATGGCCCAGCCATTCTCCCTGCGTTATCCGCTGGTGGATGGTCAGGGCAACTTCGGTTCCATCGACGGTGATAACGCCGCTGCCATGCGTTACACCGAAATCCGCATGGAGAAGATCGCCCACTCCCTGCTGGCGGATCTGGACAAGGAAACGGTGGACTACGTCGACAACTACGACGGCACCGAGCGGATTCCGGAAGTGCTGCCCACGCGGGTACCCAACCTGCTGGTGAATGGTTCCTCCGGTATTGCCGTGGGCATGGCGACCAATATTCCTCCCCATAACCTGACGGAAATCATCAACGGCTGTCTGGCACTCATCGACAACCCGGACACCACCATTGATGAGCTGATGGATATCATTCCGGGGCCGGACTTTCCCACCCAGGGCATCATCAATGGTCGTGCCGGTATCGTTGAAGCCTACCGCACTGGTCGCGGTCGCGTCTGGATCCGTGCCCGCCACGAGATTGAGCACGACAAGAAAACCGGTCGCGACGCCGTCATCATCACCGAGCTGCCCTACCAGCTGAACAAGGCGCGGCTGATCGAGAAGATCGCCGAGCTGGTGAAGGAAAAGCGCCTGGAAGGCATCACCGAGCTGCGGGACGAGTCCAACAAGGAAGGCATCCGGGTTGTGATCGAACTGCGTCGGGGCGAGAACCCCGAAGTTATCGTCAACAACCTGTTCGCCCAGACCCAGTTGGAGACCGTGTTCGGCATCAACATGGTGGCGCTGCTCAACGGCGAGCCCAAGATCCTCAACCTGAAGGAAATGCTCGACGCCTTCGTGCGCCACCGTCGCGAAGTGGTTACCCGTCGCACCATCTATGAGCTGCGCAAGGCCCGCGAGCGGGGCCATATCCTGGAAGGCCTCACCGTTGCGCTGGCCAATATTGACGAGATCATCGAGCTGATCAAGGCGTCTCCCTCCGCCGCTGAGGCGAAGGAAAAGCTGATGGACAAGGGCTGGGGCCCTGGCGATGTCATGGCCATGCTCGAACGGGCCGGCGAGGATGCCTGCCGTCCGGATGACCTGCCCGAGATCTATGGGCTGCGTGATGGCCTGTATCATCTGTCTCCGGAGCAGGCCCAGGCCATTCTTGACCTGCGCCTGCACCGCCTGACCGGCCTGGAGACCGAAAAGCTCCAGAACGAATACAAGGACATCGTCGAGAAGATTGCCGACCTGCTGGACATCCTGGGTGACCCGGAGCGTCTGCTGCAGGTGATCCGCGACGAGCTGGCGGCCATTGTCGACGAGTACGGCGACGAGCGTCGCACCGAAATCGTCAGCTCTCGCCGTGACCTGACCGTGGCGGACCTGATCGACGAGGAAGACCTTGTCGTTACCATCTCCCACAGTGGCTATGCCAAGACCCAGGCGGTTGAGGACTACCAGGCCCAGCGCCGGGGTGGCCGGGGCAAGGCGGCGACCTCGATGAAGGATGAGGATTTCATTGAGAAGCTGCTGGTGGCCAATTCCCACGACACCATCCTGTGCTTCTCCAACCACGGCAAGGTCTACTGGCTGCGGGTGTTCGAGATTCCCCGGGCCAGTCGTGGTTCCCGCGGCCGCCCAATGGTGAATATCCTGCCCCTGGCCGACGGTGAGCGGATTACCACCTTCCTGCCGGTACGCGACTACCCGGAAGACCATTACGTGCTGATGGCAACGTCCAATGGTGTGGTCAAGAAGACGCCTCTGCCGAACTTCTCCCGGCCCCGGTCCAATGGCCTGATCGCCCTGAACCTGGACGAGGGCGATACCCTGATCGGTGCCGCCATTACCCAGGGTGATGCCGAAGTGATGCTGTTTTCCACCGCTGGCAAGGCTGTCCGCTTCAATGAAGAAGCCGTTCGTGCCATGAGCCGGACGGCCCGTGGCGTTCGCGGCATTCGCATGCCGGAAGGGCATCAGGTGGTGTCGCTGATTATCCCGCAGGAGGGGGGCGTTCTCCTGACGGCCAGCGAGCATGGCTACGGCAAGCGCACTTCCATTGACGAATTCCCCACCTACAGTCGTGGCAGTCAGGGCGTTATCGCCATGCAGTGTTCCGAGCGTAACGGTAATCTGGTGACTGCCCTGCAGCTGTTCGACGGCGACGAGATGATGCTCATCTCCGACAAGGGCACGCTGGTGCGTACCCGTACCGATGAGGTGTCGATACTCAGCCGTAACACCCAGGGCGTGCGTCTGATCAAGCTGAGCCAGGAAGACGAGCGCCTGGTTGGGGTCGAGCGGATTGCCGAAACCGATGACGAGGACGTCGAGGATGCCGAAGCCGGCGAGAACAACGCACCGGAAGCCGGCAATGGTGAAACCAGCGGAGAGTCAGGCGATGAGTAGGGCGTACAACTTCTGCGCCGGTCCGGCAACCTTGCCGGAGCCGGTGCTGCGGCAGGCCCGGGACGAAATGCTGGACTGGCGCGGCACCGGTATGTCGGTGATGGAGATGAGCCATCGCAGTGACGAGTTCGTGGAGATCGCCGAAACGGCTGAAAAAGACCTTCGTGAACTTGCCGGTATTTCAGAGGATTACAGCGTACTCTTCATGCAGGGTGGGGCTTCCAGCCAGTTCGCCACCATCCCTCTGAACCTGCTTGGAGACAAGGGGTGCGCTGACTATATCAATACCGGCATCTGGTCGAAGAAGGCCATTGCCGAGGCCAGCCGCTACGCCGACGTGAATGTGGCGGCCTCCAGCGAGGACAGCGGTTTCACCACCGTGCCTTTGCAGGAAACCTGGCATACCCGGGCGGATGCAGCGTATCTGCATTACACCCCCAACGAGACCATTGGCGGTCTTGAATACGATTTCATCCCGGACAGCGGGGCGGTGCCCCTGGTGGCGGATATGTCCTCCACCATGTTGTCACGCCCCCTGGATATATCGAAGTTTGGCCTGATCTATGCCGGCGCCCAGAAAAACATCGGCCCGTCTGGCCTGGTTGTGGTCATTGTTCGCAAAGACCTGTTAGGCAAGGCCCGGGCAGAAACCCCGACGATGATGAATTATCAGGTCATTGCCGATAACGGCTCCATGTACAACACCCCGGCCACCTACTCCTGGTATCTGGCTGGACTGGTGTTCAAGTGGCTGAAGGAACAGGGCGGCGTCGGCGCAATGGAACAGCTCAATCGTCGCAAGTCCGCCAAGCTCTACGACTTCATTGACCGCAATGACTTCTACGCCAACCCCATCGACCCCCGTTTCCGCTCCTGGATGAATGTGCCATTCACCCTGGCGGATGACCGGCTCAACGGTGACTTTCTGCAGGGTGCCGAGGCCCGTGGGCTGCTCAACCTGAAAGGCCACCGCAGCGTGGGTGGCATGCGTGCCAGCATCTACAACGCCATGCCGGAAGCTGGTGTGGATGCCCTCATCGACTATATGGCCGGATTTGCGAAGGAGCATGGCTGACCATGAGTGACGAGCAGACCCGCCTCAGCGAGCTGCGGGACGAGATTGACAGCCTTGACCAGCAGATCATGGACCTGATCAGTGCCCGTGCCCGCTGTGCCCAGGAGGTGGCCCACGTAAAGATGGAGGCCAATCCTGAACAGGACGTCTTCTTCTACCGTCCGGAGCGGGAAGCCCAGGTTCTGCGCCGTATCAAGGACGCCAATCCGGGCCCCCTGGCCGATGAGGAAATGGCCCGCCTGTTCCGCGAAATCATGTCGGCCTGCCTGGCGTTGGAACAGCCCATGCGAATTGCGTTCCTGGGGCCCGCAGGCACCTTTACCCAGGCCGCAGCCCTCAAGCACTTCGGTCATTCGGTGATTTCCCAGCCCATGCCGGCTATTGACGCGGTGTTCCGCGAGGTGGAGTCCGGCGCCGCCCAGTACGGCGTGGTGCCGGTGGAAAACTCCACCGAGGGTATGATCAACCACACCCTGGATATGTTTATCTCGTCGCCCCTGAAGATCTGTGGTGAAGTGCAGTTGCGTATCCACCATCACCTGATGCGCTCACCGGACAGTGGCGACCAGCCGCTGACCCGGATCTACTCCCATCAGCAGTCCTTTGCCCAGTGCCGGCAGTGGCTGGATGCCCACCAGTATGGCATCGAACGGGTCACTGTCAGCAGCAACGCTGAAGCAGCCCGCCGTGCGGCCAGTGAACCGGGTACAGCGGCCATCGCCGGCGACATGGCTGCCGAGCTTTATGGGCTTGAAATCATGGCCGGCAAGATTGAAGACCGGCCGGACAACACCACCCGCTTCCTGATCGTGGGGCGGGAGTCCGTCGGGCCCAGCGGCCAGGACAAGACCTCCATTCTGGTCTCCATGCGCAACCGGCCCGGTGCCCTCTATCAGTTGCTGGAGCCGTTCCACCGGGCCGGTATCAGCCTGACCCGGATTGAAACTCGTCCATCACCCAGCGGCACCTGGGCCTACGTGTTCTACATTGATTTTGAGGGCCACATGGACGATGCCGCCATCAGCAAGCTGCTGGAAGACCTGGAAGAGGATGCCGTTGAACTCAAGCGACTGGGTTCCTATCCGGCCGGTGTGCTCTGATCGGCGCAGGGCGTAACGGAGTCAGGGAAACAGGGCACAGAACCGGAGGATTTGGATATGTCTATCGACTATCAGGCGCTGGCGGTGGAAGGTGTACAAAGCCTGACGCCTTACCAGCCAGGCAAGCCCATCGAGGAGCTGGCGCGGGAATATGGCCTGGCGCCGGACGAGATCGTCAAGCTGGCCAGCAACGAGAACCCGCTGGGGCCCAGTCCCGTGGCTCTTGAGGCGGCCCGGGAGGCGCTGGAAGAGATGTGCCGTTACCCCGACGGCAACGCCTTTACCCTCAAGAAAGCCCTGTCCCGCTATCTGGCGGTTGCTCCCACTCAGCTGACCCTGGGTAACGGCTCCAATGACGTGCTTGAGGTTATCGCCCGCTGTTTTGCTGCCCCCGGCGCGGAAGTGATCTACTCGCAGCACGCTTTCGCCGTTTACCCCCTGGTCACCCTGGCCATAGGCGCCCAGGGCGTCGAAGTGCCCGCGAAGAACTGGGGCCACGACCTGGACGCCATGGCGGATGCGGTCACCGACCAGACGCGACTGATCTTTGTGGCCAATCCCAACAATCCCACCGGTACCGTGGAAGGGGAGGCCGCTATCCGGGCATTTCTCGACAAGGTACCGTCCCGGGTACTGGTTGTGCTGGATGAGGCCTACTGTGAGTATCTCTCCGGTTCCGACGATGAGGTGGATGGTATCACCCTGCTGCAGGACTATCGCAACCTGATCGTGACCCGCACCTTCTCCAAGGCCTGGGGCCTGGCCGCCCTGCGGGTGGGCTATGCGGTATCGTCGCCCTCCATCGCGGATATCCTCAACCGGGTGCGCCAGCCGTTCAACGTGGACACCGTGGCGCAGGCGGCGGCCACGGCGGTACTGGAGGATCTGGAATACCTGGAGCGCTCCCGGGAGGTGAACCGTCATGGGCTCCGGCAACTGGAGGCGGGCTTTTCTGAGCTGGGGCTGGAGTGGATTCCCTCCGCCGGTAACTTTGTTGCGGTGGACGTGGGCGACAATGCCCAGGGCGTGTTCGAAGGCCTGCTGGAGCAGGGCGTCATCGTCCGCCCCGTGGCGGGCTACGGCATGCCCCGCCACCTACGGGTCACCGTGGGGCTTCCCGAGGAAAACGAACGTTTTCTGCGGGCTCTGACACGGACACTGGCCACCCATGGAACCTGATGTTTCAGCATCGTCCGCCCAGGCTGGGCCTCTGTTTGCCCGTATGGCCGTTATTGGCCTGGGGCTGATCGGGGGTTCCCTGGCCCGGGCTGCGAGGGAGTCCGGGCTGGTGGGGCAGGTGCTGGCGGCGGATCGCAGTGAGGATGAGCTGGCCCGGGGCGTCGAACTGGGTGTCATCGACGGCTATGGCACCATGGAGGAGGTTGTATCCGGCGCCGACCTGGTCGTGGTTGCGGTCCCCGTGAGGGCCACCCGTGAGGTGCTGGAACAGATCCGGCCCTTCCTCGGCCCGGATGTGGTGCTCACGGATGTAGGCAGCACCAAGGGCAGTTTCGTGGCGGTGGTGAACGAAGTGCTGGGCGGGTGGCCGCCCAGGGTCATACCCGGCCACCCTATTGCCGGCTCCGAAAAGAACGGGGTCAGCGCGGCACGGGGCGACCTGTTTGCCGACCACAAGGTGATTCTGACCCCGCCGGAGGACGTCGATGCCGATGCCCTGTCCAGGCTGACCTCATTGTGGCAGGGCTGCGGGGCCACGGTATTGACCATGTCGGTGGCACGTCACGACGAAGTGCTGGCAGCCACCAGTCATCTGCCTCATCTTATTGCGTTTTCCCTGGTCGATACCCTGGCGGGGGAGGATCAGAATATGGAAATCTTCCGTTACGCGGCGGGAGGCTTCCGGGACTTTACCCGTATTGCCGCCAGTGATCCGGTCATGTGGCACGATATCTTTCTGTCCAACCGGGAAGCGGTGCTGCGGGTGATCGATCACTTCAATGACGACCTGGCGCAGTTGCGCCAAGCCATCGACGCTCAGGATGGCGACGCGCTGTTACGGGTTTTCAGTCGTGCCAGGGCGGCACGTCACCACTTTTCCAAAATGCTATCAGGACAGGCCTACGTGACAGATATGAGTCAGAAACCGGTCAGGTTCCGGCTTCAGCCGGGTGGCAGTATTGCCGGCGATATCCGGGTACCGGGAGACAAATCCATCTCCCATCGTTCCATCATGCTGGGGGCCCTGGCCGACGGCGTTACCGAAGTGGAAGGTTTTCTCGAAGGCGAGGACAGCCTGGCCACGCTACAGGCGTTCCGGGATATGGGCGTTACCATCGAGGGGCCGGACAATGGCCACGTGCGCATTCGCGGGGTCGGCATGAATGGCCTGCAGGCACCGCGAGGCCCCCTTTACCTGGGTAATTCCGGTACCGCCATGCGCCTGTTCACCGGGCTGCTGGCGGCTCAGCCCTTCGATTCCGAACTGACGGGCGATGCCAGCCTGTCCCGTCGCCCCATGGGCCGGGTGGCGGACCCGCTGCGGGCCATGGGTGCGGTGATCGAAACGGGTGAGGGTGGAACGCCGCCGCTCAGAATCCGCGGTGGGCAAACGTTGTCCGGTATTCACTACGACATGCCGGTAGCCAGCGCCCAGGTGAAGTCCTGCCTGCTGCTGGCCGGACTCTATGCCGAAGGGATGACCTCAGTGCACGAGCCGGCACCTACCCGCGATCACACTGAACGCATGCTGGAAGGCTTTGGCTATCACGTACACCGTGATGCAGCCACTGCCAGCGTGAACGGCGGTGGCAAGCTCACCGCTGGCCGTATCGATGTGCCGGCGGATATATCCTCCGCCGCCTTTTTCCTGGTGGCCGCCAGTATCGCGGAAGGTTCGGACCTGACCCTTCGACATGTGGGCATGAACCCGACCCGTACCGGGGTTATCAATATCCTGAAACTGATGGGGGCCGACATCGAGGTCTCCAACGAGCGGGAAATTGGCGGTGAGCCGGTGGCGGACCTGCGGGTACGGAGTGCGACACTCCATGGGATCGACATTCCCGAGGAACAGGTGCCCCTGGCCATTGATGAGTTCCCGGTGCTGTTTGTTGCCGCCGCCTGTGCCGAGGGCCGCACAGTGTTGCGCGGTGCCGAGGAGCTGCGAGTGAAGGAGAGTGATCGCATCCAGGTGATGGCGGATGGCCTGAAGGCGGTGGGCGTGGAAACCACCGTCACTCCCGATGGCATTGTGATTGATGGCGGCCAGACTATTGCCGGTGGCACGGTGGACAGTCATGGCGATCACCGTATTGCCATGTCCTTTGCGGTGGCGTCCTTGCGCGCGACCGGAGACATCCAGGTCAACGATTGTGCCAACGTGGCGACGTCATTCCCGGGCTTTGTGGAGATGGCGCGGCAGACAGGCATCCGCATTGATGCCCAGGAGGAACAGTAATGCAGTCCGTTTCTGACAACACCGTGCCGGTAGTGACCGTGGATGGCCCTGGCGGGTCTGGCAAGGGAACCATTACCCAGATGCTGGCCCGACGTCTTGGCTGGCACCTGCTGGACAGTGGCGCACTGTACCGCCTGACCGCATTGGCCGCCCGTCGCAAAGGCGTTGCCCTGGATGACGAAGCTGCCCTGGTAAACGTCGCAGGCGGCCTGGATGTTACGTTCGAGCCAACCCCCGCGGGTGAGCCGGTGCGCGTTATTCTCGACGGTGAGGATGTTACCGGGGACATTCGCACCGAGCAGACCGGTGACGGCGCGTCCAGGGTGGCCGTGATCCAGGCAGTGCGGGATGCGCTGCTGCAGCGTCAGCGGGACTTCCGCAAGGCTCCGGGGCTGGTGGCGGACGGTCGTGACATGGGTACAGTGGTCTTTCCGGACGCGCCGGTGAAGGTCTTCCTGACGGCCAGTGCCGAGGAAAGGGCTCAACGACGCTATCTTCAGTTGAAGGAGGCCGGTGCGGATGTTAATATTGACCATCTTTTAGACGAGATCCGGGCTCGTGATGAACGGGACATGAACCGTTCCGCAGCCCCGCTTAAACCTGCAGAAGATGCGCAAGTCATTGACTCTACTGGTTTAAGTATTGAAGAGGTGCTATCAAAGGTGATGACCCTGGTGGGTCAGGCCTGATTGCACCTTTTTGCTATTTCTGTTGTGTTTTCGAGTTGTAGTGCAACGGATATGGCGATTGAAGGATCCGGCAGTGGTGCGAATGCCAGCCCCTTGCCATTACCGGATTTTTGCTAACAGACCGTGCTGCTGGCCGCGCGGATGAAACTTGCGTTGAATACATAGGACACATAATGAGCGAGAGCTTTGCTGATCTTTTCGAAGAAAGCCTGAAAGAAATTGACATGCAACCAGGTTCCATCGTCCAGGGAACCGTGGTGGATATCGACAACGACTGGGTCACCGTTAACGCCGGACTGAAGTCCGAAGGCGTTATCCCCGCCTCCCAGTTCCTAAATGAAAAAGGCGAGTTGGAAATTGCTATCGGCGATGTTGTCGATGTAGCTCTCGACGCGGTTGAAGACGGTTTCGGTGAAACCCGTCTGTCCCGTGAAAAGGCGAAGCGTGCCGAAGCCTGGAAGGTTCTGGAAAAGTCCTTCGAGGCGGAAGAAGTTGTCAAGGGCATGATCAACGGCAAGGTCAAGGGTGGTTTCACCGTCGACCTGTCCGGTATCCGTGCCTTCCTGCCGGGTTCCCTGGTAGACGTTCGTCCGGTTCGCGACACCGCGCACCTGGAGAACAAGGAACTGGAATTCAAGGTTATCAAGCTGGACCAGAAGCGTAACAACGTGGTGGTTTCCCGCCGCGCCGTTCTGGAAGCTGAAAACAGTGCCGAGCGTGAAGCACTGCTGGAAACCCTGACCGAGGGCATGACCCTGCAGGGTATCGTCAAGAACCTGACCGACTACGGTGCGTTCGTGGATCTGGGCGGTGTTGACGGCCTGCTGCACATCACCGATATGGCCTGGAAGCGTATCAAGCATCCGAGCGAAATCGTGAACGTGGGTGACGAGATCACCGTCAAGGTTCTCAAGTTCGACCGCGAGCGCAACCGTGTATCCCTGGGTCTGAAGCAACTGGGCGAAGATCCCTGGGTCGACATCAAGGGTCGTTATCCGGAAGGCAACCGTGTTACCGCACGCGTTACCAACCTGACCGACTACGGTTGTTTCGCCGAGCTGGAAGAGGGTGTTGAAGGTCTGGTTCACGTGTCCGAAATGGACTGGACCAACAAGAACATCCATCCGTCCAAGGTGGTTCAGGTCGGTGACGAAGTAGAAGTCATGATCCTGGATATCGACGAAGAGCGTCGTCGTATCTCCCTGGGTATCAAGCAGTGCGTGCCCAACCCCTGGGAAGAGTTCTCCGCGAACTTCAACAAGGGCGACAAGGTTTCCGGCAAGATCAAGTCCATCACTGACTTCGGTATCTTTATCGGCCTGGACGGCGGCATCGACGGCCTGGTTCACCTGTCCGACATCAGCTGGAACGAGACTGGCGAAGAAGCGGTTCGCGAGTACAAGAAGGGTGACGAGGTTGAAACCGTTATCCTGTCTGTTGATCCCGAGCGTGAGCGTATCTCCCTGGGCATCAAGCAGCTCGAGAGCGATCCGTTTGCCGAGTTTGTACAGTTGAACGACAAGGGCTCCATCGTCAAGGGTACCGTTTCCGCAGTAGACGCGAAGGCTGCGACCATCGCCCTGAACGACGAGGTTGAAGCCGTACTGAAGGCCTCTGAAATCAGCCGTGACAAGGTGGAAGACGCCCGTAACGCGCTGAAGGAAGGCGAAGAAGTCGAAGCCAAGATCATCAGCATCGACCGCAAGAACCGCGTGATCAACCTGTCTGTCAAGTCCAAGGACGTTGAAGACGACAAGCAGGCCCTTGAAAGCGTGCGCAGCAAGGCGGCTGACAGCTCCAGTGCGACCACCATTGGTGATCTCATCAAAGAGCAGATGCAGCAGCAAAACGCCAACAAAGAGTGATTCATTCCTCTTGAAGGCAAAAAAACGGGCTCTAAGAGCCCGTTTTTTTTGTCTTTTTTTCAGCTTTAGCTAAACTAGCAGTGTCCCTGCCTGTTACCCAAGTCATTGATCGGGTTAGCTGGAACCGGATCAGTCAGGGCAGGTGGGATCAGGAAGCTGAATGGTGGGCTTCGTAATAAAAATGAAAAGGGATGGGCCTCATGACAAAGTCTGAACTGGTCGAACTGATTGCTTCGAAGCAGACTCAGCTGTCTGTGAAAGATGTGGAACTGGCAGTAAAAACGATTATTGAACATATGTCGCAATCACTGGCAGACGGACAACGGATAGAAATCCGCGGGTTTGGCAGCTTCTCCCTCCATTATCGGGCTGCCCGGACTGGCCGTAATCCAAAAACCGGAGAGGCCGTTCAATTACCGGCGAAATTTGTGCCGCACTTCAAGCCAGGCAAAGAATTGCGTGAGCAGGTCAACGACAGCATGAAGAAGGGCTTCTGACCCGCTCATTTGCCGTTGCTTGCGACAAGCCACCCGAACCCCGAATTCGGGTACAATTGGCGTGGTTCACCGTGAATTCCCAATTCCTGGAGCAGGGGTGCTATGGCAGGGTTTCAGAAGATTATTCTCCTTCTGGTCGTGATACTGGTGGCTATTGTGGTGCTGGTATTTTCCATGAACAACCAGATGGCAGTGTCCCTCAACTTCCTGTTTTTTGAGACTCAGCCCAGGGGCGTGGCCGTTTGGCTGATTCTTGGTTTCATATTTGGCCTTCTTCTGGGGGTTGTCCTGACCCTTTTGGCCACGGTTCGTGTATCCGTTTCCCGGCGACAGTTACGCAAGCGCCTGGACAAGGCTGAACATGCCCTTGAGCAAAGCAGAACACCTGATGACCGGTCCAGTGTCCCTTAACAACCGTTTGCAGCATTTCAGAGCCCGTGTCCGGCACTACTACAAGGCGCGCTCCGCTGGGAATAGTGGTTCTGGTTCCAAGGAGTGCAACGCTGTAGTAATGCCTGACACAGGCTCCCGAAAAGCTCGCCATACACGGCCGCTGGCGGTGTTGCGGCTCTTGGAACGGGCTTCAGCCATTCCCTGCGAACCGGGCCTTGCCAGAGACCTTGTATGGCGGGCTGAAACGCTGCAAACGGTTATTAAGGGACGCTAATGGATATGCTTTTTCAGTGGCTGCTGCTTACGGCCGCCGTTGCCGCTGGCTGGTTTATCGGGCGTTATTTTCGCTCCAACCAGCAGTCTGTCCGGGATATTTCCGACGAGTCGTCCGTGCGCGAACGGCTGCAGTTCCTGTTTACCAATTACTCTGACCAGGCCGTCGAGAACTTCGTCCAGTCCCTGGCCGTCAACAAGGATACCGTGGGTTTGCACCTTTCCATCGGTGCCCATTTTCGCAATAAGGGCGAAAGTGACCGGGCTATCCTGATCCACCAGAATCTGCTTGCCCGTCCAGAGCTACCCGCTCACTTCTCCCCACAGGTCACCTTTGAGCTGGCCCGGGATTACCTGGCAGCTGGTCTGCTGGACCGCGCCGAGGCACTGCTTCATCAACTGATGGATGACCGTGGCTATGGTGAGCGTGCTGCCGGTCATCTTATCGAGTTGTACCAGCAGGAAAAAGAATGGGGCAAGGCAGCACAGGTTGCCCGCACCCTGATGAAGGGCACTCTCAATCCGCGTCTGGCACGTCAGTTGGCCTATATTACCTGTGAGCTGGCGGACCAGGCGGTTCAGAAAGATGATCGCTGGACTGCCCAGAAGCAGGCGCGGGAAGCACTGGCTATCGACCCTGACTGTGTTCGCGCCAGTTTCATCCTGTCAAACCTGCAGGCGCGTCAGGGCAATTACCGGGAAGCGGCGACTATCTGCCTGAAGGTGTTTGATCAGAATCCGGAATTCGGCCCCGAAGCGATCGATCGCTTCATGAAGCTGGAGCGGGCCCATGGTGATGTGGGGCGCAACGTTAAAAAACTGCGCAAGCTTTACGAGCAGCACCAGGGTACCAGCCTGTTGCTGGCCCTGGCCGAAGCGGTTGAACAATCCTCCGGGCGTCAGGCCGCCATCGACCTGCTGAGGCAGGAGCTGGAGACCAGACCGAGTGTTCGAGGTCTGTTGCGACTGGTGGAGCTTTCCGGTTATGAGAGCGGGCTGCCTACGGGCGAGGGCCGTCTGGTCAGCCGCATCGGCCAGCTGATCCTCACCAACCGCCCTGTCTATCGGTGTGTGAACTGTGGCTTCTCCGGTCAGCAGTTGCATTGGCTGTGTCCCAGCTGCAAGGAATGGGAGACGGTCCGCCCGATTCAGGGAGTGGAGGCAGAGTAGGGCGTTTTCTGCCATAATCCCCGACCGAACTCACTCCGGCCCTTCCGGAGTTTCCCCCGTTCGGAAAAAGGAGCCCTAGATGACCGCTGCCCTCGGCCCCCGCATTGTTGTTGCCCTCGATTTTCCTTCTGAAGCACCGGCCCTGGCACTGGTGGACACCCTCGATCCGACCCTCTGTCGCCTGAAGGTAGGCAAGGAACTGTTTACCCGCTGCGGTCCGGACCTTGTGCGCAAGTTTCACGACAGGGGCTTTGAGGTGTTCCTGGACCTGAAATTCCATGATATCCCCAACACGACCTCGGCTGCGGTTGCGGCAGCGGCGGAGCTGGGTGTCTGGATGGTGAATGTTCATGCGTCCGGTGGCGAGAAGATGATGACGGCCTGTCGTGAACGGTTGGAGGCCTTTGGTGAGGATCGTCCACTACTGATTGCGGTGACGGTGCTGACCAGCATGGGTGCTGAGGATCTGGCGGGTATTGGTATTACCGACTCACCGGCGGATCAGGTCAACCGTCTGGCAACCTTGACCCGCAACTGTGGTCTGGATGGGGTGGTGTGTTCGGCTCAGGAGGCGCCGGTTCTGAAGCGGGAGCAGGGTGCGGACTTCAAGCTGGTTACCCCTGGGATCAGGCCCGCCACGGCCGAACGTGGGGATCAGCAGCGTGTAATGACGCCTGCTGAAGCTATTTCTGCAGGTAGTGACTATCTGGTGGTTGGTCGACCTATTACTCAGGCTGCTGATCCTTTGGCTGCTCTTCGGGCTATTGTTTCCGAGATTTCCTGAGTTCTGGTGATTGGCCTTGTAGCCTTCTGGTTTGGTGCCAGTAGGGCCAGGCCGATAACGTTTTTCGGGACACGCCGTGAATACATCCATGTAGGCTCTTCAAAAACGTCCATGTTTTTGAAGGTCCCGAAAAACGTTATCGACCTGTCCCGTATGGCACCGTACCGGAAGGCTACAAGGCCAAACTCAAAAGCTGACGAAAAAAACAGGCACGAAAAAAGCCGCGTCTGAATAAACAGAGGCGGCTTTCCGGAATAATGGCTCCCCGAGCTGGGCTCGAACCAGCGACAAACGGATTAACAGTCCGTTGCTCTACCAACTGAGCTATCGGGGAACAGTCGATGTCGACGAGGCGCGTATATTAAAGAGCCGTTACCACCCCGTCAACCCTTTCAGCGGACTTTTTGGTGACCCCCGAGGAACCCCTCAAAAGCCACCATCAGAACTGCAACAACGATCAGGACAACGCCTTCTTGAGGCGGGCGACTGCTTCCTTCAGCACATCCATGCTGGTGGCAAAGCTCAGGCGCATATGCCCCGGGGTGCCGAAGGCTGAGCCCGGCACCAGGGCAACACCGGCGCCCTTGAGCAGGACCTCGGCCATCTCCACATCGTTGGTCACGTTCTCGGTTTTCTCGATGGCACCCTTGAAGCTCGGGAACACATAGAAAGTACCGTCGCCCTGCAGGCATTCAACACCCGGAATCTCATTCAGTGCCTTCACCAGATAATCGTGACGCTCCCGGAACGCCTTCACCATCTCGCCCACGCACGCCTGGTCGCCTTCCAGCGCGGCCTGTGCCGCTGCCTGGGAAATGGACGCCGGGTTAGAGGTGCTCTGGGACTGGATCTTTTTCATCGCTCCGATGATTTTCGCCGGGCCTGCGGCATAACCAATACGCCAGCCGGTCATGGAGTAAGCCTTGGAGACACCGTTCAGAACGAAGGTACGGTCATAAAGCTCCGGTGTGGCGTTGAGGATGTTGCAGAAGTCGTGGCCGGTCCACAGGATCGGCTCGTACATGTCATCCGTGGCGATCATGATGTCCGGGTGCTTCTTCAGCACTTCCCCGATTGCCTGCAGCTCCTCCAGGGAATAGGCCATGCCACTGGGGTTGGACGGGCTGTTGATGACAAACAGACGGGTGCGGTCGGTGATCGCGTCTTCCAGCTGCTTCGGGGTGATCTTGAAGCGGGTCTCAGCGCTGGTCTCGAGGATCACCGGCTTGCCTTCCGCCACCAGCACCATGTCCGGGTAGGACACCCAGTAGGGGGCCGGGATGATAGCTTCGTCACCGGGGTTCAGTGTGGCAAGTGCCAGGTTGAAAAAGCTCTGCTTGCCACCACTTGATACCAGTATCTGGTTGGGCTCGTAGTCCAGGCCATTGTCACGCTTGAACTTGGCAATGATTGCTTTCTTCAGGGCGGGAGTACCATCCACCGCAGTGTATTTGGTCTGACCGTTACGGATCGCCTCAATGGCCGCTTCCTTGATGTGGTCAGGGGTATCGAAATCCGGCTCCCCGGCACCCAGGCCGATAATGTCCTGGCCGGCGGCTTTCAGCTCGGCGGCCTTGTTGGTAACGGCGAGGGTCGGAGATGGCTTGATGGCCTGTACACGGGTGGAAAGTTGAAGGTCCAAACTTGCGCTCCTTAAAGATGCGTCTGAGAGGGCGGCAGCGATGGTAAGCGGGACTTACCCCGCTTACACGAGCTGTTTAACCCATGGATGTTACCATGAGAGATTTGCAACGATAAGTTTCCCGCGAGGGTGGAGGTAATTGAGTGCCCAGGTTCAGAGTGGATTCTCCCTATCAGCCAGCTGGCGATCAGCCTGCCGCCATTGAAGGTCTGGTGGATGGTATCGAGTCGGGGCTGGCCCATCAGACCCTGCTTGGGGTAACAGGCTCCGGCAAGACGTTTACCGTCGCCAATGTGGTGGAGAGGATCCAGCGCCCCACCATCGTCATGGCCCACAACAAGACCCTGGCGGCACAGCTTTACGGAGAGTTCCGGGAGTTCTTCCCGGATAACGCGGTTGAGTACTTCGTGTCCTACTACGATTACTACCAGCCGGAAGCCTATGTGCCGTCCTCTGACACCTTCATCGAAAAAGACGCGTCGGTAAACGAGCACATTGAGCAGATGCGCCTGTCGGCCACCAAGGCGCTGCTGGAGCGGGATGATGCCATTATCGTGGCCACCGTATCCTCCATCTACGGCCTGGGTGATCCGCAGTCTTACCTCAAGATGATGCTGCACCTGGACCGGGGCGACGAGGTGGATCAACGCACCATCCTGCGCCGTCTGGCGGAACTGCAGTACACCCGCAATGACGTGGAGTTTCACCGGGCCAACTACCGGGTGCGGGGGGACGTGATCGATGTGTTCCCGGCGGAATCCGAGAAGGAGGCCATCCGCATCGAGCTGTTCGATGACGAGGTGGAAAACCTCAGTTACTTTGATCCCCTGACCGGGGAAGTCCTGCGGCGGGTACCCCGGGTCACCATCTACCCCAAGACCCACTATGTAACGCCCCGGGAGACGGTGCTCGGAGCGATAGAGCATATCAAGGTAGAGCTGGACGAACGCCTGAAACAACTGCGGGACAACAACCGCCTGGTGGAAGCCCAGCGGCTGGAGGAGCGCACCCGCTACGATATCGAGATGATGCTCGAACTGGGCTACTGCAACGGCATCGAGAACTACAGCCGTTACCTGTCGGGCCGGAATCCCGGGGAAGCGCCGCCCACGCTGTTCGACTACATTCCGCCCAATGCGCTGCTGGTGGTGGACGAGTCCCACGTGACCATTCCCCAGATTGGCGCCATGTACAAGGGCGACCGGTCCCGCAAGGAAACCCTGGTGGAATATGGCTTCCGGCTGCCGTCGGCGCTGGACAACCGGCCCATGCGCTTTGATGAGTGGGAGCGCATCGCGCCCCAGATGATCTTCGTGTCCGCAACCCCCTCCAAGTATGAAGCCGAGCATGCCGGCCAGGTAGTGGAGCAGGTGGTGCGTCCCACCGGGCTGTTGGATCCCGAGATTGAGGTACGGCCGGCGTCCACCCAGGTGGACGATCTGTTGGGCGAGATTCACGCGCGGGTAGCGGTTAACGAGCGGGTGCTGGTGACCACCCTGACCAAGCGCATGGCGGAGGATCTCACCGATTTCCTGATGGAGCACGATATAAAGGTGCGCTACCTGCATTCGGACATCGACACCGTGGAGCGGGTGGAGATCATCCGCGACCTGCGCCGGGGCGAGTTCGATGTGTTGGTGGGCATCAACCTGTTGCGGGAGGGCCTGGACATGCCGGAGGTTTCCCTGGTGACCATCCTGGATGCGGACAAGGAGGGCTTCCTACGTTCAGAGCGGGCGCTGATCCAAACCATTGGCCGTGCTGCCCGGAATATCAACGGCAAGGCGATCCTCTATGGGGATGTGATTACCGGCTCCATGCAAAGGGCCATTGACGAAACCGCACGCCGCCGCGCCAAGCAGCAGGAGTTCAACGAGGAACACGGCATCACGCCCCAGGGCCTGAACAAGAAGATTGCCGATATCATGGAAGGCGCCCACGGCGGTGGTCGCGGTCGTCGTCGCGCGGAAAGGCCGGGGCAGAAGGCCGCCGAGGAGGCCGAACACTATCAGGTCAAGGCCAAGGGCCGGTCGCCGGAGGAGCTGCTAAAGGAAATCACCCGACTGGAAGACGATATGTACAAGGCAGCTTCTGACCTGGACTTTGAAACAGCGGCCCGCCTTCGTGATGAGATTTCCGAGCTCAAGGAGGCGGCGGTTCGCCTCGGTTAACGGCGTGATACCGGGGCTTTCTTGCATTCCCGTCAGGTACTTGCCAGTCTAAGGGAAGACCCTGCGGGAGTGCGCAGGGCCCTTCGTTGTTCAACCCATGAGCCAGCTGGAAGCCCGGAATGAGTAACCTCAAGCGCACGCTTTTCTGGATGACCCTGTTCCTGGCAGTGGTAGTGGGGGTCTGCGTTGCGATCTACCGCCCGCTGCAGACGGCCTTTATGGCCAACTGGGTGTTTAACCTTCTGATTGTTCTCGTCCTTCTGGTGGGTATCGCACTGACGTACCGGCAGGTGCTGATGTTGCGGCCGGAGCTTCGCTGGGTTGCCCAGTTCCGCACCGGCCATTCCGGGCTCTCCGTGCTTCAGGAGCCGCGCCTGCTCAAGCCCCTGGCCCGGCAACTGGGGGAGGACGCCAAGCGCGACCAGTTCACGCTGTCCACCATGTCCCTGCGTACCGTGCTGGATGGTATCCATAGCCGCATGGACGAGCAGCGTGAAATCACCCGTTACTTCATCAGCCTGCTGGTTTTCCTGGGCCTGCTGGGTACCTTCTGGGGACTGCTTGGCACCATCAACGCCGTGGGGGCTGTGATTACCGGCCTGGACATGGATCAGGCGGATTTCGGGCAGGTGTTTGGCGATCTGCAGGCGGGCCTGCTGGAGCCCCTTGAAGGAATGGGCACCGCTTTCAGCTCGTCACTGTTGGGTTTGGGCGGATCGCTCATTCTTGGTTTTCTGGATATCCAGGCCGGGCACGCCCAGAACCGGTTCTATGACAGCCTGGAGGAATGGCTTACCGGTGTTACCAACCTGGTGGATGCCGTTGACGGTGGCGATGAGGTCAGCATGGCTCAGCGTGAGGAGCTTCAGCGTGTATTGGCGGAGAATCAGCACCTCAAAGACCAGTTGTCCGACAGGGAGCAATAACATGGTGGCTGCCGGGAGCAACGCCCAATGATCGGGTCACGCCGCCGCGCCCGTTCGCCCATTAACATCTGGCCGGGGTTTGTGGACGCCTTGTCAGCCTTGCTGATGTTGGTGATCTTCATGCTGCTGGTGTATGTGGTAAGCCAGCTATACCTGTCCCAGACCCTGTCGGACCGCGACTCGGAACTGGCCCGCCTAAACAGCCGGCTGGCGGAAATCTCCGCCATGCTGGGCCTGGAGCAGGACCAGAACGAAGCCCTGACGCGGGAAATGCAGCGGGTCCAGCAGCAGCTTGGCGAATCCCTGGCCTTGAACGATGAGCTGGAGACGGAGCTTGAGGAGACCCGTGAACAGGCCGTGGGCCGGCAAAACGATCTGGAGGCGGCCCTCGACCAGGAAGAACGCCTGGCGGACGCTCAGCGCGCGCTTCTGCAACAGCTGTCGAATCGCATTGGCGCGCTGCAGGAACAACTGCAGCAAATTACGGCGGCACTGGATCTCCAGGAAGAGCTGACCGCCGAGAAAGAGGCAAGGCTGGAAGAGGTGGGCCGACGGCTCAACACCTTGCTGGCCGAGCGGGTCGATCAACTGGAGCGGTACCAGTCCGAGTTCTTCGGGCGCCTGCGGGAAATCCTTGAGGATAACGAGAACATTCGTGTGGTGGGGGATCGCTTCCTGCTGCCTTCGGAACTGCTGTTTGCTTCCGGCTCCGCCCGGCTTGGACCGTCTGGCCGGCAGGAACTGGACAAGCTGGCCAGGGTGTTGCTGGAGGTGGTCGAGAAAATTCCGGACGACATCGACTGGATCCTGCGTATTGATGGCCATACCGACCGTATTCCCATCAACACACCGGCGTTCCCCTCCAACTGGGAGCTGTCCACCGCCAGGGCGGTCGCGGTAGTGCGTTACCTGGCAGAGCAGGGGGTACCGGAAGACCGCATGGCCGCCGCCGGGTTTGGTGAATTTTTCCCGGTGGCCGAGGGTAATTCGGAAGAGGCCCTGAGGAAGAACCGCCGAATCGAGATCAAGCTGACCGACCGCTAGTGGAGACTAGCGTCTTCGAGGGCCAACAATGACCGCTGCCTGTAGCGGTTGATTGCGCCCGTACCGTGACATGCGGTCGAAAACCTTCCGGTCCACCGGCACATACTGCTTGTCGGCAATGGTTTCGCCGTCCTCCACGTCCACCTCCGGGTCGTGGAGGTACACGAACTGGTCATCAACGGCACAAACCGTCACCCAGTGGGGCACGCGGCTGCGGTTGAGCTGCCAGGTACTGATCAGAATCACCGGCACCTGTCCCCGGAGCAGCGCCCGTTCGATCTCCTCAAGGGTGAGGGGATCATGGTGCAGTTCGATGCCGGTCTCGCCGATGTCCTGCAGAAAGCCTTCGTGAACCAGCTCCAGTACCCGCTTCTTGTCGTTGCTGCGGACCGTTTCCCGGAACAGCGGACCTTCCTGGCTGACATAGGCGATGGCTTCAAAACCACGCTTCCAGGCAGCCAGTGCCAACCCGTGGGGGCCACAGCCACCATGGCCGGCAAGCATGAAAATGGTGGTGGCTTCCCGCCACAGGCGCAGCTCTTCCAGCGTGGTCATCGGCTGGTCGTCATGCACCGCTGCCATGGCCATGATCAGCGACGCCGGGCCGCAGGTGAAGTCGGTAGTCTGGGGATAGTAGGGGACCTCGGGGAACCCCTCTTGGGGCTCGTAGAACAGAATGCGCCGCTCGAATCGCAGGGCATCGGCATGATCCTCGTAATAGTCCCGCAAAGTGCCGAACTGACGGTAGCCCAGGCGGCGATACAGCGCTATCGCAGCCTCGTTGTCGGTGCGCACCTCCAGCCGCATGATGATCCGGTCCGCCTCCGCAGCCTGACGCTCTGACTCCCGGACAAGGGCTTCCCCCACACCACCACCGCGGGTCTCGGGCGCTACGGCAATGGAATATATCCTTGCCAGTCGTGTACTGGCCTTCATCAGCACCAGGCTGTAACCCACCAGTTCGCCTCCGGCTTCCGCCAGGATCACCCGGTCCCGGGGCATGTCGATAAACCGCCGGAAGCTGCGACGGGAGATGCGGTCCTCGTCGAAACAGCGGTTTTCAAGGCGGACCAGGGCATCGGTATCGGCCAGGGTGGCATTGCGAAAGATCAGGTCAGCCATATCAGGTAACAGCTCGGGCTGTGGGTGGTGAACGCGCGCCGATTATGGGGCACGGCGGCGCCGGAGGATAGCGCCACACCATGCGTAAAATCACGCACCTGGCGACAATTGTGGTCGCGCTTCCTTGGCTATACTGTAGCGCGAAACCGGCGAACCTGTAGCCGGGCATCCTGTTCGGCCGGAGGGCCTTCATGTCGCGTCTTTTGCTTGTGGTTGACCATGCCCGGGACTGGGGCCCCTACTATCCCAGTGAGGACCTGCTCACCTTCGATCAGTACCTGCAGTTTTCCGCTCCGGCCCACAGCCGGGTACGGGTTATCAACCTGTGTCAGAGCGCCCGCTACCTGAGCCAGGGCTACTACTGCTCACTGCTGGCTGAAGCCCGGGGGCATCACGTGGTGCCCTCGGTAATGACGCTCAATGACTTGGGGCGAAAGGGGCTGTTCTCCCTGCAGCTGGACGAACTCGACCCTTCCGTGATCCAGTGGCTGGATGGCGCGGTTGACGCTGACGGCAAGGGTGGCCGGAGTATTCGGGTCAGCACGTTCTTTGGTCAGGCAGAAGTCCCTGAACTGAAGCCGGTGGCGCGGGCGCTGTTCGACCGCTTTCCGTGTCCGATCCTGACGGTGGAATTCCGTCACCGCAAAGGCAAGGGCTGGCAGATCGAGTCCATGAAACCGGCGGCACCGGCGGACCTGACGGAACCCCAGCAGGATATCTTTGCCGCCGCCCTGGACCGGTTCAGCAGCACTGTCTGGCGCAAGCCCCGCACCCGACGCCGCTACCGGTTTGATCTGGCCATGCTGGTGAACCCGGACGAGGAGATGCCGCCCAGCGACCAGGTGGCCCTGGAACGCTTCGAGAAGGCCGGCCGCAAGCTGGGCATCAATGTGGAACGGATCGGGCGCCGGGATTACATGCGCCTGCCGGAATACGACGGCCTGTTCATCCGGGAAACCACGGCCATCGACCACCACACCTATCGTTTCGCCCGTAAGGCGGAAGCCGAGGGGCTGGTGGTGATTGACGACCCGGTGTCCATTCTGCGCTGCACCAACAAGGTGTTCCTGGCAGACCTGCTGCGCACCAACCGGGTTCCCACCCCGAAGACCCTGATCCTGTCAAAGGATCAGAAGGACGCGGTTGCCCAGGTGGTGGAGCAGCTTGGTTTTCCCGCAGTGGTGAAGATTCCGGACGGCGCCTTTTCCCGGGGTGTGCTCAAGGCGAAGGATGAGAAGGAACTGAAAGAGGCCCTGAAAACCCTGTTCCGTCAGTCCGCCCTGGTGCTGGCCCAGGAATACCTGTACACCGACTATGACTGGCGTATCGGAGTGCTCGGTGGGCGGGCGATCTACGCCTGCAAGTACTATATGGTGAAAGGGCACTGGCAGATTTACCAGCACGGAGAGGCCAAGCAGGTGGACAGCGGCGACTTTGACACCCTGCCGACTTACGAGGTGCCCCGTAACGTGGTTCAGGCAGCCCTGAATGCCACCCGCCTGATTGGCAACGGCCTGTATGGCGTGGACATCAAGCAGTCGGGCAACCGCGTGGCAGTGATTGAGGTGAACGACAACCCCAGCATTGATTCCGATGTTGAGGACCGCTTTCTGGGCGGCGAATTGTACACCCTGGTGATGCAGGAATTTCTGAGTCGCATGGAAGCGAAGCGACGATAATCCGAGTGGTTGGAGGGCGCAGCCGCGGTCAGGTGTTTGCTGGTTGCCAGAGCTTCAGGCTGGCCAGCCAGGGAGGGTGCCCGAGCCTGTCCAGGACATCCTCGCGGGTGGGAATCGAAGGGCCGGGCTCGTCGATGAATAGTTCCACATAAAGCTGGTTGTCCAGGTAGTGCAGGCGCAAATGATGCCGGATCTGTGAGAGTTCTGGCAGGTGTTGGCGGAACAGTTCGTGGATGTCACGGCGGGTGGGTAATTGCCCGGTGGTAACGGAGCCCTGTTGGTCGTTTTCAGCATCAATATGAAAATTGATGTCACGAATCTGCGGCTGGGCTTCGCGCAGTCGCCTGACCACCTGCATGCCAATCTGATGTCCTTCCGATACGCTGATTTCAGGCTTCACCACCAGGTGTACGTCCAGCAGGATGTCACTGCCCATCCGGCGGCTGCGAAGATCATGTACACCGCGAACCCCCTCGGTCTCGCCGGCAATGGTCCTGAGTTGGTGGGTATCCTCGACCGACAGGCCGGTATCCACCAGTTCCCGCACGCTGCTCCAGGTAAACTGCCAGCCCACATGGGCAATGATCACGGCGATAATCACGGCAGCAACGGCATCCAGCCAGGGGAAACCCGCCATGGCGCCGATAGCCCCTATCAGCACGACGATGGATGAAAAGGCATCTGTGCGGCTATGCCAGGCATTGGCGATGATAAGGTCGGAGCGGATGCGCTCGCCCACATGCCGGGTGTAGCGAAAGATCCATTCCTTACCGGCCACCGAGAGCAGGGCAACGACCAGCACCGGCCAGCCTGGAACAACCAGTTCCTCCGAGGAAATCAGCCGCCAGAGGTTATCCCAGGCGAGCGCGCCCCCGATGGCAATCAGGAAGCTGCCGAGAATCATGGTGCCCAGGGTTTCGAAGCGCTGGTGACCATAGGGGTGGTCTGAATCCGGTTCCCGCCGTGAGACCTTCATCACGGCGAGCACCACCAGGTCGGATACTACGTCTGTAAACGAGTGGATGCCGTCCACAAACAGGGCCTGGGAATGGAACAGCCAGCCACCGATGCATTTGAGTAGCCCGAGTACTGCATCCAGTACCATGCCGATAATGGTCACGCGGGATGCAGCACGGAATTCCCCATCAAGTCGGTGCTGGTGACTGGACGACATGTAAACTCCTGTAAAACGCCCCGGGTTTTGTGCTCGGCATCACAAACCTGTGTTTACTTTATGCACAAGAGATGGGCGTTACCAACGAATTACGAAATGTTAGCCTAAACGCGATATTTTTGCTTGGCTGTCTTTAAGTTACTGATAATAATAGAAAATATAACTGATCAAAAAATAACCAATCTGTAGAGAGCGGCTTGAGGCAAGGGATCTGCTCGGTTGAAAGGGAATTTTCAACAGGGTTATCCACAGAATTCGTGGAAAAGGTCACAAGACCTTCACCATACAGTCATTTAGAGGTCATCGGGATGCAATGGAAGCCACTGTGGAAAAGTTCCGCTATACTCGCACCTCAGTTTTTCGGCGCGAAATAGTACCAGAAATTTCCAGCCGTACACGCTCTTTTGTCGTTTTTGACGACACCCGGCACATCCAGGATCAGGCATGTATACGCTCCTTCGCAATATTCTGTTCGCTTTGCCACCGGAAACAGCTCATCGGATTGCTCTGGCCAGTCTCGACCTCGGCGCGGGCAGCGGCTTGCTGAAAGCCCTGGTACGCCCCCCGGTGGATTTGCCGGTAACGGTGATGGGGCTGGATTTTCCCAACCCGGTGGGCCTGGCAGCGGGGCTCGACAAGAATGCGGACCACCTGCAGGGCCTGGGCGCCCTGGGCTTCGGGTTTATTGAAGTAGGTACGGTGACGCCGCAGCCACAACCGGGTAACCCGGCTCCGCGGATGTTCCGGTTGCCAGAGCATGGCGCCATCATCAATCGCATGGGCTTCAACAATGAAGGACTGGATCACCTGATCAGTCGCGTTGCCAAACGCCGTTACCCCGGGGTGCTGGGCATCAATGTGGGCAAGAACAAGATCACCCCGGCGGAAGAGGCGGAGTCTGACTATCGCAAAGGGATTGCCGGGGTCTACGATCATGCCGACTATATTACCGTCAACGTCTCATCACCCAATACGCCGGGCTTGCGGGACCTGCAGTTCGGGGATTCCCTGAAAAGGCTTCTGGATGCGATCAAGCAGGAGCAACGGACACAACACAACCAAAGTGGTCGCTATGTTCCGGTCGCGGTGAAGATAGCTCCGGACATGGATGACGAAGAGATTGTGTTTGTTGCCAATGCGCTGCGCAACGCGGGCATGGATGGTGTGGTCGCCACCAACACCACCATATCCCGTGAGCTGGTCAAGGGGCATCCTTATGGGGATGAGGCTGGCGGGCTCAGTGGAGAACCGGTACGCCAGGCCTCGCTCAGGGTTATTCAGCGGCTTTATCAGGAGCTGGGCGAGGACATCCCCATTATCGGTGTGGGGGGCATCAGTGACGGTGAGAGTGCGGCCGAGAAGATCCGAGCAGGGGCAAAGCTGGTCCAGGTCTATACCGGTTTCATCTACCGTGGCCCCGCATTGATCGGGGAGGCCGTAGAGGCGATCCGGGCACTGGGTCGTCAGGCGAACTGACACGGGCTGTATAAAAAGAAAGGGCCCGCTGAGCGGGCCCGTGCGGGGAATAAACCCCGTGGCGACTTGACGTCTTTCTTATTCGGGTCGGGTGGACCCGATTGCAGGTTCCGGCGTTTGTTGAAGGGGAGCCGGTGCGCCCCTGTACTCAAGCCAGTTTTTTTAGTGTGTTTCCATCGTCTCGGCGACGATCTTGGAATTTCTGGATTGTGTGTCCGCCTGAAAGCGGTTTGTCTCTGTAATGCTCGAAAAAACGTCCAGTAGAGACACTCTTTCAGCTCGGAGCACGCGGGGTTTTACTGATCAGGGTCGCCTTCAGGTCGTTCCGTTGGCTGCAAGCCTGTGAATACCGGAAACGCCGGTTAAACCCTCCCAGTTGTCGGTGCGTCCTTCCCGCCAGCCGTTGAGCCATTCCTGGCGGCATTCGGGCTGGTCCAGCGGGCAGCTGTCCTTGGATTTCCCGGACACGCCGGCCTGATATCCCCGCTTGAATGCGCGAGCGTACATGTCTCTTTTCTGTCTTTTCATGCTGTTCCTCACCTACATGGATTTACAGAACAAGCGTGTACACGTCTGTCATTGCTGGTTTCCGAGAACCCCCCTAAAAACAAATCATTGACGATTTGTGGAGCTTCGTTTCCGCAAGAACAGTCAGGATCCTGATGAGAGAGCACCTTTCGGTTGGTCCCTCGAATTTGACGCGTCAAATACACCCTATGATGAATACGGCCGCCGAGTACAGTATTTATTTCATCTATATGACCCTGTCTTTATGTTTATGTGAAATAACCCGCTGTCGGTTACCATGCGCTACCTTGAAAACAGGCGCGCTGGCGTCGGGTCGACATTCCGGAGGTTTCCGTGGCTGAGCACAATGAGTATTTCGTAACCTGTCCCCGGGGGATGGATGGTCTCCTGCAGGATGAACTGGTGTCTTTTGGCCTCAAGCCCCTGAAAACCGCGCCTGCGGGAGTGTGGGTTCAGGGCGGGCTGGCCGAGGGCTATCGTGCCTGCCTTTGGTCGCGCCTGGCCAACCGGGTGCTGCTCCACCTGGCCACCGTGGATGCCCGTTCCAATGAAGCCCTGTATCAGGGGGTTTACGACATCCCCTGGGAAGATCATCTGAAGATTGACGGCAAGTTCCGGGTGATGTTTGCCGGCACCAACGAGCTGATCCGCAATACCCAGTATGGCGCCCAGAAGGTCAAGGATGCCGTGGTGGACCGGCTGCGGGGCAAGGGCACGGTTCGCCCCAGTGTGGATTCGAAGGACCCTGATATCACGGTGTCGGCACGCCTGCACCGTGGCCATGTAGAGCTGGCCATCGACCTGAGCGGCAACAGCCTTCACATGCGCGGCTACCGGACAGAAAAGGGGATTGCCCCAATTCGCGAGAACCTGGCAGCCGCACTGCTGCTACGGGCTGGCTGGCCGGAAATTGCCGGCAATGGTGGTGACTTCATCGATCCCATGTGTGGCTCCGGCACGCTGCTGATTGAGGCAGCCCTGATGGCGATGGATCAGGCTCCGGGACGCTTGCGCCAGGCTTTCGGGTTTGAGCGCTGGCTCGGGCACCAGCCTGAGCTCTGGCTGGAGCTACGCCAGGAAGCGGAACGCCGTGCCTGGGAAGGAAAGCAGGGGCGACTACCGCGATTCCTCGGCTATGACCAGGACAGCCGGGTAATTGCCACGGCCTGGCGCAACATTGCCCGTGCTGGCCTGGAGGGCCTGATTCATGTGGAAGCCCGCGCTATTGAGGATTTCCACCGCGATGGCCAGTGGGCCGACAGGGGACTGGTACTGGTCAATCCGCCCTATGGCGAGCGCCTGAGTGAGCGAAAAGCACTCAGCGGTCTCTACCAGCAGCTGGGGGAAAGTGTGCGCACGCATCTGCCGGGCTGGCGCCTGGGGCTGTTTACCGGCGTGCCCGAACTTGGTCATGCCATTGGCCTGCGCAGTCATCGCCAGTACCGCCTCTTCAACGGCAAGCTTCCGGCCCAGCTATTGCTGTTTACTATCAGTGACGATAACGCCGTGCGGCCCCGGGAGTTGTCGACCCCTGGCGAGTTGCGCTCGAGGATCAGTAACCCCGAGCGGGCGCAAATGCTGGAGAACCGGCTGAAGAAGAATCTGAAAACCCTCGGCCAGTGGGCCCGCAAACAGGATATCCAGTGTTATCGGCTCTATGACGCGGACATGCCGGAGTTTGCCCTGGCCATTGATGTTTATGGCGACCATGTGCACGTTCAGGAGTACGCGGCGCCAAAATCCGTGGATGAGAAGAGCGCCCAGGAGCGCCTGCTGGAGGCCATGGCGGTGATACCCGGGGTGCTGGATGTGCCGGCGGATCGGGTGATCTGCAAGCAGCGTCAGCGTCAGAGTGGTACCCGCCAGTATGAAAAACAGGATGCCACCGGGGAGTTCATGGCGGTGGAGGAGCTGGGCAGCCGTCTGAAGGTGAACCTGCGGGATTACCTGGATACCGGCCTGTTCCTGGACCATCGGCCGGTGCGCCGCTGGATCCGGGATCATGCCCGTAACAAGCGCTTCCTGAACCTGTTCTGTTACACCGGTGCGGCAACGGTCCAGGCCGTGTCAGGGGGCGCCAGCCGCTCACTGAGTCTGGACATGTCCAACACCTACGTGGACTGGGCCCGGGACAACCTCGATCTGAACGGCGCCGACCCGAAAAAACATGTGGTGGAACAGGCGGATTGTGTGAAGTGGCTGGCGGAGAAGCCGACCCCGGACCAGCGTTTCGACCTGATTTTCATGGACCCGCCGACGTTCTCCAATTCAGCGCGTATGCGGGGTGTGCTGGATGTCCAGCGGGACCATGGCACGCTGATCCGTCAGGCGATGACAAGGCTGACCGGGGATGGCCTGCTGATTTTTTCCAACAACTTCCGCCGCTTCAAGCTGGATGAGGATCTGAATGAGCTCTATGAGATCCAGGATGTCACGCCGTCGACACTGGACCGGGACTTTCAGCGCAACAGCCGGATACATCAATGCTGGCATATTCAGCATAAGGCCTGAACGGTCTTACCATTCTTCTTCGTCTATGTTGCCGTCGCCTTCGTTTTCGGGGGCATGCTCCTGTGCTTCAACCAGGCCTTCCTGCTGGGCCAGCAGGAGCAGGGCGTAGACGCCGTTTTCCGGCATTTGCGGTTCCAGGCTCTGCTCGAACAAGAGGTCCCGACGGTGGTCTTCCAGGGTATCCCGGTCTATGCCCGGGATCAGTTCTTCCACGGGCGCCAGCTCAAAGGGGACGGGCATCTGGATGGCATCGAAAATAAGATCCACAAGGGTTTCATCGGGGTCGAGGCCGTCGGTGTAGACGGTCTTGTCCGGCAGGTCTTCGTGCAGCGCCCGGGCCAGCTCGATCAGCGGCACGCCCTGTTCCCGCAGGTAAAGCAGCTCGTCGTCGGCCAGCTCGGCGTCCTGCGGTAGCCAGCTTTCGTCCGGTTCAATCACCACGGTTTTCATGCGGCCATCTTCGAGGCTCCAGGCAATGGCCTTGGGGAAGAACAGTTCTTCATTCTGGAAGAACTCGATATCGAGAAAGTGGGGGATGCCCTGCGGCATACTTGCTCCTAAGTATTCAATGATCAGCGGCTAAAAAGTAACCGTGCCAGCACGAAGTGAGGACCGGTGTTGGGTAGCCTCTTCCAGGACCTTCAAAAACAGGGACGTTTTTGAAGAGCGTACAGGGATGTATTCACCGCGTGTCCTGGAAGAGGCTACCCAATAGCGGGCCGACAGGGAAGCACCGTTCTCGAATTCCTGGTCTTCCAGGCCTGTGATCCCGTGCCATGGGCCAGGGAGCGGTATGATTTTCCGGGACACGCCGTAAATCCGTCCATGGAGGCTCTTCAAAAACCTTTACGGCTAATTGCTCCTGCGTCGCCGTAAAGGTCCAGGCCCGACCATCCATGGCCGGGCCGTGAAACGCTGCCGCGTTCCACCCCTGTTTTTGAAGGTCCCGGAAAATCATCCCACCCCCTGCACCCCAGACTCTGTGATAGCTCAAGAATGGTCTACCTTTCCAGATTCGGGCCTTTTTGCGGTCCTGATACGCTAAAGCCCTCAGTAGAGAGCGCACCGGTTCTCATGCGATACTTCAGCCAACTGAATTTCCGTGACGAGTCTTTGAGAACCTATGGAACACACCAGCTTCAACCAGAACCTGCTCGACTTCCTCTCCACCTCACCAACACCCTGGCATGCCACCCGGAACATGGCTGCAACCCTCGACAAGGCCGGGTTCCAGGTACTGGACGAGCGCGAGGAATGGGACCTCAAGCAGGGGCAGGGCTATTACGTTGTCCGCAACGGCTCATCCATTGTGGCCTTCCGCACCGGTAAACGGTCGCCCCTGGAAGCCGGCATTCGCATGGCCGGGGCCCACACCGACAGCCCCTGCCTGAAGGTGAAGCCCAATCCTGAACTGCGCCGCAAGGGCTTCTATCAGGTAGGCGTGGAGGTCTACGGCGGGGTATTGCTCAATCCCTGGTTCGATCGCGACCTGTCACTGGCCGGCCGGGTCACACTGCTGGACAAGCAGGGCAAGGTACAGGACTGCCTGGTGGACTTCCGCCGGCCGGTAGCGTTCATTCCCAGTCTGGCCATCCACCTGGACCGGGACGCCAACAGCAATCGCACCATCAACGCCCAGACCGATCTGCCGCCGGTGCTTATGCAGGCACCTGAAGACGACACAACCGCCTTCACGGAATTGCTGGAGGCACAGGTCAAACAGGAACATCCGCAGCAGGACATCAGCAAGATCCTGGGCTACGAGCTGAGTTTCTATGATGCCCAGCCGGCCAGCCTGTCAGGGCTGCGGGATGAGTTTATTACCTCCGCCCGACTGGACAACCTGCTGAGTTGCCACATCGGTCTGCAGGCGCTGCTGGATGCCACCGGCGATGAGCCGGCACTGCTGGTCTGCAATGATCATGAGGAAGTGGGCAGCATGTCCGCGGAAGGGGCTCAGGGGCCGTTCCTGTCGTCGGTGCTGGACCGCTGGTGCGGGCCGGAGAATCGTAGCCGGGTGATCGCCCGTTCGATGATGATCTCCGCCGACAATGCCCACGGGGTCCACCCCAACTTTATTGACCGCCACGATGAGAACCACGGTCCGCTGCTGAACCAGGGGCCGGTGATCAAGGTGAACCACAACCAGCGGTATGCCACCAACAGCCGGTCAGCGGCGCTCTATCGGCACATCAGTGACGAACTGGGCGTGCCCCACCAGACGTTCGTGGTGCGCAGCGACATGGGATGCGGCAGCACCATCGGGCCGATCACGGCCGGCAACCTGGGCGTGACCACCCTGGATATCGGCGTGCCACAGCTGGGTATGCACTCCATCCGTGAACTGTGCGGCACCCGGGACGGCTATACGCTGTACCAGGTGCTGCAGGCGTTCATGGGCTGGCCTGAGGTGAACTGAGCCGCACGGGACACTAGCCCTTCTGGCGGATCCGGGAGGCCAGTTCCCTGGCGTCCCGGGCCATGGTTTCCAGCTCCGGTACCCGCCGCAGGTTCTGCTCTGCACTGGTCCGCATGCCGTCGGCGGTTTCGGCCACTTCATTGACGTTACGGTTAATGTCATCGGAGACGCTGGTCTGCTCTTCCGCTGCAGTCGCTACCTGGATAGTGGCATCGCTGATCTGTTTCATGCGGTTGTTGATGCCCGCCAGGGTTTCGCGCACCGCGCCTACAGCTTCGCTGGTTTCGCCGGCCACAATCTCGCTGGCCCTCATGAACTCGGTGGCGTCATTGGACCCACGGGCGATGGTTTCCACGATTTCGTCAATACGGGTGGTGGCCTGCTGCGTCTTGGCTGCCAGGCTTCTGACTTCGTCTGCCACAACCGCAAAGCCGCGGCCTGCCTCCCCGGCCCGGGCTGCCTCTATGGCGGCGTTCAGGGCCAGCAGGTTGGTCTGGTCGGCGATCTCCCGGATAACCCCCATGACTTCGCTGACCTTGCGGCCATCACCCGCCAGGCGTTCTACCGTTTCTGCAGACTGACGGATCTGGTCGCTCAGGCGGCCCATGCTGTGGGTCGCCTGTTGCGTGCGGTTATCGACATCGGCAGCTTCTGCCGTGGCTTCACGGGTTTCCGTAGAAACCGACGTGGCGTGGTTGGCGACATCCTGGGCAGTCGCCGACATTTCGTTCATTGCCGTGGCAATCTGCTCGATGCGCTGGTGGGACTGTTCCGAATGGTCTGAAACGGCCTGCGCGTTGGTCCGGATACTGTTGCTGGTGGTAGCCAGTTGCTCGGCAAATCGTCCCATGAGAGCGCCGGTATCAGCCAGGAACGCATGCAGACTACGGGCAGCATCGGCCAGTCGGCCCAGTTCATCCTGGCGTTTGAGGGTGGCCGGGTCGGAAAGGTCGCCCTCGCTCAGACGGTGCAGTTGGCCGGTGAGCGTGCGAACCGGGCGCACCACGGTGTGGGAAATGATCAGGATGCAGATCACTGTGCCTGCGGCGATAGACAGGAACATCAGCGCTCCGATCAGTGTGGTGTTTCGGCTGACCGACTGATTCAGCTCTGAAGCGTGGTTCAGTGCCTGTTCGCGAATCAGTGACGAGGCCTCGTCGATTAACTGCGCCGGTTCCCGGTCTATGCCCTGTACCGCCTGGTCGCCGGCCCTGTGGTCGTAGTCGGCTTCGGTAAAGTCCTCGAAGCCCTTCCGATAGGCCCGGCCCATTTGTTGATGGGCGTCGCGAAACTGACCCATGAGCGTTCTGGCTTCGCCTTCCGCCAGCTGGGGGATCAGGGTGTCCAGGGCCCGCTGGATGGCAGCTTCCTGCTCCTGAAACTGTCGCCAGTACTTGGTGCGCTGATTATCGTCTTTGCCCCGGATCAGCACGTTCTTCCATTCCTGGACCTGGGTCTTGAAGTGATTGAGGATGTTTTCCGCCTCCAGGGCGTGAACCATCTCCTCGCTTGCCAGAGCGTGATACTCACGGTTCGAGTTCAGTGAGTAGCTGAAATAGACCAGGGCGCAGATAGCGACCAACAGGTTTGCAGCCACGACAACGGAAAGCACGCGGGCAAGGATACTTCGGGAAAACAGGGCCATGGGAATGGTTTACTCCTGGTGACGATCGCTGGGGTGTACGCTGTGTAACGACCCCGTGGCCCGGTTCTTGAGTGGGTTAATGTGACATTTACATGACAGTCCGGGCGCCTGGTGAAAGCCCGGGCTTGCGGAAGTGGCTGACGATTTAAAGTGGCGTGAGTGTTTTCCGGAGCGGCATAAAGCCATTTGGGAAGCGTCTGCTATACAGGTCCCTCCCGGAAATGCTTCACATTTCTGGAAAGTAAACTGGACGTAATGGTTTTCCCAATGCATGTTTGCACTTCAACGATGGCCCTTAGCCAGGGCTGGAATTCATTATTGATAAGGACATTGATCAAGTGGAACACTTTCTCGACGGATACAGGCGTTTTGGGGACTTTAGTGGCAGGGCGACGCGCGAACAGTTCTGGATGTTTTTTCTGTTCTATATTGTCGTCTATATCGTCTTGAGTATCGTGGATGCTTTTATCGGCTTCCCGGCCCTTAGTGGTCTATTCGCGCTGGCTTCACTCATCCCCCACCTGGCTTATGGCGCTCGTCGTCTTCACGATACTGGCCGTTCCGGGTGGTGGCAGCTGATTGCGCTGGTTCCTCTCGTCGGTCTCGTGCTGATTTTTTTCCTGGTTCAGAAATCCGAGGGTGATAATCGATTCGGACCGGCTCCGGGTCATGTAGCCTCTCCTTCAGTTGCCTGAAGGTCGCTCACTGGATGCCGGATCATAATCGGCTTTTTTGACCCGACACAAAAAACCCCGGAAGCACAGGTTTCCGGGGTTTTTTAGTTCTGAAAAAGCACTTATGCGAGGCCCGAACAAAAAAAACCGCCACCCTTGTAAAAGGTGGCGGCTTTCCTGAATATGGCTCCCCGAGCTGGGCTCGAACCAGCGACAAACGGATTAACAGTCCGTTGCTCTACCAACTGAGCTATCGGGGATTGGCGTCGAGATGGCGCGCATATTAAGATCTTTGGGGGGTGGGGTCAAGCCCCTGAAAACACAGGAATCGAAAAAGTATCCATGTCTGAATCAGCGGTTTCCGATAGCATAGAAACGTCCCTGGTTGCCCCGGCCCCCGCGGCTCCCTATCGCGCACCCTTATGGCTTCGCAATGGTCATGCCCAGTCCATCTGGCCGAGTCTGTTCCGGCGTGTGGCATTGCATGATCCGGTGGTGGAAGCGATACCAACCCCGGATGACGATGAGCTCTGGCTGGACTGGTATCGCCAGGGGTCAGACCGGCTGGTGGTGATCTCCCACGGGCTGGAGGGGCACAGCCGCCGCCCCTACGTTCTGGGGCTGGCCCGGGCCCTGCTGTCCGAGGGCTGGGATGTGCTGGCCTGGAACTTCCGCTCCTGTGGCGGGGTGATGAACCATCAGCCGCGCTTCTATCATAGTGGCGCCACCGGAGACCTCGGCGTTGTGGTGCGGCATGGCCTGGCTCAGGGGTATGGGGCTGTGGCCCTTGCCGGGTTCAGTATGGGCGGGAACCTGACGCTGCAGTACCTGGGTGAGCAGGGCGAGCACGTGGACAGTCGCATCGCGGGTGCGGTGACTTTTTCCGTGCCTTGTGACCTGGCCGGAGGCGCCGAGGTGCTGGCCCGGCCCAGCCGGCGTATATACATGTCACGGTTCATTAATGATCTGAAGCCGAAAATGGCGGAAAAGGCGCAGCGTTTCCCCGATCGGATCTCCATGGACGGCTATGACGAGATTCGTAACTTCCACCAGTTCGACGAACGTTACACCGCGCCGCTGCATGGTTTCGAGAGTGCCCGGGACTACTGGTACCGGGCATCCTCGCTGTATCGCCTGAAACATATCCGGGTGCCGGCGCTGGTGGTTAATGCCGCTGATGATCCTTTCCTGTCGGCGGGCTGTTTTCCGGAATCCCGCGAGGTGCTGGGCCCGTGGACCAGTCTGGAAGTACCCCGGCACGGCGGGCATGTGGGGTTTGTGCAGCATCATCGTGATGGCTGGTACTGGTCGGAGCACCGGGCGGTGAACTTTCTGCAACCATTGGTCGGCTGACTATGGCAAAAGCCTTCCGGTTACCGGCTTGCGGAGACAGTCTCCTGCAGCAGTGGTTCAAGGTGGGGCCAGACATTATCCAGCAATTTTGTCTGGGCTTCGCCGGTAGGGTGGATGCCGTCACTCTGCATCATGCCATCGCTGTTGTAGATCCCCTCCAGGAAGAAGGGAACCAGCGCGGTGTCGTACTGGTCCGATAACTCGTGATACATCTCTGCAAACAGGCGGGTGTATCTGGCGCCGTAATTGGGCGGAATCTGCATACCCACCAGCAACACCCGGGCCCCGTCCTCCTGGGACGCCTTGATCATGGCTGACAGGTTGTCGCGGATGACGGGTGGCTGGAAGCCACGCAGGCCGTCATTGCCGCCCAGTTCGATGACGACGATGTCCGGCTGGTGCCTGTCCAGCAGCTCAGGCAGGCGACGGGCGCCGCCATCGGTGGTCTCACCGCTGATGCTGGCGTTCACGACCTGCCAGTTGTCCAGGTTGTTTTCATCCAGGCGTTTACGGAGCAGGTTCACCCAGGCCGTCTCGGTTTCGACGCCATAGGCGGCGCTGAGACTGTCACCCATGACCAGCAGGGTGTTGGCGGTGGCGGCGCCGGGCAGTGTGATGGCCAGAAAGGCCAGCAGCCAGAAAACGAAAATCGTTGATCTCTGGCGTGAAAATACCGTACCAATAAGCATAGCGAACATTGAGCGACCTCTCTTCATCCGAAAAAGGCTTCGGCAAATGCAGGGTAGGAGGGGCAAACACCGAATCAGTTCCCGGAGTACCCGTGACAGACCTTTCCAGTGGACCCAGCCAACCTTCTGAACCCATCCTGACGGCAAGCGACCTGACCCAGCGTGTTGAGCTGGGCAGGGAGTCGCTCACTATCCTGCAAGGGGTCACCCTTGAAATCAAGCGGGGCGAATCCGTGGCCATTGTTGGTCGTTCGGGGTCCGGCAAGACCACTCTGCTGGGCCTGTTGGCCGGGCTGGACACTCCATCGGAAGGGGAGGTTGTGCTGGAAGGCAAGGCCATCAGCCGCCTCAGCGAGGACGACAGGGCAGCCCTTCGGGCTCGTCGGGTTGGCTTTGTGTTCCAGTCATTTCAGCTTTTGCCGGCGCTTACGGCACTGGAAAACGTCATGTTGCCCCTTGAGCTGGCGGATTTTACTGACCCGCAGGCAAGAGCCAGAGAGCTTCTGGAAAGGGTGGGCCTGGGGGACCGGCTGACCCACACGCCCCGCCAGCTGTCCGGAGGAGAGCAGCAGAGGGTGGCCATTGCCCGGGCTTTCGCCTGCGAGCCGTTGATCCTGTTCGCGGACGAGCCCACCGGTAACCTGGACAACCAGACCGGCCAGGAGATCCAGGACCTGCTGATGGATCTGAACCGGGAGCAGGGCACCACCCTGGTCATGGTGACCCATGACGAAACCCTGGCTGGCCGCTGCCAGCGACGCCTGACCATTGAAGCCGGGCAACTGGAAGCCGGCCAGGAGGAGATGGCCTGATGTCCGCCAGTCAGAAGTTGGGGTCAGTGGCACGGGACTGGCGCCAGCGTGATGTGAAGGTGGTGCTCAGTGCCCTGGTGATTGCGGTAGCCACCGTGGCCATCATTGCGTTGTTTGCCAGCCAGCTGCAGCGTACGTTGGTTACGTCGGCCAGCTCGTTCCTTGCCGCCGACCGTCAGCTGGAGGCTGAACATGGCAAGCCCATTCCGGCGGAGTGGCGTGAAGAGGCACGCGCCCTTGGCCTGGAGACGGCTCGCATGGTTGAGTTCTCCACCATGCTCAGTGGTGGTGATCGCTTCCAGCTGGTGTCCATCAAGGCAGTAAGCGATGAGTACCCGCTACGGGGGCAGGTCGAGTACCAGGATAACGCTGTCAGTGAACGCCAGCTGCTCGAGAGTGGTCCCCGCCCCGGCGAGGCCTGGCTGAACCCGCGCCTGATGCGCCTGCTGGAGCTGGAGGTGGGCGACGAGGTGGAGGTCGGCAACCTGAAGCTGACGGTTTCCGGGCTGTTGGTCCGGGAGCCGGACGGCGGTTTCAACCTGGGCGGGCTGGCACCCCGGGTAATGATGCACGCCGACGACGTGGAGGCTACCGGTGTTATACAGGAAGGTAGCCGGGTGGAATACGTCAACCTCTTCGCCGGCAACGAAGCGGCCCTGGATACCTTCTATCAATGGCTGGAGCCCCGTCTGGAGCCCTCCCACGAATGGGAAAGCATTCGCGACGGTGAGGCCCTGTCGGAATCCCTTCAGCGGGCCGAACGCTTCCTGTTGCTCGGTGGCAGCATCGCTGTGTTGCTGGCATCAGTTGCCGTGGCGGTGGCCAGCCGACAGTTTGCCGTGGGGCAGCGGGATACGGTTGCGCTGCTGAAGACCCTGGGGCTGTCGAGCCGGCGTATTGGTCGCATGTACCTGGTGCGCCTTGCAGCCTGGGGTGTGGCGGGCATGGCTGGCGGGCTGCTGGTGGCGATGCCGGTCTATGCCTTTCTCAACAACCTGATGGCACGGGTCCTGGAGCAGGAAGTGCCGTTCATCGTGGACATATCTGCGCTGGCGCCGGCCCTGGCCACAGCGGTGGTCTCGCTGTTTGCGTTCGCCTATCCGCCGATCCGGCGGCTTCGTCACGTGCCCGCCATGCGGGTGCTGCGCAGCCAGCCCGGCGAGGCGGACAGCCGGGCCTGGAGCGATATCGCCATTGCCGTAGTGGCCATTTTCGGTCTGGTCTGGCTGTACGCCCGGGAAGTAACACTGGTGCTGGCGCTGATCGGTGGGCTGGTGGCCCTGCTGGGCATACTGGCGTTGCTGGGCTGGTTGATGCTGATGGCACTGCGGCAAGTCACCGGGGGCGGTAATGCCTGGCGGCTCGCGCTGGTGGGCCTGTACCGCCACCGTCGTGCCAGCCTGTCCCAGATCGCCGTGTTTGCCATGACGCTGATGCTGGCCAGCACCCTGATACTGGTGCGTTCGTCGCTGCTGGCGGACTGGCAGGACCAGCTCCCGGAACAGACCCCCAACCACTTCCTGATCAACATCGCACCGGATGCGGTGGACGGGGTGGAAGCCTTCTGGGACCAGCGGGGGCAGGGGCTCGACACCCTGTATCCCATGGTCCGGGGTCGGCTGACGGAGATCAATGGCCAGCCGGTACGGCAGGTGGTCAGTAAGGATGACAGCGTCAATGCGCTGAACCGGGAGCTGAACCTCACCTGGATGGACGAGCTGCCGGAGGATAACCGCATCGTGGCGGGAGACTGGTTCCGCACTGATCAGACCGAGGGTGTATCGGTGGAGGCGGAACTGGCCTCTGAGCTCGGCGTTGAAGTGGGTGACGTGCTTGGTTTCACCATCGGTTCACAGACCATCGCCGAGCCCGTGACCAGTATCCGCACGGTGCAGTGGGAGAGCATGAAACCCAACTTCTATATGGCCTTCCCGCCCGGTGGAGCGCTGGAGGGGTTGCCAGCCACGTGGATAACCAGTTTCTACCTTCCGGAGTCCCGTAAATCGGCGCTGAATGACTTCGCTGAAGCCTACCCCACGGTGTCGCTGCTGGAGGTGGACCACATCATCGAGCGCATTCAGGCAATCGTCCGCCAGGTGACCCAGGCCATCGAGGCTATTCTCGCTCTGATCCTGGCGTCGTCACTGGTGGTCATGGCAGCAGTGGTCAGCGCAACACTACAGGACCGGCAACGGGAGGGCGCGCTGTTGAGGACACTCGGCGGGCGACAGTCGCTGCTGGTGCGCAGTACCATGTTGGAATTCGGGCTCGCCGGGGTGCTGGCCGGCGTGCTGGGGGTTATGGCGGCGGAAATTGCCGTGTGGGCGCTGCAATACCGGATGTTCGGCGGGGAGTTCCGCTGGCACTGGCAGGTGGCGCTGTCGATCCCGCTGATCAGCGGCATCGTGCTGGCCTTGCTGGGGCGCTGGCAATTGCGTCCGGTATTGCAGGTGAGCCCGATGCTGTTGCTGAGGCGGCTGGAATGAGAGGGGCGCGTTCGCGCCCCTCTCAGCGGTACTGGTCGAGGATTTGTTCCAGTTCCCCGCTCGCTTTCATCTGCTCAAGCTGCTTGTTGAACCTCTCAGCGAACAAGGCCCAGTCGGGTCGTACCATCAATCGATAGTTGAACTCGCTGATGGCCTGCTCACTATGCCGGAACTTGCCCTGCCAGCCGTGCTGGCGGATAAGCCACTGTCCGACCAGCAGGTCGGCAACACCGGCGTCGATGTTCCGCCCGTGCAGCATGAACGTGAAGATGTCCCTGTCCCGGGAGACTTCATACCGTTCCAGGGCGCCACTGTCGAACAATGGCTTCAGTTGCGGGTAGTGGTATCCCAGGGGCGTTACCAGGGTGACGTCGCTGAGTTTGTCCAGGCCCTGAAAGTGGAAGCTGGAATCGGTAGTGGTAAAGAAGACTTCCCTGATCGGAACGATGGTGTCCGTAAACAGGAAGTTGTCCGGCTCTCTGGTCCACTCCCGCGCCCGCAGGGTGGCGTCGACAACGCCTTCCTGCAGCAGGTTGTCCACTCGTTTACGTGGAATTTCGAGTGCTTCCACACGGTAGCCCATGCGTTCCGCAATACGGGTGACCACATCATAGGCGATGCCACTGTACTCGTGCTCCGGGCTGACAATCAGGTAGGGCGGGTAGCCATCAGTGGAGACGTTCAGACGTACCACCGGTGCCTCACCCCCTGATGCCTCGTCAGACGCCTGCTGGGCTGACTCGCCGGCTGTGACAAGGGCGGGTAGCAAAAAGATGGCTGCCGCAGCCAGTGTGCGTTGCAAAGGTTGGAACATGGCAGGCAAATACCCTGTGGAGGCTGTTGTCACGTTGTGGTCTGACATCCATGCCCAGGGTCCGGACTGAATGCCTCCGTGCAAAACAGTATCTTGGCGTGAGCTTATAGCTCAGCAGCGAGCGTTGGGTTATCACTCGAGAATGCCAATTGTTACCGGTATTATTGCGGATATCAAGCCTTGGGGGGACTAACCCCAGGCTTTATTGAGTATTCCCTGGATATCTTTCAGTGATGCTTCCCGCGGATTATAGATGATGGATCCATCGTCCAGTGCCTGCCGGGCAATCTGGTCAAGCTGATTCTCATGAACTTTGCCGGTTTCCCGCAGGGTTCGCGGTAACTCACAGCGGTGGTGGAGCTCATCCCTCAGGTGTCGGATGGCGGAAATGGTGGCCTCGGCGCGCCGGGAGGCGGGGGTTGCGGTCCATACCTCGGGCCCTTCCAGGAACAGCAGCAGTTCGGCCAGGGGCTGGCGGATTTCCTCCAGGTTGTACTCCAGCACATAGGGCAGGTACAGACTCATGCACAGGCCGTGGGGTAGATGGGCTATGGCCCCGGTGGCATGGCCCAGGGCATGAACCAGCCCGACCATGGAGTTGGAGAAGGCAATGCCTGCCATGGTCGAGGCTTCCGCCAGATCCAGACGCCCCTGTTCGTTCTTCGGGTCGTCCATCACCTTCATCAGGGACTGGCCGATCTTCTTGATCGCAGCGGTGGCGTAGGCATCGCTGAGCGGATTCTTGGACAGGCAGGTATAGGCCTCGGTGGCGTGGGTCAGGGCGTCCATGGCCGTAGCTGCGGTGATATGTGGCGGCAGCGTCAGGGTCATGCGTGGGTCGATGATGGCTGCATTGGGCAGCAGGAACGAGGACGTGAAGGGTAGCTTCACCGAGCGCTCCCGGTCGGCGATGACTGCCACCGAGGTAACCTCTGACCCGGTGCCTGCGGTGGTGGGTATGACAAAGAACGGCCTGAGGGGCCGGGTCAGCACGCCGGCGCCACTGTAGGCGGCAATGTCCTCTCCGCCCTCGGAAACCAGGATGTTGACGGCCTTGGCAGTATCAATGGAGGAACCCCCGCCAATGGCAATCAGGGCATCGCACTGTTGCTGACGGTAGAGGTTGGCAATGTCGCGGACGATGGTGGTCGAAGAATCCGGTGGCACCTCGTCATAGATGGCCGCGATGGTGACATTGCTTTCCTGGCAGGCACTGATCACCGGATCAAGCAGACCGGCCGAACGCACACCCGGGTCGGTCACGATCATCGGACGGGTGGATTCGATGCCGGTCAGCTCATAGGGCAGGTGTTCCAGGGCGGCCTGGCCGGCGATAACCTTGACCGGGCAGTAGAACTCGTAATAACGGCTCATATCGGCAGTGCCTCCTTTCTGAGATCGCGGATCATGCTGAAGGCAACCCGACGGTAAACGCCAATGGCTCCGGGAAGTTTCTCCAGCAGACCAAGGTCGTCCGGATATTCCTTCACGGCGCGGCTGGCCACCAGCCGTGGCAGTATGATGGCTTCCATACGGTTGAGAACCCTTGTCATGCGCACACCCAGGCTGATGTCGCCATCCACCACCATGCGGTCGTTGGCGAAAGCCTCGGTGGTTTTCTCCTGGAAAGACAGCACCAGGAAGGCATGGGCCATATGCTTGAAACGGATAGAAAGATCCACCTTGCCGTCATAATCCGGCCCCAGGTAGCGCAGTTTGCCCTCGCCGGTGTGCTCAAGCACGAGGGAGGGACCGGACGGCAGCACCATCATTTGGAATATGAAGCCTTTCGGTAGTACACGGACGTCCTCGATCACTTTCCGGTCCGCCTGGGAGATGGCCTCCAGGCCATGGCCCATAAACCGGAACATCGCCTGAACATAGTGTCGCCGCGCCCTGACAGCGGCGGAACGGGTGAGGTTTTCGAGCATGGACAATACCTGTGTATAGGGCAAGGGTCGCCGGTGGCAAAGCCCGGACCGCAAGGCCCGCACTTTTCCGAGTATCGTGGTGTTGTTGTAGAGTGATTGGCTCGCCAAGTCAATGGGCGTTGACCGGCTGGCCATGTCCGGATAAAAACGGCTGAAGAAAATGTGGTGGGGCTGGTCCGGCTGGGCCTGAAGCCCCGCCGGACGCAGATTTCCGGGATTACTGAAGGTTCGAGAGCTTACGGCGTGCCTCGTCGCCCAGTGCACCCTCGGTCTTGGCCACTTCGTTATAGTAGGCGGCGGCCTTGTTCCGGTTGCCTCTCTGGGCGGCAATATCCCCCAGGCGCAGGTACGCGATGGCAGTGGGTACCACCTGGGCAGAGGCTTCCAGGTCAGCCTGTGCTGCATCGAGGTTACCCGCTTCCAGTTCGCTCATGCCTCTCAGCAGGCGGTAACTGAACATCTCGGGGTACAGGTCCACAGCGCGATTCAGGTCTTCCTGTTCCTGCCCGGGGTTATCCATGGCCTTGTGAATACGTGCCCGTGTTGCATAAAAGGCGGCTTCACGGGGCGCCATCTTCACTGCCTGGTTCACCTTGGCCAGCGCTGCCTGATAGTCGCCGTCAGTGGCCAGTTTTATCGCCTCATCATGCAGGTTGTACGCCGGCTGAAGGCGTTTGGCTTCTGCAATCATGCTCTGGTATTTCTCGTGTCCGAGATAACCGCCGTCATCATACTTCGCGGCAAGCCTGCGGTTTGCCTCGACCCGCTCCTGGGAGGGAGGGTGAGTGGCAAACAGGCCATCGATGAACCCGGGATTCTGCCCCTCGGACAGCTTGACGAAAATTTCCTGCAGTTCCGCCGCCGCGTCGGGGTCGTAGCCGGCTTCGACCATGTACTCGATGCCGTAGCGGTCAGCTTCGAGCTCGTGGGACTGGCTGTACTGTGACAGTGCCAGCTGGCTACCAATGGCGGCGCCCCCCATCAGCACGCCACCCCAGTCGTTGTCGGCCAGCACCATGCTCAGGCCGGCCATGCCGGCACTCAGCAACATGCCCTGTTGCATGCGCTGGACGCTGTGACGGGCTGCTGCGTGGACAATCTCGTGGCCGAGCACCGACGCCAGCTGGGCCTCGTTCTCCAGCTCTGTCAGCAGGCCACGGTTGATGGCAATCTTGCCGCCGGGCAGGGCCCAGGCATTGGGCACGTTGCTGTTCAGTACGGCAAACTCGTAGGGCAGGTCGGGCCGGTCACTGACGGCTGCCATTTTATTACCGACTTCCTGCACGTATACGGTCAGTTCCGGATCCAGATAGAAACGACCACCCTGGGTCTGAATGGTGGGCTGGTAGTTTTCCTGGCCCAACTGGCGTTCCTCGCCTTCCCCGATCAGTGAGAGTTGCGATTTGCCGGTCACCGGGTTCGTCGCGCAGCCGCTGGCCAGCGCGACCAGGACGAGAACTGCGGATACAAAGGCCATCCTGGCTGTCATGAAATTACGTTGGATCACTTGGGTCTCCTTGCCTGTTTACTTCTATCATTGATCTGTGGCGGGTGTCCTTACCGTGTTTCCCTGGCTATTTCCCTGCATGGGCCATCATGGAACGGACCCCTCCAATGATAACGGAAAGTGTCGCTCTGGGCAGCGCTCGTGTTCAGGGCGCTTCCAAAATGGGTTATGATCCGCCGCGTTTTACGGCAGACCACAGGATTGCTATGACTGACGTTAGGACCGATGTTGTGACAGACAGAGTACTCGCTGAGCGTGTGGAACGGTTCCTGGGTACCCTCAATCAGGCTCAGGAACTGGGGCTGACCGTGGCTGATGCTTCCAGCGGGAAGCTGACCCTGAATCTCCCCTACAGTGACAAGATCATTGGTAACCCGGAGACCGGGGTTATCCATGGCGGTGCGATCACCACCCTGATGGATACCGCCTCGGGGTCAGTGATGATCTGCGCCCTCGATGATTTTGAGCTATGCCCCACGCTGGATCTGCGAGTGGACTACATGCGGCCGGCGGAACCTGGCAAGCCGGTTTTTGCCCGCGCCGAGGTCCGCAAGATGACGCGCAACATTGCCTTTACCCGCTGTGAAGCCTACCAGGAGGACGGAGAGGTGATTGCCACCTGCGTTGGCACCTTCATGCGCATCGGCAAGGAGGCAACGCCGAAATCCTACCGGGACATGATTACAGGAGCCGGGCAATGAAAATGGCAGACGTACTGCGGGAAACCCGGGAGACCGGTGACTTCACTCCGTTGCTGGAAAGCATCCCCTACGCTGGTTATATCGGTCTGCAATGCGAACGTTTCGGAGATGACCTGATATTCCGGCTGCCCTGCAAGGCGTCGAACCTGGGCAACCCGCTACTACCCGCCATTCATGGCGGCGTCATCGGCGGCTTCATGGAAGTGTCGGCGGCGATCTACCTGATGATGTCCCAGGATACTTTCCGGATGCCCAGGATTGTCGATTTCTCGCTGGATTACCTGCGCGCCGGCCTGGACCGGGAAACCTACGCCGAGTGTCACCTGACCCGCCAGGGCAACCGGGTGGCCAACGTGATGATCACCGCCTGGCAGAAATCCCGCCGTGAGCCTATTGCCACAGCCAGGGCCCACTTTCTGCTGGATCGGTAAACTGGGCAACGAGGGCCTTGAAAAGCGTCCCGGGGCCCCCAGATTTGAGTCCACGTAAAGAACAACCCGCGCCGTGTGCCTGGTCACTACGGCGTCTGTCGTATTCGTGTGCAAAAACAGCAGGAGACACCCCACCATGACGGTTGAAACCCGGAAAGAAACCCTTGGTTTTCAGACCGAAGTGAAGCAGCTGCTTCAACTGATGATCCACTCCCTCTATTCCAACAAGGAAATCTTCCTGCGGGAGCTGATCTCCAATGCCTCCGATGCGGAAGACAAGCTGCGTTTCGCGGCGCTGAAGGATGACAGCTTGTACGAGGGTGATACGGATCTGAAGATCCGCCTCGACTATGACGCCGAGGCCGGCACCGTCACCATTACCGACAACGGCATCGGCATGAGCCGCGATAACGTCATCCAGAACCTGGGCACCATTGCCAAGTCCGGCACCGCCGAATTCCTCAAGCAACTGTCCGGTGATGAAAAGAAAGACAGCAAGCTGATCGGTCAGTTTGGTGTTGGCTTCTATTCGTCCTTTATCGTGGCTGACCGGGTGGAAGTATTTACCCGTCCTGCGGGTGCTCCGCAGAGCGAGGGGGTTCACTGGGAGTCAGCCGGTGATGGCGAGTTCACCATCGAGAATGTCGACCTGCCGGGCCATGGCACCCGCATCGTCCTGCACCTGAAGAAGGATGAGAAGGAATTTGCCGACGGCTGGCGCCTGCGCAACCTGGTCAAGAAGTATTCTGACCACATTTCGTTCCCGGTGGTCATGAAGGCCGAATCCGAGGAAGAGGGCAAAAAGGACGAAGACGAGACCATCAACGACGCCACGGCCCTGTGGACTCTGCCGCGTACCGAGATCAAGGACGAGGAGTACAAGGAGTTCTACAAGCACGTCGCCCACGACTTCGAGGACCCGCTGACCTGGTCCCACAACAAGGTGGAAGGCAAGCTGGAGTACACCAGCCTGCTGTACATTCCCAAGCGCGCACCCTTTGACCTGTACAACCGGGACGCTCCCCGTGGCCTGAAGCTCTATGTGCAGCGCGTGTTCATCATGGACGACGCGGAGCAGTTCCTGCCCCTGTACCTGCGGTTCACCAAGGGCGTGATCGACTCCAACGACCTGTCCCTCAACGTGTCCCGGGAGATCCTGCAGAACGACAGCACCGTGGAATCCATCCGCAATGCCATGACCAAGCGGGTGCTGGACATGCTGTCCAAACTGGCCAAGAAGCAGCCGGAGGACTACCAGACCTTCTGGAACGAATTCGGCACCGTACTCAAGGAAGGTCCGGCGGAAGACTTCGGCAACCGTGAGAAGATTGCCGGGCTGTTGCGCTTCGCCTCGACTCATACCGGCGAAAGCACCCAGAACGTCTCCCTGGAAGACTACATCAGCCGTATGAAGGAAGGTCAGAACAAGATCTACTACATCACGGCAGACAGCCACACCGCTGCCAGCAGCAGTCCGCACCTGGAGGTGTTCCGTAAGAAGGGCATTGAGGTCCTTATCCTGTCCGACCGCATCGACGAGTGGATGATGGGTTACCTCAACGAGTTCGATGGCAAGCAGCTACAGGATGTGGCCCGGGGTGACCTGGACCTGGGCGAAGTGGAAACCGAGGAAGACAAGAAAGAACAGGAAGAGGCATCGAAAGAGCACGAGGGCCTGATTGAACGCCTCAAGACCGCCCTGAACGACCGTGTCCAGGAAGTGCGTGTCACCAAGCGCCTGACCGACTCACCGGCCTGCCTGGTTGTTGGCCAGTTCGATATGGGCGCCCAGATGAAGAAGATCATGGAAGCCGCCGGCCAGAAAGTTCCGGACAGCAAGCCCATCTTCGAGATCAACGTGGACCACCCGCTGGTGCAGCGCCTGGAAACCGAGCAGGGCGAGGAGCGCTTCAACGAGCTGTCCGCCGTCCTGTTTGACCAGGCCACCCTGGCCAGCGGTGAGCAGCTTGACGACCCGGGTGCCTACGTCAGCCGGCTTAACCGGCTGCTGCTGGAGCTGTCAAACTGAGACGTAACCAGTCTCTCATGATTCATAGATAACGAAATTCATAATGCAACAAATTATCGTGGACATTCACGTCAGCCCGGACGAATGGATCAAGCTCTATAACGGGCAGGCGACCGACGTCCACACCACGGCCCGGGACGGACGCTCCGTCCGCTTCCCGGCCCGTATCCTTTCCCGCTTCTACCTCCGTGATGGCATTCACGGCTCCTTCCGCATCCTCTTCGATGACCAGGGTAAGTTCCTGTCGGTGGAACGCCTCGCCTGAATGTTTGTCATCACATTGCTTCCTTTGATGTTGGTCGATTAAAAAAAACTCTCAGCTCTTTTCATTTAATTGATTTTAGCTCTTTTTGGCTGGCGGTTAAGGTGACGTTGTCCCAGTCAGAGAAGGCGTTGTCCCATGTCAGTGTTCTCCGGATTTACCCAGCTAGCATGGCAGGAGTCGCTCGGAATCCTTGCTGACAAATATCGACATTATGCCCGAGCCTGGTCATAGCGAATTGCTATCCCGACGTTAGGAAAGTTTCAAGCAGGGGCGGTGGGGGTAACCTATGGTTAGTAATGCCCCTCAAACAACATGTCCCTTGCCAGCTTGCTAAAAACAGGAGTCAATGATGAGTCAGAACAACAGTACAGGTGGTAAGTGCCCGGTGATGCACGGTGCCAACACTGCCAGCAGCCAGAGCGTGACAGGCTGGTGGCCGGAATCCATCAACCTCGACATCCTTCATCAGCACGACATCAAAACCAACCCCATGGATGAGGGTTTCGACTATCGGGAAGAGGTCCGCAAACTCGACGTTGGTGCGCTCAAGCAGGACCTGCACGCCCTGATGACCGACAGCCAGGACTGGTGGCCGGCCGACTGGGGCCACTACGGTGGCTTCATGATCCGTATGGCCTGGCATTCTGCCGGCACCTACCGCCTGGCTGATGGCCGCGGTGGTGGTGGCACCGGTAACCAGCGGTTTGCCCCGATCGCTTCCTGGCCAGACAACGCCAGCCTGGACAAGGCCCGGCGTCTGCTGTGGCCGGTCAAGAAAAAGTACGGCAACAAGATCAGCTGGGCAGACCTGATGATCCTGGCCGGCAACATTGCCTATGAGTCCATGGGGCTCAAGACCTTTGGCTTTTCCTTTGGCCGGGAAGATATCTGGCACCCGGAAAAGGATATCTACTGGGGGGCCGAGAAAGAATGGCTGGCGCCCTCCGACGAACGCTATGGCGACGTCGACAAGCCGGACACCATGGAAAACCCGTTGGCTGCCGTACAGATGGGCCTGATCTATGTAAACCCGGAAGGTGTCAACGGCGAGCCTGACCCCATGAAAACCGCTGCCCAGGTGCGTGAAACCTTCGCCCGGATGGCGATGGATGATGAAGAGACCGCCGCTCTGACCGTCGGTGGTCACACGGTGGGCAAGTGTCACGGCAACGGCGACGCCGGAGCGCTGGGCGCCGAGCCGGAAGGTTCTGACGTGGTAGGCCAGGGTCTTGGGTGGGACAACCCCAATATGCAGGGCAGGGCGTCCAATGCCGTCACATCCGGTATTGAGGGTGCCTGGACCACCGAGCCGACCAAATTTGATATGGGCTACTTCGACATGCTGCTGGACCATGAGTGGGAGCTGAAGAAAAGCCCCGCCGGTGCCCAGCAGTGGGAACCTGTCGACATCCGCGAAGAAGACAAGCCGGTGGACGCCAGTGATCCCTCTATCCGCCACAACCCGATCATGACCGATGCGGACATGGGCATGAAGGTGGACCCCACCTACCGCAAGATCCTTGAGGAATTCCGCAAGGATCCGGAACGGTTCCAGGATGCTTTTGCCCGCGCCTGGTTCAAGCTGACCCACCGCGACCTGGGCCCCAAGTCCCGCTATATCGGCCCGGAAGTGCCGGATGAAGACCTGATCTGGCAGGATCCGGTTCCTGCAGGTCGCACCGACTACATTGAAGAGGTGGTCAAAGAAAAGATTGCCGAGGCCGGCCTGTCCATCAGCGACATGGTCAGTACTGCCTGGGATAGTGCCCGTACCTACCGTGGTTCCGACATGCGTGGTGGTGCCAATGGCGCCCGTATCCGCCTGGCCCCCCAGAAAGACTGGGAAGGCAACGAGCCGGAACGCCTGACCAAAGTACTGAAGGTGTACGAGCAGATCTCTGCCGATACCGGTGCCAGCATCGCGGACGTGATTGTGCTTGGTGGCAGTGTGGGCATCGAGAAAGCGGCGAAAGCGGCCGGCTATGAGGTACACGTTCCGTTCCTGAAAGGTCGGGGCGATGCCACGGATAACATGACCGACGCCGAGTCATTCGAGCCGCTGGAACCGCTGGCGGATGGTTTCCGCAACTGGCAGAAGAAGGCCTATGTGGTCAAGCCTGAGGAAATGCTTCTGGATCGAGCCCAGTTGATGGGGTTGACCGCGGCACAGATGACCGTGCTGATCGGTGGCATGAGGGTACTCGGCACCAACCACGGCGGCAGCAAACATGGCGTGTTCACCGACCGGGAAGGCCAGCTGACGAATGACTTCTTCGTCAACCTGACCGATATGGCCTACAGCTGGAAGTCCGTGGGCGAGAACCTGTATGAGGTTCGCGACCGTAAGACCGACCAGAAGAAGTGGACTGCCACCCGGGTAGACCTGGTGTTCGGGTCCCACTCCATCCTGCGCTCCTATGCTGAGGTGTACGCACAGGATGACAACCATGACAAGTTCGTGAGGGACTTCGTGGCTGCCTGGGCCAAGGTCATGAACAACGACCGTTTCGACATTCAGTCCTGACACTGATCCGGCGCCCTTCTGGGCGCCGGCTTTCCCTTCTGTTATCTGCCTCAGAATTTCCTTACAATTGCCTCCCGCTCAAATCCTGATCAATGCACTCCGGGAGCACCCATGCACATCATTCTGGCCCCCATGGAAGGTCTGGTTGACGCCCCGATCCGTGAGACGCTCTCCGGAGTCGGTGGAATCGACCGCAGTGTGACCGAGTTTATCCGGGTCACCCATGGCATGCTGCCGCCGCGCATTTTCTACAAGTACGCGCCCGAACTGCATAACCAGTGCCGAACCGCATCAGGCACGCCCGTGGCAATACAGTTACTGGGTTCCGATCCCGGGATGATGGGGCTTCATGGCGCCCGTGCCGTGGAGTTGGGCGCCCGGCAGGTGGATATCAACTTCGGTTGTCCGGCCAAAACCGTCAACAGGCACAAGGGCGGCTGCGTGCTGATGCGTGAGCCTGAGCTGATGCACGCTATAGCGGCGGCTGTTCGTGAGGCGGTGCCCGCCCACATTCCGGTGACCGCCAAGATGCGTCTTGGCTATGACGACCGCTCCATGGGGCTTGCCTGTGGCCAGGCCCTGCAGGAGGCCGGTGTCGCCGAGTTGGTCATCCATGCCCGCAGCAAGGTGGATGGCTATAAGCCCCCTGCCTATTGGGAACACATCGCCCGGGTCCGGGAAGCTCTCTCCATTCCGGTCATCGCCAACGGTGAAATCTGGACGGTGGACCAGTACTGGCGGTGCCGCGAGGTCTCCGGCTGTAATGAGGTCATGATCGGTCGCGGTCTGATTGCCCGCCCGGATCTTGCCCGCCAGATCAAGGCCAGCCAGCGAGGCGAGAACGCCACCCCCATGACCTGGCCGGAAGCCGTGGCACTGATCGAGGATTACGCTGCGGCCCTGCAGACCCGACTCGAAGATCGCTTCGTGACCGGCCGCATCAAGCAATGGTTGAACTACCTGCGGATTGGCTTCACTGAAGCCGAACAGCTCTGGCCCCGGGCACGGAAAATCCGGGAAGTGGCACCGATGCTGGCATGCCTCGGCGCCGATGGTCGCGGCCTGAAAGTCGCCTGATGCCATTACCGGTCCTGCCCGGGCGGGGCCGCCACCCCGCACGTTCATAGCCTCCCTGTCTTTATCGTAACCTTCACCGAAGCTCCGGTTGTTATTGATGTTTTGCCGGAACCTTCGGAAAGCCCACCTTGAAGTTACGCCCGCCCGGGTCAAGGGTTATAGCTAGTGTCCCGTGCGGTTAATTCGCTGACCCACTGAGCCACTGAGAGCCTTGAGAGCAAGGCGCGATGGCGAAGGGTTGGCGGCCGGCGCTCCGGTGGTTCCAAATCGAGTCAGCGCAACACAGCTCTCAAGGCTCTCAGTGGCTCCCGAAGGGCGCGACGCTGGGGCCTCTGGCCGGTGTTGCCAGCCCTTGATGTGGAACCACCACACCTGCGGACTGGCGCCTTGGCCAGAGGCCCCAGCGTCACGCAGTAGGTCAGCGAATTAACCGCACGGGACACTAGACATTCCGCTGTTCAGACGGAGGTAAGCCAATGACCGCTGCAAAGGCAAAGGAACGCTCCACCCCAAAGGCATCTGAAAAGCGGGGTACCGCCACCAGGCGCGTGTACCTTGTCGATGGCGCCCGAACGCCGTTTCTGAAGGCCAGAGGGCGGCCGGGGCCTTTCTCACCCGTTGACCTGGCGGTGCAGTGCGGCAGGCCGTTGCTGATGCGCCAGAACATACCCGCCGATGCCTACGATCAGGTGATACTGGGTTGTGTCAACGTGGTGCCTACCGAGATGAACCCGGCCCGGGTTGCCGCGCTGCGCCTGGGGATGGGCGAGGCCATGCCGGCGTTTACCGTGCAGATCAATTGCGGCTCGGGCATGCAGTCCCTGGATACCGCCTACAAGTACATCCGCGAGGGTAGTTCGGATCTTATCCTGGCCGGTGGGACCGAGGCGCTGAGTCATGCGCCCATGGTGCTGAGCCGGGATGCGGTGGACTGGCTGGCCGACTTCAACAGCGCCTCCTCCCCCCAGGACTATGCCCGCCAGGTCACTGATTTCTCACCGGGTGATTTCAAGCCCCGGATCAGCCTCGAGCAGGGGCTGACGGATCCGGTTGTGGGCCTGAGCATGGGGCAGACCGCCGAAGTGCTGGCCCAACAGTTCAATATCAGCCGCAAGGCGGCGGACGAATACGCGGTGAGCAGCCATAAGCGGCTCGCCCGGGCCGTCGATGAGGGCTGGCTTGAAGATGAAGTGATAGCTGCGGTCGCGCCCGACGGCACGCTCTACAAGTACGATGACGGCGTAAGGCCCGACAGCTCCGTGGACAAGCTGGCGGGCCTGAAACCGGTCTTCGAGCCTCCCCATGGCAAGGTCACGGCTGGCAACAGCTCACAGGTGACGGATGGCGCCAGCTGGATGATTCTCGCCTCGGAGGAAGCGGTGAAAAAGTACGGCCTGACGCCCAAGGCAGTCATCGTCGACAGCGAGTGGTCGGCGCTGGATCCGAAGATCATGGGCCTGGGGCCGGTGCTCAGTGCCAGTGCCATCCTCAAGCGGCAGCGCAGTGGACTGAACGACATTGATCTGTGGGAGATCAACGAGGCCTTTGCGGCACAGGTGCTGGCCTGCCTGGAGGCCTGGGATGATCCGGAGTTCAGCCGCGCGGCGTTCGGTACTGACAAGCCGTTGGGGCGGCTGGATCCGGAACGGCTGAACGTGGACGGTGGCGCGGTGGCCATCGGACACCCGGTCGGTACCAGTGGCAACCGTATTGTGTTGCATCTGATGAACGCCCTCCACCGCAAGGGGCTGAAAAAGGGCATCGCCACGGAATGCATCGGCGGCGGACAGTCCGGGGCCATGATGATCGAAGCCCTGTAACGCCATTCAACGTGCAAGTGCCACTTATTTGGTTATCCGGACAGTCTCATACGAGAACCAGGAGGACACGATGACCGGCCATATTCTTCAAGCACTGTCGGCCCGCGAAATGGAAAGGGGCCCCAGTCAACAGACCGAGAGCAATGAATGGAAACACTGGAAGCTGGCCCAGGGTGAGCAGGGTATCGCCTGGCTGACCTTTGATAAACAGGACACCTCTGCCAACGTCGTTTCCACAGAGGTACTGAAGGAGCTGGAAGCTATTCTCCAGAAGCTTGACCAGCAGCCACCCAAAGGGCTGGTGATCCGCTCCACCAAAGCCAGCGGGTTCTGCCTTGGCGCCGATATTGGTGAGTTCAGCAAGCTGGAATCCCGTGACGAGGCAGCAACGAAACTCGGTCGCGCCCATGAGGTGGTGAACCGCCTCGAGAAAGCGCCATACACCACGGTGGCCGTTATCCACGGTGCGTGCCTGGGCGGGGGCTTCGAGCTTGCGTTGGCGTGCAACTACCGTATCGCCATACCTGGCGCCAAGCTCGGTTTCCCGGAAGTGAAGCTGGGTCTTCATCCGGGGCTCGGTGGTACCGCCCGGCTGACCCGGCTGATAGATCCCCTGGAAGCCATGACCCTGATGCTCACCGGCAAGACGGTGCCTCACCACAAGGCGTTAAAGCTGGGCATGGTGGACCAGGTGGTGGAAGAGCGCCATGTGGCGGCAGCGGTTGCCGCAGCGGTAGCCGGCGATATCGATCCGGCCGGGCATGGTCTGCGGGGCAAGGTCCTCAGCACCCGACCGGCGCGGCAGCTGGAAACCCGACAGATGCGTTCAAAGAGTGCCGAAAAGGCGCCACCAGAGCACTATCCGGCACCTGAGGCACTGATCCGTCTGTGGGAGAAGCACGGTGGCGATGACGAGGCAATGCTGCGGGCAGAGGTGGATTCCTTCGCCGAACTGCTGATGACGGATACCACCTCCCGCAATCTGGTTCGGGTGTTTTTCCTGCAGGAACAGATGAAAGGCCTGACACGCACGGGGGCTGAGCCCGTTCATCATGTCCATATCGTGGGGGCCGGTGAAATGGGGGCCGATATCGCTGGCTGGTGTGCCTATAACGGTCTCTGGGTCACGCTCTTCGACATGGAGCCGGAAAAAGTCGCCACCGCGGTGGGCAAACTGGCCGACCTGTGCGACCGCAAACATCGCACCTCGGCGCAACGCCGGGAGATCCTCGACCGGTTGACGCCGGATTTCGGCAATAACGGTGTCGAACATGCGGACCTGGTGCTGGAGGCGGTACCGGAAAAGGTCGAGATCAAGCAGAAAGTCTATGAGGAAGCCGAGCCGCGCATGAAGGACTCGGCCATCCTGGCCACCAACACCTCGAGCATTCCCCTGGAGACCCTTCGTGACAAACTGAAGGACCCCAGTCGACTGGTGGGGCTGCACTTCTTCAATCCGGTGGCGATGATGCCTCTGGTGGAAGTGGTCAGTCATGACAAGGTCAGCGACGACATCGTCAAACGGGCCAGGGCATTCACCGGCCAGATCGATCGCCTGCCGGCGCCGGTCACCACGGCTCCCGGGTTCCTGGTGAACCGTGTACTGACACCCTATCTGGTGGAAGCCATGGTTATGCTGGACGAAGGGATTGCCGCCGAGACCATCGACCGGGAAGCGGAGAAGTTTGGCATGCCCGTCGGTCCCCTGGAACTGGCCGATCAGGTGGGGCTGGATATCTGCCTGAGTGTTGCCAAGATGCTCCGCGAGCGGCTGGAGTCGCCCATGCCGCCTCCGCCGGCCTGGCTGGAAGAGCTCGTGGAAAACGGCGACCTTGGCAAGAAAACAGGCAAGGGGCTATACCATTGGAAAAAGGGTGAAGCCGACAAAAAGGACAAGGTGCCGGATGCGCCCCATGACACCATCGATCGACTGCTATTGCCCATGCTTAACGCCTGCCGGGCATGCCTGCGGGAGCAGGTCATCGAGACTGAGGATCTGGCCGATGGCGCCATGATCTTTGGCGCCGGCTTTGCGCCCTTCCGGGGAGGGCCCATGGCCTACGCCCGGACACGGGGCGCGTCCGACATCCGGCAGTCGCTGGAAACCCTTGCCAGCCGCTACGGCGACCGGTTTGCTCCGGATCCCGGCTGGGCAGAGGACGGCAACGGGCGGTCGTCCGAACCGACGTCACAACAGGCGACCGGCTGATCCGGAACACGCCCCGGCCTGACCGGACGGGACGCTCAGGCTTACGCGGCTTCCATTGTGGGCTGGTACTCGCCCAGGCATGCCCTGCTGTTCAGCCTTGCCCTTTTTAGCAGCGCTGTCTGCGCGGCCTGCCAGTTCTCCGCGTGTCCGGCCCAGGCTTTCTGGGCCGGCTCCTGGAGGGCCCGGCCGTAGGAGAAACCAAGTGTCCAGGGCTGGGCCATCTGATTGATGGCGTTAAGGTTCAGGGTGGCTTCTTCCGGGGTCTGCCCGCCGGACAGGAAATGAATGACGGGAACCGCTGCCGGCACGCAACGCCGGAACGTGCGAAGGGTAAACTCGGCGACCTCTTCCGGGCTGGCCTGCCGGGAATGTTCCTGGCCGGGCGTGATCATGCTGGGTTTCAGGATCATGGTTTCCAGTTGAACCCCATGCCGATAGAGGGCGTTGAATACCGCCCGGATAACTGCCTCGCTGACCTCCGCGCAGCGATCAATGCCATGGCTGCCGTTGATCAGCACTTCCGGTTCGACAATGGGCACCACACCCTGGCACTGACAGATGGCGGCATACCGGGCAAGTACCTCAGCATTGGCCTCGATGGCGGCTGCGCCAGGGTTGTGCTCTGCGATATGGTAGACGCTGCGCCATTTTGCAAAGCGGGCACCAAGCTCCCGGTAGTGTTCCAGGCGTTCTTCCAGCCCGTCCAGCCCGGATGTGATCTCGTCACCCGGTGCGTTCGGCATGGGGCCTTTACCCTTGTCCACCTTGATGCCCGGCACAATGCCCTGATGGGCGGCCACCTGAGGCAGGGGCGTACCGTTGTCGTCGCGCTGGGAAAGGGTTTCCTCATAAAGGATAACACCACTGATGCTCTCGCCCAGGCCGGGAGCAGACAGGATGAGACTGCGATACTGACGGCGGTTTTCTTCCGTGGATTCGACACCGACCGCGCTCAGGCGTTTGGTGATTGTGGCGGTGCTTTCATCGGCGGCCAGAAGCCCTTTGCCGGGTGCGGTCAGTTTGGAAATGGTGTTTTCAAGCTGGTCCTGGAGATTCATGGTCTACTCCCTCTGCCTGGTGTGTTTTGTGCAATGGGATATCCGGATACCTTAACGGATATTGTAGACCGCCGCAGATACAAGTCTGTAATAGTCGGATGGGCGCCGGCGTGGTTTCCTGCCCATTTGTTCCGGCCAGTGGCTTTGCCTCGGCCAGCCCGGTATGTTGTTTCGTGTGGTAGACAGTATTCTTGCAATGATCCCTGCGGGAATTGGCCATGCAGGGCTTCAACAGAAAAGGAAAGTTCATGAAGGTTCTGGTATCGGTGATTCTTGGTGTGAGTCTGATTATCGCAGCCTCCCTGCTGAGGGATGGACTCCAGGAACTGCGTACGGGTGATCGCTATGTCACCGTCAAGGGTGTGGCGGAAAAGGAGGTGACTGCCGACCTGGCACTGTGGCCGATCCGTTTTGCAGCCAGTGGTGATACCCTTGATGCCGCTCGGCAGAAGGCGCGCAGCAGCCGCGACGGCGTTATGGCCTTCCTGTCCCTGCAGGCTATCAGCGAGGAGTCTGTGGAGCTCCAGCGCCTGGACGTGGTGGACACCCAGGCCAATCCCTATCAGCCGGAGCATGGCGCTCGCAAGGTCATTATCAACCAGGTACTGATGGTGCGTACCGAGGAAGTGGAGAAGGTGCGGCAGGCGGCCCAGAACGTCAGTGACCTGGTGGACTCCGGTGTGATCCTGTCCTCCGACTACGGTCCCACTGGCCCGACCTACCTGTTCACGCGGTTGAATGACATCAAGCCGGAGATGATCTCCGAAGCCACGGCAGCGGCCCGGGAGTCCGCTCAGCAGTTTGCCCGGGATGCGGATGCGGAACTGGGCGGCCTGCGTCGGGCCAACCAGGGCGTCTTCCAGATTCTTGCCCGCGATCAGGCGCCAGGCGTAACGGCGGAACAGCAGCCCTTCAAGACGGTGCGGGTGGTATCCACTTTCGATTACTACCTGGAGTAGCCACTGCCGTCAGCCTGACATGGAATCCAGTGATTCCCCGGCGTACTGCTGCTTCAGAAGCGCGATGGCCGATTCGCCATAGTGGTCGAACCAGTACTCGCCCAGGGCCTTCAGGTTGCTGATGTTCTTGCTGGATACATTGTCCATGTCGTCTGCTACCGTCAGCGGAAATCCCGGCATTTTGGCGAGAGGGGAATTCACCCGGATATACTGCCCGGCGGGGCAGAAGGTCATGGCCTGGTAGGCCGACACCTGCTCATTGCCCAGCAGACTGATGATCCTTCCCCGGGTAAACCAGCCGAGCGCTCCCCAGCTTTCGGAATCGCGGCCAGAGACGTAGCGGGTTGGTTTGCCTGTGCCCACCGACAGCACCTGTAGGTTATCAAGGCTGGCACCGTCACAGTGTCGAAGGGCCTCGGCCATGGCGCAGACGCTGGGATTGTTGCTGATAACCCCGCCGTCGATGAGCCAGTCCTGGTCGCCGGTCTCCAGGTAACGAACACGCTTGGTGGGGAAGTAGGTGGGGGCGGCCGAGGAAGCATCCACCACCTCGCTGCTGCGGAGTGACCTGTACTCTGGCTTGGTACTCTTGAGTACCACCGGGTGGTTGCATTCCACCCCGTGGGCGATGGCCAGAACATGTTTGCCGTCCGGCACATCCGCGAGGGTACGGGTACCGAAGTAGTCCCTCAGTACCTTTGTTTTGCCTTTGGCTTCGTACTTGGGGGCATTGATCCCGTCGAGTTCGAACCAGCCCCTGTTCTCGGAAAAGATCGTCTTCGCCAGTTTCGGGTTATACAGCTCCGATATGGTCTCCATGGTGAGGTCCGTGGTAGCCAGGGCCACCGCAATAATGGCTCCGGTACTGGTGCCTGCCCATAGATCAACCGTGGATTTCAGATCCAGGTTGTCCTTTTTCAGTTCCTTTTCCACCAGGGTCAGGAACCGGGCGGAGGCAGCCCCGCGGATGCCTCCGCCGTCCAGAGCAAGAATGGTCTTTTTCATGACACCCTCTTTCGGTGGCAACCTTCCAGGGCTGCCTTTCCCATGAAGTCCCGGTGAGGGGCGCCAAGGATGCGGGCCATGTCGCTATCAACGAGATCCGTTGTCGGATCTGATCCGGAAGATAGCGTAATTGCCGTTGGCCTGGGCGACAAGAATGTCATCCACAAACAGCCGGGATTCAAGGTTGGCAATGGTCTTGCCCTTGTTGACCATCTTGGTCTGGCACACCACCTTGCCCGCAAACACCGGTTTGAAGTAGCTCATCTTGATCTCAATTGTGGCACATACCTGTCCTTCTTCCAGCGTGGGATAGAGGGCAGAACCCATGCCGGTATCGGCCAGTGCATAAAGCACGGCACCATGTGCAACATTATTGGTGTTCATATGCTTGTCGCCAATCCGGATACTGTTGGTACTACAGCCTGGCTCGCTTTCCTCCATGACCATGTCGATAAGGTCCGGAAACGGGTGTTTCATCATGTGCCTTCAACCTTGCCGGGGTATTGTTATTGTCGGTTCACTGCGGCAGAGCCGCTGCGAGAGTATAGAGGATAGTGCGCAAAGGGTTCCGGATAAAGGAAAGACCGGATGACGCTAACCGGTGACCCCGGCGGGGGTCACCAGAGCAACTCAGGAGCTTGCTTCGTCGTCGTAGTGGGGATAGGAGTGCTTCAGGGTGGCATGGTTCAGCAGCATCTCGGCCTTCAGGGTTTCGCCGGACGCGTCATAGATACGTGAACGGACCCAGTAGGATTCGGTGCGTTTGCTCTCGGACAGGGCGACCACTTCCCGCCGGATCAGATAGTCCTCACCCACAAACAGCGGCCCGTCGACCATGCGGATTTCCTGATCGGCAAACAGCCCGACCACTGGATGCTTCACCGGAAAATCCGCCTCTTTGCTGGTGTATTCCGCCAGTACACTGATCATCTCCAGGGGAATCACAGGGCGGCCCCAGGGCGATGACGACTGGTGATACCAGGCTGACGGCTCGGTGATCTTCTCCAGCTTCTGATTCAGGGAAAACGGGTACAGGTTACCCATGTTCTGGTCCGCATCCATGCGCACGTGCTCATCCACCGCCCCCTTCATGCCCACGTGGAGGTCTGACAGGATGACCAGCTTTTCCGGTTCACGCAGGCGTGCCATGCGCTGATCAAGCAGAGTGTCGCCGTCGTCTGGTCCCAGGCTGGCACTGGCTTCCAGCACCGGCGTACCGTCCGCCTTTTCCGCCCAGGCCCGGATTCTGGTGTCTCCAGGACCGGGGCGTTCGATAAAGGCCCGGACACTTTCCCCCTCAACCACCATGTTCTGGAAATGCGCGGAGAAACACCCCCGTTCGAACCAGTCCTGCCCCCAGACTTCCGCGAGCAGAGGCACGAACTGACTGAAATGAGTGGGGCCTTCAATCGGGCCGGCCGTGAAGCCAAGCTTTTCGGCCATGGAGTCATCGTGGATGGAAGTGTGACCACTGTACTCCTGATCCGCCAGCATCTGCCGGGGTTCCCGCAAGGGGCCACAAAGATAGAGTGGGGTGTCAAAGCTCATGGATCGATCCTTATTGTCGGGTTATCCCATACCGAGTTGCTCGGTTTGTTACGCCAGCGTGTAACCATACTCCATCTCCATGGATCGCCAAAGACCTGGTGTACGGGAAACCACTGTGAAATGACCGGCTTCCACCGGGCTCGGCAAACTGCAGCTACCCGTCGAGTCCTTGCCTGAAAGGGGGCGAATGGCAGGCGGCATCAGAGCGGAAACCTCAGGGTTTCACCATCGCCGGGGATGCGCAGCTGGCTGCCAAGGGATTCTCGCTCCCCCAGTGCCCGCAGCTGTTCGCGGGTCACCGGGCAGTGATCCAGCGCTTCAAGATGATTGGCGACGATCACGCCGGTACTGAGCCGGGCGACGGCAGCCACCTCATCGGCACCCATGATAATCTCCCCACCGACATCAAAGCTGGCGCCACCGGCCGGGATCACGCACACGTCCGGTTGATGGTGAAGAATGAAGTCCCTGACGTCGTTGGTCAGTATGGTGTCCCCCGCGATGTAGACCGACGGCTCACCGGGAAACTCCAGGTAAAAGCCAAAACCGTGGGCCATGAAGCGACCGACCAGACCAGTGCCGTGAACGCAGGGTACCGGCGTTACCTCGCCATTCAGCAGTCCCTGGCGGCGCCCGGGCTCCAGCGGTGTTACCGACAGCCCCTTGGCGGACAGGAACGCGGCGTCTCCGCGCATGCAGAACACAGGAATATTGTGCTTTCTGAGCCATTTTGCTCCGGCCCGGTCGAGATGGTCGAAATGGCCCTTCTGGCAGTGCGTGATCAGGCATTGGGTCACGGTGCCCAACTGGGCATCGGCGCCCTGCGGAAGGTCGACCAGCGGATTGCGCCGACGGGCCCGGGTTGCGTACTTCAGCGGAGGGATGGCGCCCATCGGGGCGAGCATCGGGTCAACAAGGATACGGTGTCCGCCAATCTCGACAATCATGGTGGCATTTCTTAACTGGGTAATGTTCATGGTGATCTCCGTCATTGGACATCGCCATTGTGCGGCAGGAATCCGGATTGCTACTATGGCGTAAAATGTCATTAATGATGCGGAAGATGCCATATGCGTATCGGATTGCTCGTCTATCCGGATTGCCTGCCAGCGGGCCTGTTCGGCTTTTCGGATCTGCTTATGGCGGCCAATCTTCGCCTTGGGCATCAGCGGTTTGCCTGCCATTGGCTCAGCGAACGGGGAGGGCCGCTGGCCACCGCCAATGGCCTGTCGCTGGCCACTGAGCCTCTTGCAGAGCGTCCTGTCGACGGGGTGCTCGTTCCGGGAGCCTGGCGGGATACCTCCACTGCACTGAGTGACAAAGACGAGGGGGTGGTCGATGCGCTGACCCACTTACCGTTGGAGACCAGGCTCTGGAGCTACTGTACCGGCGTCTGTCTGGCCGCGCGCACCGGGCGGCTGGACAGTCAGCCGGCCACCACCACCTGGTGGCTGCGGGGCCTGGTCGGTCATCGGTTTCCGGCGGTGAACTGGAAACCTCATCAGACCCTCGTCTATCGCGAGGCATGCGCCACCGCGTCGGGGGTGAACGGTTACCTGCCGCTGGCCCTGGCGTTGCTGGAGGAGCAGTGCGGCGAGTCTCTGGTGGCCGATATCCGGCGGCATATGGTTCTGCCCAGGCCAGAGGGCCGCCATACGCCGTTACAGGATGTGCCCGGCCTGCTTCACCACGGTGGTTGGATGCGCACACTGGTCCAGACCATTGAAGGGATACCGGCCGGCGAACTGGACACAGCGCGCCTTGCCGCAGCGATGAATACGTCGGCCCGCACCCTGCAACGCCGTGTGTTGCGGGAGAGCGGTTACCGATGTGGGGAGCTGATGCGGCTGGTGAAACTCAATCAGGTTGGCGAACAACTGATCACTACGGATAACCCGTTGGCCGTTATCGGTCATGTGTTGGGGTTCCCGGATGAAGCGAGTCTCAGGAGGAGCTTCCGGCAGGTTACCGGAATGACACCGGGAGGCTACCGGGAACATTTTGCCCGTCACCCGCTGTGGTGAAGCGAGCCCCCGGGAGCCACATCAAGGCGTTATTTCACTTCGATACGATTGGTGACCCGCTCGATGTCAGCGTGCTCCCTGACCAGGTCTTCCGCCCGTTGTCGCTGGGAGCTTTTTTCCACAAAGCCCTCCAGGAGGATACGATTGTCACCAACGGTCACATCGATCGCGGAGCCGGCCAGGTCCTCGGCCTCCAGCAATACGGCCTTCAGCCTGACTGCCTCAGCGTTGTCCTGCTCAGCCGTGCTGCCCGAACCGTCGCCCGGGAAACCGGCGCAGCCGCTGATAATGAGCAGCCAAAGCAGCAAGACCGTATTACGCCAGTCAGCTTTCATCGTTGTCGGCTCCATCGCTGCCATCCTCCTGATTGTCAATGGCTTCCCGGGAGCGACTGGCCAGACCATCGCAGTAGGGAACTTCATCGCCGGCGCCCAGGTCGAGCAGAGGTACCAGGGCCGCAACGGGCGCCGCCACGGCGGCAAGGAGTGCACTGCCGCCCGCCCTTAACGCCAGTTCTCCCTTTTCCAGTCCCGGATCAACGTTGTTAAAGGTGCCGCCCAGGTGGAGAGGTGTGCGCGCGGAGAGCACGCTGGGGTCCTTGGGGTGGGCCTCAATGGTGATATCCAGCCGTTCATTGTTCATATTGACGGTGCCGGTGCCGGTAAACGTGGTGTCTGATGTATCCACCGCAAAGGTATCAAGATCAACGACGCCGTCGCGGGTTTGCAGGTCCATGTAGGCGCAGTCGATGGGGAGAGGATCGCGGCCACCGAGCCAGCTGAGGAACGATTGTGAGGCGTCCAGTCCTGCCAGTTCCACCAGCAGGGCGTTCAGCTTGCCCTGGGTCATCAGCAGGACCACACCGCCATCAGCGGAGCCCAACAGCCCGGCCACTGACGAGCCGGTGACCCAGAATTTGCCCTGGCCGCCGATGGTACCAACGCTGCCTTCAGCGATCGGCCATTCGCGCAGGGCCTTGTTGAGATCAACTGCCCTGACTTCCAGCTGCATGGTTCCCTCGGGCTGGTCCGGTTTTACGTCCAGATCGAGATTGAAGTCCACGCGTCCGTCACCAACGCCGAACCGAACGGGATCGAAAACCGCCTGACCATCGTTCAGTGAAAAGTCGATTACAACGTCGCTCAAGGGGATGTCCGCCGCGCGCACCGACTTGCCCCGATAGCGGACATCCGCATTGAGCTTGCGCCAGTTATCGGAAAGGAGCGGATCGTCGGGCAGAACAAAACGGTCGCCGGAGGCATCGGCTGCCCCGTTGGTACCCGATGATTCGGGATCCTTACCAACCAGGCCGCCTAGATCCTCAAGCTCCAGGGATCGTGAATTCAGTTCCGCCGACAATTGAGGCGGGCGGGAACCGGTATCAAAGAAGATCTGACCGCCAACATCACTATTGCCGATTTCGCCTGCGAGGTTGGTAAAGGCCCAGCGCTCATTCTCCAGCGTCAGGTCACCGGACACCGAGTACCGGGGAAGCTCTGGCAGGGGTAGCCCCAACAGGCGCGTCAGACGATGAGGATTGGGGCCCTCCAGGTGGAGGCGAAGGTCCAGGCCCTTTAATGCCAGAGGCCGGAGTATGGCTCCCCGGATCTCAATCCGGCTGTCTACGATATCGCTTGACAGGTCCAGGGTGTAGGGGCGGTCCGGGTCGCGGGCATCCAGCAGGGGGGCGCCACGAAACGTCAGGGAAAAGGGTGCCCCGTCGTATTGGCCTTCACCGTCAATATGGAAGGTCTGCTCACCGGCATCCAGCCCCCGAGTTTGCAGGCTCAGGGTCATATCGGTCGCCGTTTCGGAATCACTGAACTGCAGCGTTGACGGTTCAAAAGCCAGCCGGCCGACAAAGGGCAGAAGGACACCATCCTCCTGTTGCCCGCCCGGTGATGCCCCGGTGATTTCCACGTCGAGCTGCCCGGACAGCCTGCCAAGGCGATCCTCAATGGCGGTAAAGGTATCGCCGACCCTGCTCAGGGAGATAGCGTCAAACTGTGCCTTGATAGTGCCGGAGGCGGGCTGGTCGGTGGCGTCCAGCTTCAGGCTGCTGTCCCAGGATCCGCCACCGATCGTGAAGGACAGTGGCGAGATGGCCAGTTTGCCTTCCTGCAGGCTGGCGACCACGTCGAGGTTGGCCAGTTCCGATTTGTTGGGCAGCACCAGCGTCTCCGCCTGCAGGGCCAGCTGGCCATCGAATTCCCGCAGGGCTGACACTGGTGACTCGTTTACAGCAGATTCGTCACCGCTAGTGGCAGCACCGGACTCCCCGTTATCAGCGATAAACCGGGCAAGTTCGATCCTCCCGGCGTCCAGGTCGATGTTTACCCGAGGCCGATCGGCATGGGTGTAGTGGACCTCGCCGGCCACCTCAGTGACACCGACGTGGCCGTCCAGGTCTGTCGCGGACCAGCGTTGATTGTCCCGGCTCAGGTGACCGGAAATTCGGTAGTCTGGCAATGGCGGTAGCACCGGCCCGATCCATCGCTCAAGGTCCCGTCCGTCCGTTCCCCTGAGTACCAGTTGCCCGGCAAAGGTCCCGGGGGAGAGGATCGCCCCGAGTCGGGTATCAGCCCATGCCGACAGCTCACCGGATTGAGCCTGTGCCTGCAGCGGGTAGGCTTCCAGTCCGTCCCGCAGTTGCGGAAGAGGGGCGCCCTCGATGGTCAGTTCCAGCGGCTTGCCCTGAAACCGGCCGGCCACGGAAAGCACCGGAGCTGATCGTTCGCCGGACCGGTCCAGGGCGAAGTCCAGATCGCTGGCGGGCCCGGCCACCTTGTCGGCCGTCTGGTAGGATGCCTGCGCCTTTGCGATGACCAGATTATCGAGTAGCTTCCCAGTGTCCAGGGAGGGCGATTGTGCAATCCGGTCAAGGCTGAGGTCCAGCTCGGCGTCGAGGATATGGCCTGCTTTCTGACCCATCCCCAACGGGTGCAGATCCATCTCCCGGCCCCGAGCCTTTACTTCGGCGGTAATGAATTCAGGGCTGCTGGTCAGGCTTGCGGTGGCCTCGATCTGACCTCCCACGACGTCAAACGTCAGGTTGTCCAGAATCAACCGGTGCCGGGCCAGGTCAATGTTGGCTTTGACGCTGTCCAGGGTCGCCGGCTGAAGTATCACCTGGTCCACCGTTAGCTGTAGGTCGCCTGCCATTACCGGCAGCACCGGGACAGACAAGCCACCTTTATCGGAGGGTTCCGGTGGTTTGGGCATTGCCGCCAGGAATTGGGGAACATTGACCGAGGGCGAGTGCAGCTTGCCCTCCAGGCTGGGCGGACCTGACCCGGTATCGAGGCGCAGGTGACCGGATAGGCCGATGTCGTTTATCCGGGCCTGCAGGTCGTTCAGCCGCCATTGGCCATTGCCGGTGCCTGCCTGGTAACCGGCCGAGAGTGAGACCGGCAACCCCTGGCCCTCGTTGCCAGTGCCGGTTCTGACCACGGCCTCCAGGGCAAGACTGTTCCCGGAAATCGTCAGTGACGGTAACGACAGAACCCGCGGGATGTCGGCTCCCGGTGCGAGATAGCGAATCTCTGCTTGCGTTGCGCTGAACTGCCGGATGGTGATGGGTGGCCCATTGTCGTCCCCGTTCTGCGGGTTTTGATCGCCGTCTTCGCCGGCTGCAGTCATCGCTGGCATGACCCAGTTGCCGGGTTGCTGATCCCGACCCTCCAGGTGTAGGACCGGGTTTTCAGCATGGATGTCGTCCAGGACCAGATCCCCACTGAGCAGGCTGGTCATCGAGGGTGTGAGCTCAAGGTTGCGGATCGTCGCCATGACGGGCACCTGCGCCCAAGTGGTATTGGCGAAGGCGAGTTGCTCCAGTTCGATATGAGGGCGGGGCAGCAGGCTGAGGGACACATCGCCCCGTATCTCCAGTTGGCGACCAGTGGCTGCTTCAACGCGTTCAGTGATGGGGGCCTTGAGGAAGTTCCACGGCATCAGCTCCACCGCAACAACCGCGATGACGAGCAAACCAGCTATGCCCGCCAAACCCCATCGCAGTGTCCTGAACAGTGCCTTTGGCATGGTTGAGAGGTCCTTCTGTCAATCCTCCTCTCAACATAGTCAAAGTGGGCATGGGTGGCCAGGGAAGCACGAAAGCGGCGGATGACATCGATGGAAAGGTTTCAGCCTTGCGGATTATGACTCGCCAGTTCCGGGAAAAGCTCTGCCAGGGCACTCCGCATACGCCTGACGTGACTGCCGGGCCAGTAGGTCCGGCCACATCCCGGGCAGGCGAGAAAGGGGCCTGGCAGGGTTCTTGACTGCTTTGGCACCTGCGTAGCAACCTCATGCGAGGTGGCGGCCCTGAGCCGGGTATTGCAGATCAGGCACCGGTTGAACAGATCGTCCGTTGGCCCGATACCATATTGCTCTGCAACTTCACCCAGTTGCGCCAGTGGTCTGCCGGACGTGACCAGCAGGCCGCGACGGGGGCGGAGGTAGGTAATCAGGTGGCGGTCACGGGTCAGCAGGATGCGGGACTCGTTGTCGGCCAGGGCCACGAGGTCATGGTCATCAACACCCGGCTGGTAGACTGTGTCAAATCCGAGTGCCCGCAGCCACCGGGCCAGACGGCCAAGCATGGCGTCTAGCGCGAACGCTGGCGGGGACGGGCTGATGGAAGTCACAGGCCCAGCTCATCGCTGAACAGGACATTGCCGAGACCCAGCACAATACGGTCTATGGTGTCCTCGTCAGGGCCCCCGGGTTCGGTACCGACTTCTTGGCGAACCGTGTAAAGCAGGTCCAGCAATCGTATCACCAGGTCTACCGGCGCGAAGTGATCCGGCGAGTCGGCTATCCACCGGTGAGCGTAGGTAAGGGCGCAGTCGACTATCATCGTCCTGGAAAGGCCCAGGCCCTCCGTGGTGAGGTGGTGAGCGGACTCGTACCGCTCTTCCCGTTCGAGCCTCAGGGCCTCCTTGCACAGCTCACGGGACTGTTCCGGCGATGACGGGTTCCGCATCAGGGCGGCCAGCCTGAGCTCCACCGTTCCTTCCTGTTGCTGTTCCTCGTATTCATGCTGTACCGCATCGCGGGCCAGGGGCAGGAACTTCCTGACGGCATTATGTCTTGCCTGCTCAATGTCGGCCTGCTCGGCTGTGGTGACCAGCGTGGAGACAAGCTGAAGGCAGTGGAGGAGGTATTCCCAGAGTTCAGGGGGGATGGATTCCGGCTCGGCCGGCAACACCCGACATACAGACGAGAATTCGAAGTAGAGGCTGGTGATCTCGTGTTCCGGGAAACCGGAGCAGTGGACGATACGTGCCAGACCCACGCGATCCATATCGGCCAGTAGATGCGGGGCCAGCAGCAGAGCGTAGTGTCGGGCACCTGTGGACAATGGCTTCTCGATAACAATTACCTCTGGTTCCGCCGTTTTTCCGGGACACTAGAAGTTTATACCCTGGACGGGCGCTGACAACCTGATCCGGGTAACCGTGGCCTTCTGGTACACAACACGGTACGCAATTCTGCAAAGCCGAATTACCCGAACAACGTGATTCCTTTACTGAGGATTCCCGTGTTACCGGGTCCATGGGCTGTGATCTGCTCCTGCGGTACTCTCGCCGCAAGATCCGGTCTCCAGAGGGCCGGACTTTATTGTCTGCCGTTGTGAACATGCTGTCGGGCAGAAAACGCGAAGGAGTTGGCGGGCCGGGAAGGCCCGCAGGCTTCGGACGACGTGCGGGGCAGCTATCCATAGTGGACGTTGGGCCTGTCCCGGGCGGGGTAGTGTGCCTTAACACAAGTTTGTCGACTGTCAGAGCCCGCCATGCCCCACAGGCCAAGGCGCGACTCGCCGGTAAGGGTGGTTCCCTTGCCAAGAGGCGCAACACCGGCCTGAGGGGCATGGCGGGCTCCCGCAGGGCGAGCCTGTGTGAACGTTGGGCTGTGTTGCACTCGCTTGAATTGGCCCACCAGTCCTGCACTCGTGCGCCTTGCCCAACGTTCACACAGGCTCGCTGACAATCGACAAACTTGTGTTAAGGCACACTAGAGACAACCACAATAATGGAGTGCAGAAATGAAACGTTCCTTTTATGTACCGGTATTGGCTGCCATTCTCTCCACGCAGGCAATGACGGCTCTGGCGATCGACAGCGGTCGCTATTCCATCATTTCCCGCCATAGCGGGCTGGCCCTGGAAGTCCGGAATGGCAGCTCTGACGATGGCGCCAATGTTGTCCAGTGGGAGTATAACGGCACCGAAAACCAGCAATTTGACGTAGAGAATCTTGGCAACGGTTTCCACACCATCCGCCCCGTGCACAGCGGCAAGTCCCTGGATGTATGGGAGTGGAGCAGCGACCCGGGCGGCGAAATCCGCCAGTGGCAGTACACCGGTAACTACAACCAGCAGTGGGCCATCGACAATGCCGGTGGCGGCTATCACACCATAAGTTCACGGCACAGTGGTCTGCCGCTGGACGTGTGGATGTGGAGCACCTCCAACGGTGGCGATATCCGTCAGTGGCGGGCAACCGGCGCTGTAAACCAGCAGTGGCAGTTCCGTCCGGTTGGCGACGGCGATGATGGCGGTTCCGGATCCGATCCCGGTAACCCGACCGATCCGACCGTCAAGGGCTCAACCTGTCAGTCCACCGGCAGCCAGTTTGTGCGCGAGACCATCGTGGTGAATGGTGGCACCTATGACGGCCAGTGTCGCACCTTCAACCCAAGCTCCGCGTTGGGCGACGGAAGCCAGAGCGAGGGGCAGGATCCGGTCTTCCGCCTGGAAAATGGCGCTACCCTGAAGAACGTCATTATCGGCCAGAACGGTGCTGACGGCATTCACGTCTACAATGGCGGTACCCTGGAAAACATCCGGTGGACTGACGTGGGTGAAGACGCGATGACGGTGAAGTCGGAAGGCAACGTGATCCTGCGTAATATTGAGGGCTATAACGGCTCGGACAAGTTCCTGCAGGCGAATGCGGCCAGTAACATCACCGTGTCCAACTGTGTGGTGGACAACATGGGCAAGTTCCTGCGCCAGAACGGTGGCACCACGTTTGAGGTCAATATCACTGTCGATAACTGTGATATCTCCAATATGAGCGAGGGCATTTTCCGTACCGACAGTTCCCGTTCCACCGCGCACATCTCCAACAGCCGACTGCGCAATGCGGGCCGGGTGTGCATTGGTAACTGGGCGAGCTGCACCAGCTCCAACCTGTCCAGCTTCTGAAGTGTAATGGAAAACCGAAGTACCAGAGGCCGGGCCTGTGCCCGGCCTCGCAGTTTGCCGTCAGTCCAGCTGCTCGATACGGTAGCCGCGCTCTTCCAGCAGCGCCAGAATGCCGTCTTCACCCACCAGATGCAGGGCGCCGAACAGAACCAGTTCCACATCCGCTGTTTCCAGCAGGTGCTCAATTTCCGGTATCCAGTTACGGTTCCTGTCCAACAGCAGGGTGTCGTATAGTTCCGGGAACTGGTCCACCCAGGGTTCAAGCCCGACGGCTTCGAGTTGCTCCATATCGCCCTGTCGCCAGCCTTCCCTGAGAACATGCATGTACTCGGGCAGTTTTTTGACTTCCATGATGGATTGTCGGATCAGCTCGTCTTCATGGCCCTTGCCCATATTGACCAGGAACTCGATCTGCTCATCCGCCGATTCCAGGTAGCCCAGTTTTTTGTTGTCTTCCAGCGCCTGTCGCCAGAAGAACTCATCCACACCGGCTTCGGTAAAGCCCAGATGTTGCAGCTCCAGCACCGTCAGGGTGACTGACAGCATGCCGGCCTTGAAGCGGAACAGGGAGGGCGGGGGAATGCCCCGTTGCTCCAGGTGGTTTCTGAGCAGCTTCACCGTGTCATCCGACAGATCCTGGATAATGCTGCCATCCCCGGAATAGGTGGTCTGCAGCAGGATCTTTCGCTGGAATTCAGGGGACCTTACTACGGCCATGTCGGTTTCCAGAACCACCATGTCGGCCTTGTTGTAGGCACTCTGGAATGCCCGGGGCAGGGGGAAATCCGCCTTGTTCAGAATATGAATGGTACCGCCGAGGTACAGATGGTTGCCGTCCCCGCTGACCTTCCAGACAGACGTCTCGGCGTGGGAGGCAACAGGGGCCAGACACAGTAACAACAGGACAACCCTACCAATCCATTGGATGTTCATGGTCATTCGGTCTCCGGGGGCGTTTGTGGTTTTACCAGGTCGTAAATGCGAAATGCGAAAACGGTATAGAGAGCGCCGAACAGTGCAACCAGCACATTCAGTACGCTGGACGTTGCCCAGTACAACGGGCTGTCCGGGCTCGAGATGTACTCCAGTAGAATGTAGGGAGCATAAAGGGCGACCGTGAACAGGATGAACCCGCCTGCCAGGTACCACATATATTCCCGGGTCAGTTGCCAGCTCTTGCTGATGGCGGTTACCGGATCATTGCCACCGAGGAGTACTTCGAACTCTGAAAAGGCCAGTCGTGCACCAAGGATAATTCCCGGCACGATCAGCAGGGAAAGGCCGAACATCACGGCGACTGTGATCATTACCGTCACCAGCAGATAGCGGCTCCAGTTCGCCCACGCCATTCGCCATGCGGTGTTGTTGTCGATGGGCTCACGCCTCAGCACAGAGACAATGAAGAAAACCAGGCCGCCGGCATAAATGGGATAGATCATGAGCCCGATAATCATCAGTATCAGCTGGTCTGCAAGAGCATATCCATCACTGGCGATGAGGTGCTGATAAAGGGCTGAAAATATCTCAAAGGGTATGATGATGGGCAGGATAATCGCGGCAATGGCGGAGAAGTGATTCCTGAAAAATATAAAGCTGTCCGATAGCAGTGTACTGAACATCCGGGGTCCTGTTTTTGAAGTGTGTATCGCTGAAGGATCGGGCGAGCCTGAGGCTACAGACTATAGCATGACCCGGGTGCGGGGCGCCGCCATGTCCGGACGGAGGTAAGACGAGTTGGCCGGGCTCATCCATTCGCTGGTTCGATGCCCGGCCCTGCTCAATCAGCGACGGTTACGAGGGCAGTTTTGCATAGGCATGACCACCATCCACGGCGATGGTGTCGCCGACCACATAGTCCCCCGCACGGGATGCGAGGTAAATGGCGGCACCGGCCATATCCTCGTCAGTACCAACCCGGCCCAGGGGCGTTTTCCTGGCAACTTCGTCGGCCTCGTCCCGGGCCGTGCGGTTCATTTCGGAGGGGAAGGGCCCCGGAGCGATGCCGGATACCACGATACGGTCCTCAACCAGCTTTGCTGCAATACGGCGGGTCAGGAAGATCAGGCCGGACTTGGAGGCGTGGTAGGAATAGGTTTCCAGCGGGTTCAGGCGAATGCCGTCAATGGAGCAGATATTGATCACTTTGGCCGGCTGGTGGTCCGAAGCACCTGCTTTCAGCATGCCGTGCAGGGCCTGGGTCAGGAAGAACGGTGATTTCAGGTTCAGGTCCATCACCTTGTCCCAGCCGTGCTCGGGAAACTCGTCAAAATCCGCACCCCAGGCCGCGCCAGCGTTGTTTACCAGGATGTCCAGATGATCTTCCCGGGACTTGAGTTCCTCGGTCAGGGCCTTGCAGCCATCCACGGTGGACAGATCCATGGGGAGGGAAATACAGCGACCGTTGCCCTGTGACAATTCCTCGGCGGCGGCATCACACTGGTCCGCCTTGCGGGAGGAGATATAGACCTTGGCGCCCTGGGCGATAAAACCGGCGGCAATCATCTTGCCGATACCGCGGGAACCGCCGGTGACCAGTGCGGTGCGGCCTTCGAGGGAAAAGAGGTTTTCAAACATCGTTCATGCTCCGGAAATTGTCATTATAAGGGTAGGTAACCGGTGTAAGGCGACCGCCTGAGTGACCTCGATGCGGTGTTACCCCGGCGAAGTACCGGCCCATTCTGACTTTTTCCGGGCATGCTGAAAAGGTTACGTTGGAAACGATCGGCTTCCGGTCGTCCAGAGGCGGCTCAGGTGAATGTGGTATTGCCGGGGCCAGGTCATGGGCGTCACCGTCTGACCCGCGGTGCTACACGGGAAGGTGCCCGGTCTTGACCCAGATAACCGTCTCCTGTTCCACGAACGGGTGATGCTGGCTCAGGTGGGGGCTGCGCAGCCAGGTGCCGGCCGGGTAGCGGCCGTGCTCGTCCCGGAACTCACCGGACAGCACAAATATTTCCTCGCCACCAAAGTGGCGATGGGGCTGGAAATGCTCGCCGGCTGGCCACTTCACCAGGGCCACGTGTTCGTGCTCGAAGTCGTGGAGCGGCATGACCTGCAGGCCACCCTGACCTGGCAGCCAGGGCGCAGTCAGGGTATCAACCCGCACGGCTTTCCGGTCCCGGGGATCGAACTGGTGCAGCTTGACCAGCAGGGTGCAGCCTTCGCGGGAGAAAGGAGCATGCCCACTTCCGGGTGGGTTGCGCAGGTAGGTGCCGGCCGGGTAGTCGCCGGTTTCGTCGGAGAATACACCGTCCAGTACCAGTATTTCCTCACCCAGAGGGTGCTCGTGGCGGCTGAAGTTCGCACCGGGTTCGTAGCGCACCACCGAGGTGGCGTGTCCGCGCTCCGCCTCTTGCCGGGCAAGTGGCTTGCGCAGAACGCCGCCGGACGGGCTTGGCACCCAGTCCTGGTGGTTGGTGTTAACAACCACCCGTTCCTGGAAATTCATGTTGAGCATGTCGGCCTCCGGTAGGTAGCTGGTCTGTATGACGTTGGCACTGGTGTCCCGTCTGGCTTATTCCTTAACCTACGAAGCTTCAGATGCTTCGGTATCAGTTGGAGGTCTCACTTTCCTGCCGGCCATGGGCCTGGTCAGTAAGCTCCTCGGTATCCACGCGCACAAATACGGAATCCGCCACCACAGTCAGCACATCCGCTGCCCAGACTTCGCAGATAACCCGGCTCTTGCGGCCAACATCACCTTCAACCCGGGCCTTGAGGGTAAGTTCCACGCCCATGGGCGTTGGCTTGAGATAGGTGAGGTTGAGCTTGCCGGTTACGCAGTCAATACGGGGCAGGGTGCCGGGGTCGCGCTTTTCAGTCCGGTAGTGCCAGGCCATGGCAGTCCAGTTGGAGTGACAGTCCACCAGCATGGCTAGCAGGCCTCCGTAGACCAGCTTTGGCCAACCGGTGTACTCCGGGGCAGGCGTGTGTCTGGCCACGACATGGTTGCCATCTTCTGACCAGTAGCTTTTCAGCTGCAAGCCGGTGGGGTGAACGCTGCCACAGCCGAAGCAGATCCCGTCCGGGCTGGCCAGGTCCTGCAGTGCGGCGGGGGTATCGGTCATTATCGTTATCCTTTTGTTCGTCTCTTAGAACGGGATAGCATAACCTGATACCCAAAGTGAATCGAGCGGTCGCTCGGTTTTTGCGGGAATATTTAAGGCATACTAGGCCGGCTGGCTACTCGCCGCCTGTGCCCGGGCAGCCCGCGCCTCATGCAGCTTGTTGTAACTCTCCAGCAACCGCTGGTGCCGGTCCAGGCCATCCAGCTGCATGTTGGTGGGTGTCAGCCCCTGGAAGCGCACGCTGCCATCCACGGAACCCACAACGGCGTCCATGGTGTCGTCGCCGAACATGCGTCGCAGGTTAACGATGAAGTCGTCCAGCTCCAGTTCATCGTCCAGCACGATTTCCAGTACCGCGTTGACAGCCTGGTAGTAGAGGTTGCGCTCAACGGTGTTGTCGTTGAACTGCAGAAAGGCATCCACGGTGTCCAGGGCTTCCTCATGCTGTTGCAGCGCCAGGTAGATCATCAGTTTCAGCTCGAGGATGGTGAGCTGACCCCAGATGGTGTTCTCATCGAACTCCACACCGATCAGGTTGATGATCTTCATGTAGTTGTCCAGCTGGCTCTCTTCCAGGCGCTCCACCAGGTCGGCGAGCCGGTCATCGTCCAGCCGGTGAATGTTGAGGATGTCCTCCCGGTAGTCCAGGGCCATGTTGGTGTTGTCCCAGACCAGGTCTTCCACCGGGTAGACCTCGGAGTAGCCCGGCACCAGAATGCGGCAGACCGGCGCGCCCAGGTCTTCATGGACGGCCATGTATACCTCGTTGCCGAGGTCTTCCAGGATACCGAACAGCCGGTCTGCTTCCTCCTGGTTGGTGCCGGAGAAGTCCCAGTGGCTGAACCCGTAGTCGGACCGGGCACTGAAGAAGCGCCAGGACACCACGCCGGTGGAATCGATGAAGTGTTCCACGTAGTTGTTGGGCTCGGTCACCGCCAGGCTGTTGAAGGTGGGTGCTGGCATGTCGTTCAGGCCTTCAAAGCTGCGGCCCTGCATCAACTCGGTCAGGCTGCGCTCCAGCGCCACCTGGAAGCTGGGGTGGGCGCCGAAAGAGGCAAATACACCGCCGGTTTTCGGGTTCATCAGGGTCACGCACATGACCGGGTACTGGCCGCCCAGTGAGGCGTCCTTTACCAGAATGGGGAAGCCCTGCTTCTCCAGTGCCTGCACCCCTTCCAGGATGTGGGGGTACTGCTCCAGCACGGACAGGGGCACATCCGGCAGGGCGATTTCCTCTTCGATGATCTGCTTCTTCACCGCCCGCTCGAAGATTTCCGACAGACACTGGACCTGGGCTTCCTGCAGGGTGTTGCCGGCACTCATACCGTTGCTGAGGAAGAGGTTCTCGATGAGGTTGGAGGGGAAATACACCACCTGATCGTCCGACCGGCGCACAAAGGGCAGGGCGCAGATACCCCGGTCCACCCGACCGGAGTTGGTATCAATCAGGTTGGAGCCCTGCAGTTCACTATCCGGGTTGTAGATGGCCAGGCAGCGCTCGTCCAGGATGCCCTCCGGCAGTTCGTCGTCAGGCCCGGGCTTGAACCATTTTTCGTCCGGGTAGTGGACAAACTCCCGGTTGGCGATGTCTTCGCCGAAGAACTGGTCGTTGTAAAAGAAATTACAGCTCAGCCGCTCGATGAACTCACCCAGGGCGGAACACAGGGCACTTTCCTTGGTGGAACCCTTGCCGTTGGTAAAGCACATGGGGGAGGAGGCATCCCGCACGTGCAATGACCACACATGGGGCACAATGTTGCGCCAGGAGGAAATCTCGATCTTCATGCCGAGGTCCGCCAGGATGCCGGTCATGTTGGCAATGGTCTGCTCCAGCGGAAGGTCCTTGCCTTCAATATAGGTACGGTGCTGCTCGTCCGGCTCGATTGTCAGCAGGGCCTGGGCGTCTTCAGCCAGGTTGTCGACGGGTTCAATGTCGAAGGTGGGGCCGGTTTGCACCACCTTTTTAACGGTGCAGCGGTCGATGGAGCGCAGGATACCCTGGCGGTGTTTCTCGGGCAGGTCTTCCGGCAATTCCACCTGGATCTTGAAGATCTGGTTGTAGCGGTTCTCCGGGTCGACGATGTTGTTCTGGGACAGACGGATATTGTCAGTGGGAATGTCCCGTGCCAGGCAGTAGACCCTTACGAAATAGGCCGCACACAGTGCCGACGAAGCCAGGAAGTAGTCAAACGGGCTGGGGGCGGAGCCATCGCCCTTGTAGCGAATGGGCTGGTCGGTGACGACGGTGAAGTCGTCAAACTTTGCTTCCAGGCGGAGGTTGTCGAGAAAGTTGACGTTGATTTCCATGGCGAGACTACCCGGATTGGAGAATGTGACGGGCCAGAAGCCTGCGGTAGTAAAGGTGCAGAGGCTCCCTGGGGCTCAAGGCTCGCCATTATCCAGTTTTTGGACCGTGTCGTCTCGGTCGTAGGGCAGAAAATCACCAGAGGCTGCCCGGAGTCCGACGCCATCAGTCGGCGGTGGACTCCCCGGCGGGCTCAGCCTTGTCTATGGCCGGCAGCACCAACACCGGGCATTGGGCATTGACCGTCACATACTCCACGGTGGCCCGGCGAAGTGGCCAGTGGCCGGTGCTGCCCCGCGAGACCAGCAGAATCAGGTCAGTGTTCAACTGACTGGCCAGTGCCACCAGTTTTTCGCCCGCATTACCGGCAACCACATGCAGGGTGGCGTCGCAGTTCATGGGCAGATACTTGCGGGCGAGCAGGTCCAGGGATTGGCGAACCTCCGCCTCTTTCTCTTCCGGTGCCTGTTCACTGACATGGGGAAAGAAGCCACCCCCCTCGGGGTGGTACACGCTGGCCAGGTGCAGCTCACCCTCCGGGTCAACCAGGTCCGACCCGGTTTCCAGCGCCCGCTTGCCCTCACCGTCGTCCTCCGGGTCAATGGCGATCAGAAGTTTCCGGTACATAGTCATTCTCCTGTGAGTCATCGGACGGGGCTTCCACTTCCGGCAGGGCCTGGCCACGAACCAGTTCCCCCATGCTGTAGCCCCGGTAATCGGCTCGCAGTGCCCGATAGAGCGACACCGCCATGAACACGAGCAGTATGCAGAATGGCAGCCCGAGGGACGTGATGACATTCTGCAGCGCATCCAGCCCGCCGGCCAGCAGCAGGGTGGCGGCGATAACCCCCTGCGCGGCGGCCCAGAAGATGCGCTGGCGAACGAGTGACGGCTGGTCATCCCGGCGGGTCAGCATGTCGATCACCAGCGAAGCGGAGTCGGACGAGGTGGTAAAGAAGATCACAATAATGACCACGCTCAGGGCCGATGCCAGACCCGCAAGCGGGAAGGTGTCCAGGAAGGCGAAGATGGCCACCGATGGATCCTGCTGCACCTGCTGCGCCAGATCCACCTGACCGTTCATTTCCACGTGTATCGCAGAAAGACCGAACACCCCGAACCAGATAAGGGTAAACGTGGTCGGGGCGAGCAGAACACCTGCCACAAACTCTCGAATGGTCCGGCCACGGGAGATCCGGGCGATGAAGATGCCGACGTAGGGCGCCCAGGAAATGGTCCACGCCCAGTAGAACAGGGTCCACTGGCGTTGCCAGTCTGACTCGCTGAAGGTCTGGGTCCAGAACGCCAGCCAGGGCAGGGCATGCAGATAGTCTCCGACACTCTGCACCATGCCCTCGGCGATGAACACCGACGGTCCTGCCACGGCCACGAAAGCAATCAGCGCGATGGCCAGGATGATATTGATCTGGGACAGCCGCCGAACGCCCTTGTCCAGGCCCAGGGCCACCGAGGTTGCCGCAATACCGCTGATGGTGGTGATCAGGGCAACCTGCACCAGACCGACGGACGGGATGCCGAACAGGTAGGACAGGCCACTGTTCAGCTGCAGAGTGCCCAGGCCCAGGGAGGTGGCCACGCCGAACAGGGTGCCCAATACCGCGACAATATCAACAGCCCAGCCCCACGGGTCAAACGCCCGGTCACCAAGAATGGGGTAGAACAGGCTGCTGATGCGCATGGGCAGGTTGTGGCGGTAGGCGAAGTAGCCGATCGCCAGTCCGGGCAGGGCAAAGATGGTCCAGGTGTGCAGGCCAAAATGATAAAGGGCCAGCGTCATGGCATCACTGGCCGCTTTTTCACTTCCCGCCGCGACACCGCTGAATGGCGGTTTTGAAAGATGCGACACCGGCTCGGCCACGCCCCAGAACATCAGAATGGTGCCTATGCCGGCGGCAAAGAGCATGGTGAACCAGGTGAGGTTGGAATAATCGGGTCGGCTGTCGTCGGCCCCCAGCCGGATGGAACCGAAGCGGCTGATGGCAAGCGAAATCAGAAACACCAGCAAACCGCTGACAGACAGGATATAGAACCAGCCCAGGTGATGGGCGACCCATCCGGTGAGTTGGCCAAAGCTGTCCGCCACCTGTTGATCAAACGGAACCGCCAGCATAACGAACACAGTGGCAATGCCAGCGGATGTAAAGAAAACCGCCGGAATGGTTTGTAATCCAAGTCGGCGCTGGAGCCGTTCGAGCACGCTAGCCTCCGGGTATCAAGCGGTGAAAACCTCTGCACGGTAACATAGCCGGGCTGGTTCGACGCCTTCCGTGGGTTATTGAGTCACGGTGATGGGCAGGTTGATGGTGCCCATCACGGCATCCGCCTCCGGCTCGTTGAACAGGCGACAGCTGCGGCTCAGCACCAGCTGAGCCGCGTTTTCCTCTTGCAGGGCGCGAATGATTTCCTCTGCTCCGGTCATGGGCAGGCATCTGACCCTGGCGATGATGCCAGTCTGCTCCAGGTAGGAGCGAAGGTCATCCGTTACCGGGCGCTCATCGTCGGAACCGGTTCTCACCAGCATCGTTAGCGGCTGCTGATAACGCCGGGCCAGATCTGCTCCCACGTCAGCGGCCCGATGATTGGCGCCCTGGTCATGGTTGAGTAGCACCACGACCCGGCCATGGGCGCGCGGTCGGTTGTCACACCACAAAAGGACCTCCCCGGGGGCGCGGCGAACCAGCGCCCGGGCTGTGGAGCCGAGCATCATGCCGGGGCTGGCGGACCAGCCCGCCCGCCCCAGGATCAGCAGATCTTCGGGCCGGGCGAGGTTCAGTACTTCACCGACCACATGCCCGCGGCACAGCTTCAGGGCCTGGCGAATGCCGCGGTCCAGCATGACCTGCTCCAGGGCCATGCCGGCCCGGCGGGCCAGCGACTGCATCCGCGCTTCGATACGGGATGTGTCCAGAGGGCGAATCTGGCCGGAACTGGCCCCCACTTCCCGGGCAAACAGGTATCCCCCGCTGCGAAGCAGGTTGGTTTCCTCAACAAAGATACCTAGCACGTCCGCACCCCGGGCGTCGGCAATGTCTGCAGCTGCCGTCAGTGCTGAACGGCTGAGCGGAGATCCGTCCAGCAATACCAGCACACGGCCGCCGGAACCCTGTTGATCAGTGGCCATGGTCCTTATCTCCTTTGCCGTTCTCTCCCTCGTCATCCTGTTTGTGGGCAACGCTGGCGAAGGCGGCGAGGCGGTCTGCCACCCGTCGGTTAAAGCTGCCTTCGGGAAACTCGCCGTCGGCGTTTGCAAGGCCAGGTTCCAGCCCGGTCATCAACTCGATGGCCTGGTCAATATGGGTCACCGGATAGATGCTGAAGCGACCTGCCCGTATTGCCTGCCGCACCTCCTCGTTCAGCATCAGGTGTTCCACATTGCTGGCGGGTAGCAGCACGCCCTGGCCGTTGACTTCTCCGGACTGCCTGCAGACGTTGAAGAAGCCTTCGATCTTCTCGTTAACCCCGCCCACCGCCTGAACCTCGCCATGCTGGTTCATGGAGCCGGTGACCGCCAGGGACTGTGTCAGGGGGGCGCCGGCAATGGCGGACAACAACACGCAGGTTTCAGCGACCGAGGCGGAGTCTCCCTCCACGCCGCCGTAGGACTGTTCGAACGCCAGGCTGGCAGACAGCGACAGTTCCGCCATGGGGGCATAGCGGTTGGCCAGGAAGCGGGACAGGATCATCACCGCCTTGCTGTGGATCGGACCGCCGAGTTTTACCTCCCGCTCGATATCCACCACCTGGCCCTTACCGGGGCGGGCAGTGGCGGTGATGCGGGAGGGCTGGCCGAACATCATGGCGCCCAGCCTGAGCACCGACAGGCCGTTGACCTGACCGACCTGCTGCCCCTGCACCGCAATCATCACCACGCCCCGGCGTATCTGTTCCAGGCTGCGTTCCCGCACCCGGCTGGCCCGGTGCTCCCGTTCATCAATGGCCTGCTGGATGTGAACAGCTTCAATCCGGTCACTGTTGGCCTGAGCGGCCCAGTGGCCCGCCTCGCTTAACAGGTCCTTGAGTACCCGGTCATGGGCCGTGAGTTTCTGCTGGTCGTTGGCCAGCCGGCTGGCGTGCTCGATCAGCCGGGCGACGGCGCCCCGGTCCATTACACGGGTGCCCGCCGACCGGGCGATAGTGGCGATCATCCGGGCGTAAAGCCGGTAGCTGTCGCCGTCCCGGTCAATATCGTCCTCGAAATCCGCCTCCACCTTGAACAAGTCCAGGAAGTCCGGGTCGTAGTGGGACAGCAGGTAGTACAACATCCGGTCGCCCAGCAGCACGACCTTGACCGATACAGGTACCGGTTCGGGTTGCAGACTGACGGTGCTGACCAGGCCATAGAGCCGTTCCAGGGACTCGATGCGGATTTCCCCCGAGAACAACACGCGCTTGAGGCTTTCCCAGGCCATGGGGTGCGACAGGATGCGGCGCGCGTCCACGATCAGGTAGCCACCGTTGGCCTGGTGCAGGGAACCGCCACGAATCAGGGTGAAATCGGTGTACAGGTTGCCCTGGTGGGCCCGGTGTTCTATCTGGCCCACCAGGTGCTGGTGGTTGGGCAGGTCCTCGTAGATCACCGGGGCGCCCGTTGTGTCCGCATTGTTCACCAGCAGGTTGACGCGGTAGCGGTTGAGGAGGCCAGTGGGGGAACTGTTGCTGTCCTGAAAGACTTCCGCGTGTTCCACCACGTCCTGCTTTACCGCGTCCAGATGGCTGATGACATCGGGCAGGTGGGCCCATATATCACGGAGTTCACTGAAAGGGCTGCCGACGGTCAGCTCTACCATTTCCTCGTTCAGGGCATGGATTCGTTCCCGCAACTCCTTGCGCAGCCGCGGAACCTGCTGGATGGTCTGTTGCAGCTTCCTCTGGAGATCCTCCACCTTGGATTCGATAAGTTCCTTTTCGTCGTCCGACAGCTCGGTGTATTGCTCGGGGTCGATCACCTCGCCATCGCGCATGGGGGCAAAGGTGAAGCCGGCCGGCGTTGTGAGCATGGCGATATTGCTCTGGTTCGCCTCTTCCTGAACCCTGAACAGACCCTCATGCTGGCGCCTGGCCAGCTCCTCCTGCAGCTCCTGCAGGCGGGTCTGATATTCCTCACTCTCGAAGGTGGCCGGAATGGCCGTTTTCAGCTCGCCGGCCAGCTCGTGCATGTCATCCCGGAAGTGGACGCCCTCACCAGCCGGCAGGGCAATGGCGTGGGGCTTGTCCGTGTTCTGGAAGTTGTGTACATGACACCAGTCTGAAGGAACCGGCTGGCCCGCCGAGTAGTCTTCCAGGAATCGTTCCACCAGCTCATTCTTGCCTGCACCGGATGGCCCCAGCACAAACAGGTTGAAGCCCTTCGCGCCCATGCTGGCGCCGAATTCCAGGGCCCTTAGTACCCGCTCCTGCCCCGGGGGCTGGTCAAGGTCCTGCAGCGTGTCGGTAGTGTCAAAATCGAGTGCTTCTGGTGGGCAGCGGCGGTAAACCTGATCTTCCGTCAGCGCGGCGGGTAACGTCATCCGGTCCTCCAGCATGGTCCATGTGGCAATGATTATGCGTGTTCCTCAACCCAAGGGTAGACCAGTCGTGCGAACCCCGGGTTGTCTGGAATCAATTACCCATGACGATGATGAGCAACATCAAACTTCGCGGGTCTGAAGTGGGTAAGTTTCCGGAAATGTGGTAAAAGAGCCTGTTCGTAATGCCCCCTCAAAATGGAATGCAGTTGCAGGAGTAAGGACCATGTTTCTCGAAGGATACGCTGTCTCACCAAAACCACTGGCCAGGGCCATTCGTGTCGGATTGCTGGCGGGTGGTGCGGCCGGTCTGGCCATTCTGGCGGGCTGTACGGGCCAGGGCGATCGCTTTGTGTCGGCCGATGAGGCCAACATCGGCGACGCGATCAAGGGCGAGTTGATGTCTGGCAGCGAGATCAATCTCAAGGATGGTTCTCGCCAGGGCCGCCACTGGGTGTGTGGTGATGGCCATGAGGCCGGGGTGCTTTACCGGTTGAACGCCCCGTTCCTTGGAGACATTTCGCTCTATGACACCGAAGGCAACTGGCTGGGCAACACCCACTCCACCCTGGAATCACAGGCCAGTCTGCTGCTCAGCGGCGGTCAGGCGTGCTACCTGGTGGTGGTCAGTGGCAGTAACCTGAAGGACTTCGGTCCCTATTCCCTGGAACCCCAGACCGCACCGGTCGCAGAAACGCTGGGCGACGGCGTCACCGTATCCGGGGTAGTGGCGGAAGAGGAGGTGGTGTATCCGTTTACAGTGGATGCGCCCTCCAGTGTGTCCCTGCGGCTGTCCGGCGGGGGCAGGGCCGGTCTGTCCCTGAGGGGGGAGGCGGAATCCGCCAGGCCCTCGCTCTGCGGCGACGACCAGCAGGTTATGACGGCCTACCTCCCGGCCGGGGAATACGAGGCCGTACTCACCCCGGGCGGCCAGAAAAAGCTTCCGGTTGATGACCAGTGTGACGATACCTTTGCCAGCACCGGCAACGGGTACCGCCTGTCGCTTGACCTCTCTGGTCTCGCGACGGGCGAGCGCAACGCTGGCCCCTTGCGTAGCGGCGACCAGATTACCGGTACGCTGGCAGAGCCCTTTGCCACAAACGAATACACCCTTGCCGTTGAAGAGCCAACCCGCATCACTCTGGCAGTGTCGTCCGGTGAATTCGACGCCGTGCTGACGGTCCGTGGAGGTGATACCAATATCGAAGTCGACGACACCGATGGCAACACCGATCCACGGCTGGATACGCTGCTGATGCCCGGCGATTACCGGATAAAGGTGTCGGGGTTCGAGGCCGAATATGGTGCTTACGCCATTGACGTCGAAACCACCGCCTTTGACGGGGAGTTCCGTAATAGCGGAGACCTCACCTCGGGCGAGCAGCTGCACGGGATGGCCGATGGCGTGGCAACCAATGCCTACACCCTCACGCTGGACCAGCCCACGGATGTGACTATCGGGCTCTCGTCGTCGGTGTTTGACACCCTGCTGACGCTGCAGGGCGAGGGTGTTTCTCTGACCGACGATGATGGCGGTGGCGGCACGGATTCACGCCTCAACACGGTTCTTGGGCCAGGGGAGTATCTTGTCGAGGTCTCCAGCTACGCCGGCCCGGCGTCGGGGCCGTTCCTGCTTGAAACCAGCACCAGCCCCTATGAGGGAGCGATCAGGCAGGGCTGTGATGAAGGCCAGAGTGGCACCTGCGCGATCGAATCTGACGCGACGGTTTACGATGAACTCAGCGAGGATGCCCGGCAGTATGAGTTCGTCCTGGAGGAGCCGGAGCAGGTAGTTGTCAGTATGAGCTCAACCGCCTTTGATACGCTGCTGAGCCTGGAAGGCTTGGGCATCAGCCTGGAGGATGACGACGGCGGCGGCCAGACCAATTCCCGGATCACCACCGCCCTGCAACCTGGAACTTACCGGATAACCGCCGACAGCTATGAGGGTACAGGCCCGTTTACCCTGCGGCTGGAATCCGATCCGCTGCAGCAGTGACCTGACGTGGTGGTGAGGCCTGCGCCAGCAGGTCCGCCGATCAGCGCCGGGCCGGGCCCAGTACCGACCCTTGTTTACCACTAGTGTGACATTCTATCAGGGCATTATATTGAAAGCCCGGCAACAGGAGGAGCGCTCTAACCCTTATTGAGAGACTTGCGCATGAGGTACCGGAGCAGGTGATTGCCACGTATGGTTTCACGCTGCTCCTCGATCGCCTTGAAGCCATGGCTTTCGAAGAACGGCCGTGCGACCACGCTGGCTTCGGTATAAAGCTCGCTCACGCCATGTGTAGTGAGATTTTGCTCGGCCTCCCGGTACAGGGACGAGGCAATGCCCTGCCGGGCATAGTTGGGGGCGGTGAAGATCAGGTCAATATGGCCATCGTGATCGTAGGAAATAAAGCCCGCAAGCTCATCTCCATCTTCGGCCACGAGGGTTTCCAGGGATTCCAGCCGTTGCTGCCAGGAGTCAAGGTGCGGCATGCGTGAGGCCCAGGCATAGCGTTGGGTTTCGTCATAGGCCGTTGCGGTCAACTCGTGGACTGATTCGGTGAACACGCGAACCAGCGGACTGAGATCCTGAATCTGATATTTACGGATACGGATATTATTGTCGAGCGGCATTGGCGATTCCATGGGGTATGTTACTGGTGAACACAGTACGACAAAACAGCCCCGTGGCAAACCGGGAATTCCATTACAAACTGGCAGGGTGGCCCCCTGACGGTGCAGGCTGGTACAGGGATTTCCGGGTCCCGGTATGCCTGATGGTCAGTTTTTAGCCACGCTTGATGGTGAACGACAACGAGCATCAGCGGCCCTGACGTTGTCGTGGTCACGCCGTGCTATTACACGGTTCATAGAATGGTGTCCGCCGTGGGGGAGGAAGGCTTAAGTGCCTGATGGCGTTCCAGAGTGTCGCTGCCGCAGAAGAAAAGCGCCTCGTTAATCGGAATCATAAAGCTGGATCCAGTCCAGACGGTATTGGAAAGCGAAACGAGGACACTTCCCGTTTTCTTGAAAATGTAGTGATTTAGGAAGATATACCTACAAAAAAATCGTAAATGTTATGAAAAAGCATCGAACCTTTTTCTATGGGGAGCGTCATATTCAATGTGTACGGGTAATTTTACGCCCATTCAAAGAGAGGTAGTTATGAACGCAAAATCCCTGATCACCGTTACGCTTATCGGTTCCATGGTTTTTGGTGGCGCTTCACTTGCCGTTGCCGGTTCTGGCAAAGGTAAAGGAGGGCAGGCTGCAGACGCTCCCGCGTCAGCGGTCATCGACCCGAGCCTTACCGAACTCGAAATCAGCGATCTCCGTTATATGAGGGAGGAGGAAAAGCTGGCACGGGACGTATATCTGACTCTCGACGGGCAATGGGGAGCTCAGACCCAGGTTTTTGCAAGGATCGCCCTTTCCGAGGAAACCCACACATCAACCGTCGATTACCTGCTCGACAAGTTTGGCGTTGAGGATCCCGTCGTTAACGAAACCATCGGCGTATTCACCAATCAGGAACTGCAGGCCCTTTATAACGAACTGGTGGCGAAGGGCAAGTCGTCCTTCATTAACGCGCTTTACGTAGGCGCACTGATCGAAGAGAAGGACATGCGAGACATCCTCGCGGCGATTAACCAGACTGACGAACGCCCCATTATCATTGCCTACTCCAACCTCCTGGATGGCTCCAAGAGCCACCTGAGGGCCTTTGTCAGGGTGATCGAAACCCAGGGCCTGACCTACGAGGCTCAACTCCTGGATCCGGAAGAAGTCCGGTTGATCCTTGAAGATGAAAGTGCTGTTAAAGAGTAATCCTCCCTGAAAACGGCAAGGGTAGCCTTTTGGGCTGCCCTTCTTCCGTTCGCCTGCCGGTGTCGCTAGCCCGGGACGGGAAAACGTCAGGCGTTCCGCTTTATGAAACGGTATCACCAGCGTTGCTGCTGAGCACGGCGAGTGTTCTCTGCACATGCTCAGCGGTTTCAGCACCCAAGGGTGTGAGATAACCACCATCCTTCTGGGTAATCAGGCCCTTCCGGTGCAACCGTTCCGCTGCGGCCACCATCGCAGGTTCCGCGGAATGCCGGTGTACCTTGATGCCTTCCTGGGACGACGAATCGTCGAACAGGGCAAGCAGGTTAAGTTCGCTGAGCTGATCCTGGGAAAACGGCATGGCAAGTTCCTGTGTTGTTTTGGTTTCATTGTCCAAAGCATGGCGGAGCAGCGGTTGCGGCTGCCCGCCCGCTGTTTCCTGTTCAGAGCCCGAGGGCACCCCGGCGAAGCCAGTTGTGGACAAACGCCAGTTTATTACGGGCATGTTCCGAAAGCACGAACGGGTAGAGATCCGACAGTCCCATGGAGCGGTTGATATGATTGACACTCACGGTAAGTGCGGCCGCAATATCGACCAGCCGCCGGGCATCGGGCTCTGTATAGGGGTTCCACTCGGGGCCGGGGATCTGTCGGGATGACAGGCCGGTGGCCACGAAGCTGTCGGCGATGTCGGTCAGGTGCAGCAGGTGCGCCGCCGTTTCCGCCCAGTCCTCATGAGGATGCGCAGAGGCATAGCTGGTCAGATAATACTGCCTCCACTCCCCTGGCGGGCCGTTTTCGTAGTGGTACTGAAGCGCGGCCGGGTAGTCAATGCGTTCATCGCCGAACATGGCTCGGAAGGCGTCAAGAAAGTCATCCCGCAGGCTTAGCCGCCACCAGATCATGTGGGCGATCTCGTGACGCATGTGGCCGATCATGGTTCGATAGGGCTCCTGCAGAGCCTCTCGGCGAGTGGTCAGGAGGATGGGGTCGACTTCGGCAACGCTGATGGTCACCACGCCTTGCGCATGCCCCATGGGTACCGGAGTAGGGCCCTCGGCCAGCAGGTGGAACACCGGGCGTGTGCCGGGGTCTTCCGGACGGAACCAGTGCCAGCGACCCAGATTATCCAGCACCCAGCGCTTGGCGGCCTCGGTCTGGGCCCAGTTGGGAATGGCATTGGGAATCGAGGGGTCGGGTGCCAGCGCGGTCATGGCACAGGACCGGCAAAAGGCACCCTGTTCCGGCGCTATCCAGTTGCAACCGATTCTTTCCCGGTTGGCACAGAAGGGCGGCATGGGTACAAAGGCCCGCGCCTGGGGGTCATAGGCGACAGGCGTGCCGTCGGCTGTGGCCAGGTTATCGAACCAGAGGGAGCCGGCACCGACCGGATTGGAGAAAACTCGCATTGTGGGGGGGGCTCCGTTTATGGCTTTGACTAACCATAGTGGAGCACACTCCCGCCTGTCCGCAAGCGGCCGGCGCAAAAGAGCGGCGCCGGGATACTAGACGGCCATACCCAGGTTCCGCAGGTAGTCGTCGTAGCTACCACTGAAATCAGTGACCCCGTCCTCAGACAATTCGATGATACGTGTCGCCAGGCTGGAAACGAACGCCCGGTCATGGCTGACGAAGATCAGCGTGCCGGGGTAATGCTCCAGCGCCAGGTTCAGGGCCTCAATGGATTCCATATCCAGATGGTTGGTGGGCTCGTCCATGACCAGCACGTTGGGTTTTTGCAGGATCAGTTTGCCAAACAGCATGCGCCCCTGCTCCCCACCGGAGATCACCCGCACCGACTTGGCAATGTCGTCGCCCGAGAACAGCATGCGCCCCAGGGTACCGCGAACCACCTGCTCGCCGCCGTCCGTCCATTGCGACATCCAGTCGTACAGGTTGTCGTCACTGTCAAAGTCGTCGCCGTGTTCCTGGGCGAAATAGCCCACCTCAGCGGCATCCGCCCACTTGACCGTTCCGCTGCGGGGTTCCAGGTTATTCACCAGGGTGCGCAGCAGTGTGGTCTTGCCGATGCCGTTGGGTCCGATAATGGCAACGCGTTCACCGGCTTCAATCTGAAGGTTGAGGTTGCGGAACAGATCCGCGTCGTCAAAACCCTGACTGACCTTGTCCGCAATCACCGCCTGGCGGTGCAGCTTGCGATGCTGTTCGAAACGGATGAAGGGGCTCATGCGGCTGGAGGGGCGGACCTCCTCAAGCTGGATCTTGTCGATCTGCCGGGCGCGACTGGTGGCCTGCTTGGCCTTGGACGCGTTGGCGGAAAAGCGGCTGACGAAGGTCTGCAACTCGGCGATCTGGGCCTTCTTCTTGGCATTGTCTGCCTGCACACGCTCCCGGGCCTGGGTGGCGGCGGTCATGTATTCGTCGTAGTTACCTGTGAACTGCCGAAGTTCGCCATAGTCCAGGTCGGCCATATGGGTGCACACGCTGTTCAGGAAGTGCCGGTCGTGGGAGATAATGATGATCGTGCTGTCCCGTGCGATCAGCATCTGCTCAAGCCAGCCGATGGTGTTGATATCCAGATGGTTGGTTGGCTCATCGAGCAGCAGCACATCGGGGTCGGAAAACAGTGCCTGGGCCAGCAACACCCGCAGTTTCCAGCCCGGCGCGATTTCGCTCATCGGGCCATTGTGCTGCTCCAGCGGAATGCCCAGCCCCAGCAGCAGTTCGCCGGCCCGGGACTCGGCGGTGTAGCCATCCAGCTCGGCATATTCGTTTTCAAGCTCGCCCACGGCCATGCCGTCTTCTTCGGACATCTCGGCCTTGCCGTAGATCCGCTCCCGCTCGGCGTGAACCTGCCACAACCGTTCATGGCCCATGATCACGGTATCCAGCACCGTGTAGTCTTCATAGGCGAACTGGTCCTGGCGCAGTTTGCCCAGGCGAACATCCGGTGACAGCATGACCTGACCACTGCTGGGTTCCAGCTCCCCGCCAAGAATTTTCATGAACGTCGACTTGCCGCTGCCGTTGGCGCCGATCAGGCCATAACGGTTGCCGCCGCCAAATTTGACGGAAACGTTTTCGAACAGGGGCTTAGCCCCGAATTGCATGGTGAGGTTTGCGGTTGCGATCAAAACAGAAAATCCTGGCAGGAAGGGGGATTGGAGCACGCAGGCCCTAGTGTCCCGTCCGGCTAATTCCTTAATCTACTGCTTGCCTCTGAGGACTCTGACCAAGGCGCCAGTCTGCAGGTGTGGTGGTTCCACAGCAAGGACTGGCAACACAGGCTCAGAGTCCTCAGAGGCAAGCCCTTCGGCTTTTCAGAAGCTCAGTAGGTTAAGGAATTAGCCGGACGTGACACCAGCAATACCCGAAAAATTGGGTGCGCAGTATACAGCCTGGCGGGGCTCAGTCATAGGCGGCATGACTGCGCACATATCCTTAGCCGAGGCTCTTGCCGTCGAAGGGTCGCCTCGCGCTGGGTAGCCGCTAGGGTGTTTGCTGCATCGGGGTAGCAGGCGATAGCTACCCGAAGATAGTTACCCGAAAGCGACCGTCCTGGTCTTTGTCACTGTTTCTCTATTCCGTAGATCACGTCTCGAAAAACCTCTCTGACATTATTTTACAATTGCTGATCTGTCAGGAATGTAATGTGTCGCAGCCTCGAAGGCACGACACGGTCCGATGTTTTGACTTTCCGGTTTAGCGACAAAGGAAAATAACAGTGAATGTGGTGATGGATCAGGCTGAAAACATCAACCTGGATAACTGGAGCCTGCCCGGTTATGGCATGCAGCGTCAGAGTTGGGGGGTCCCGCCGAAAGATACCTGGCGGGTTGAGAACAAGTTTCGCCAGACCAACGCCCGGTCGAAAACCAGTACCCTGTTCAAGCGATTCAACGGTCACTATATCGCCGTCCAATCCCATCGCCGCAAGAAGGAACTGCCCGAGCAGATCATCGACCTGACCTTTGTGGAACCTCAACCGAGGGAGGTCAAGGATTACCGCTATACCCTCTGGTTTGTCGCAACCTGTCTTTTGACCATACCCGCAATCGTGTATTCACTGGTTCCGTTCTCTCCACTATGGCTCGGGGTGCCAGTGATCACTGCGCTGATACTGATGGTTGCGGCGGTACGTCTGAGGCGTCACCACTTCGACTTTCTGGCGCTAAACAGTGATGTTGTGCTTTTCCGCGTTGACGCGCTGGCGTCGGATCAGGCGAGGGTTGGCGCCTTTCTTGAAACGGTGTGCGCGGGGATTTCCCTGGGACAACGGGACCTGCCCGAGGGCAAGCAGAGGGTCCCGTTGGCGGTGGCTGAAATGCGCCGGCTGCACAAGGAGGGTGTGATCACCGGCGCGCAGTACGAAATCATCAAGAAGAACTGGTTTGCGCTTTAAGGTGTGATTCTCCGCCTGTTACCGGGCGCTTGAATCGAGCCTGATCCAGGTCACTGATTCTTGTAGAATCCGGCGCTCGCGCGAATGACCCTGTTCATGTCGGGATGGGCTAACCCCTCCTGTTCGCCAAACCCGTCTGCCACTTCTGTATCAAAGCGCGTCGTCTGGATGAAATTCAGTGCTTCCGGGTAGGTATTCATCAGCCGGCTCAGCCCGGGAATCCTCAGGAGCAGGGCGAGCGCAGGGATTGGCAGATACCGCTTTGGCGGGCGCCTGTCCAACACCTCGGCCACCTGTGCCAGCAAGGGCTGGAGTCTCGGTGTCCCCGGGTCCAGCGCCAGTAGTCTGGCCGGCACCTGTGGCAACAGTGCTGCATGGGCCAGCAGTGCGGCCAGATGATCCACCGCTACCAGCGGCAGCCAATGGTCTGGCGAGCCGGGTACCATCGCCAGACGTCCTCGCGCCAGGTTGTCGATCAGCTGGTACAGGGGCTGCGCTGTATCAAGCTCCCCGCTGCGGCTGTGCCCCGCCACCGTCGCTGGCTGCACCTCCACCAGGTCCAGTCCCTGCGTAACCATGGCCCGCACCCGGAAGGCGGATTCCAGCTTGCTGGCTTCATAGGCTCCCGCGCGGTCGTAGACCCGGTCCCACGCTGTTTTATCCGGTTGTGCAAGGTCAATTCCCAGTTTGCTGAGATGAGCGTGGTTTTCCAGCATGAATCCGCTGACGAAAACCAGGCGGCAACCGAGGCGGCGGGCCAGTTCGGCCACAGCCAGGCTGCCGGATACATTGGTCGCGCGAGCCTGCTCCTTGTCCAGCTGCCAGCCAAAGCGAGCTCCCAGGTGAACGATGGCGGTGATTTCCGGTAGCGCCAGGGAAAGCAAGTGCCGGGGCCTGTCCAGGTCTCCGGCCAGTGCCTGCACGAGGCTGCCCTGTCCGCCCAGGGCATCGATTTTCTCACGCAGGGCGGGTAGTTGACCGGCGTCGCGCATCAAGGCCAGTACCGGTTGTTGGTTCGCAGTCAGGCGGGCGCACAGGTGTCGCCCGATAAAGCCAGTGGCTCCGCTGATCAGTATGCTCATCACAAGCTCCTTCTGATTGAGTGAGCTGTGACGATAAGGTATAGAGTAAACTCTAAGGTCAATACCCCGGAGTGGCCAATATGCACATCGCCGAACTGGAACAACGAACCGGCGTCAGCCGGCACACCCTACGCTACTACGAAAAGGCCGGACTGCTGGTGGAAGTCAGGCGGCATGCCAATAACTACCGCGATTATCCGGAACAGGCTGTGGACCGGGTAAACATGGTGCGCCAGCTCAAACACCTGGGGTTTTCGCTCAATGAAATTCGCGACCTGCTCAATGCCGTACGGAACAACCGCATCGACTGTGCACAGGGTGCTGCGCTGATGGCCGAGAAAAGAGCCCTCGTGGCCGCCCGAATCAGCGAACTGCAGAATGTCGAGGTGATGCTGAAACAGGAGCAGGAGCGCCTTGAGGCAAGCGCTGAGGCTCAGCGAAACGCCCTCTGAGCTGGCTTTTCCCTTTAACTTGACGATGGGCTTCCGGAGGCAGGAAGGTACGCCTGATGCGGGCATGTGCAGGATTGTCGTGGATCCGGACCACGCATGCCCTTGCCATGAGCGGCATGCGTGGCCAGTTCGTTAGTGGGGCTTCTCGCCCCGGCAATGTCAGCCCAGCAAGGCGTTCAGGAAGATTCGGGGTACCTTCAGCAGCGAAGGCTTATACTGGAAGCTGGTGAGGAGCTTACCCAGTTTATGCTGTTTGCGGTTGGTGACGAACCACGGTGGCCTTGGCAACAGGGTAACGCCGAAACTCAGCAGGTTTCTGGGAAAGGGCCGGAATGGCGCAGTGACCACGCAGCGCTCGACCTTGTCGAACATATAGGCGTTGTGAACAAAGCCAATGCCACTTTGCACATCGTCCAGCGTATGGCCCGGGAATGCCCCCCAGGGACACTGAGGCATCAGGAAGCCAAGCCCTGTCCAGGCGTTGATGGCGATCGTGCCATAGCGCAGATCCGCAATGATCGACTCGAAGGTCTCCTGTCCTATCTCCTTGATCGTTGAGGGGTGAATGATAATGTTGGCACCAAGCGTGCCATACAGCTCATCATTGGCATAAGCCACCGCCTTGCGCAGGTACTGTTCGGCATTCTCTGCCGCCAGCCGCCGCGTGCTCATGGCCGGGGCAAATACCTCGGTGCTTGCAAACCAGTCAGTGGTATCCCCATCCAGTGGTGCCACCACACAGGCATCCGCGCCGGGGCGCTCAAATTTGAGAACATTGTCGCCTCTGGCGGAGAAGTCCTCCATACGGCCGGTCGCACCGGGATAGTAAAGTGACCGGGAGGGCAGACGGGACATGACCCGCTCGACCTTATCCATCAGGCGGTCAGTCAGCGACCAATTCTCAGGCAGCACCAGCATCTGACAGGAAACGCAGTTGAATCCGGAATTATGCAGCTTCTGGGTGGCAATGTGCTCCGCCTGGAACGCAATGTCCGCCTTGCTCCAGGGGCCGGGCACAACAATGGTGGGGCATACCGCACCCAGTTCGGAGGTTATGCGCCGGGAATTCTTTGGTGTACCCGCCGCCTTGTTGGCGGTCTGCTCGCCTTTCATGCCCCAGACAATGGCGTCGTGAGACAGGGCTGAGCCGGTGATGTGAATTTCCTCGACTTCCGGATGGGTACAAAGGTATTTGCCAACACCAACACCACCGCGAACAATCCTGAGCGCACCACAGCGGATAAGTGGCGCAAACGCTTCTTTCAGGTAGACGTCAAGATACTCATTGACGGGGTTCATCTTCAGCAGAACCACCTGGTGCTCGGTAAAGAGCTTCTGGAAACAGTCCAGTGGCGGGATGGCAGCGATATTACCGGCACCCAGCACGAGACATACCTTGCCTTCCCGCTCCTGCAGCGGCACATCGTGTGCGCTGGCAGTATGGCTGGCCAGGTTCTCGGGGGTAACGCCCGGCTGCATCCAGACATCGGCCTGTACGCCTGATAGCAACAAGCGATCCCAGGCTGAAAGAGGAACGATCTGCGCCACGGTCTGCCCGGTGACGGTTTTACGCGTCGGAATCCTGTTCAGGAACGTTTTCCCCTCAAGACCGGATAAGGTGTCCATTAACAGGTTGCAGGCGCTCATGACCGCGTAGGGGCCAGACATCCATTCCTCTCCGACCAGCGGCGATCCCTTGGGTATCTGTTTCTGACGGGCGGCCTCTTTTGCCCACTCGGGCGCTACCTTATGAAGCCGGTCACGGATCTCGGACAGGATCTCGACCTTTTCGACAGCGGGCATTTGTGCCCACTTGCGGGCGTTCTGTCTGAGTTCGGAGGCGGCGCGATCCAGCGATTTGAATCGCACGTCGGGCATGGCCCGGGTTTCAGCGGTATTCATTATTGTTGTCCTTATTGTTGTTGTGGATAGCCAGAGCGCTGAGGCTTCTGGTTCCAGTGCCCCCGGGGGAGGGGCCTGACACTAATCTATAACATGTAAATACAGGTGTGCAATACAACTGTTTTGTTCATGTCGCAAAGTATGAAAGCAGTAGTATGAGCTATGGCCGCCACCCGGGTTTACCGAGGGCGGGCACGGGCTGTTATCGTCCGGATTGGTGGGGTTTACGATCCCGGTTGGGGGGGTGGCCAGAGGTTGCTAATGACAGCTTTCGTCGGGTCGCTGTAAATATCATTAGGTAATCGTGGGGGAATGGGTTATTGTAGGGACGTAGAAAAGATGTGTTACGAGCTTCAAGAATATGGCGCCTCACTGGTTGTTACTGGTAGTACACCGTCCTGTTTTCGAGTCCTCATAATTTTTTCCGCACACCGCTGACCGGGCATCATTCAGATGTACTGGCGGCAACTCAAAATATTGATTTCAGGATTATTTATATGTCTAACACTACCGGTACGGTCAAGTTCTTCAACGAAGCAAAAGGCTTTGGTTTCATCACTCGTGAAAGCGGCCCGGACGTCTTCGTTCACTTCAGCGCCATCCAGGGCAGCGGCTTCAAGACTCTGGCAGAAGGCCAGCAGGTTGAATTCAGCGTCAGCGACGGCCAGAAAGGCCCTCAGGCGGACAATGTAGTCGCTATCTGATAGCAGACCGCATGACCAGAAAGGCAGCTTCGGCTGCCTTTTTTGTTGGCCCTGTCCCGTCCTGAAATACGTTGTCATCTGGAGAATGAGCAGATGGGCAACGATACTCCCACCCGGAAGAAGCGCACGCAGCGTGATTACAACCTGGGCTTTAAA